>CAZMGY010000022.1:0-2242 GCA_964565945.1 uncultured bacterium
GGCCGTACAGGCTTATTAGCACCTGCACATTTAATGCAATCACTTAGCCTTGATATAAAAAAGCCATGGACCAGCATCTCCCTGCTTAAAATAGCAATAGTGCTCTTAAAGTTTCAACTTTTATCAATACCTTAGTACTAAAGTCAACACAAAGGTGGGAAATCTCTGGATGACACCATCCATATTGCCAAAGACAAAGCCTTGTTTTTACTGCTTCAACAAAAATACCAACACCACAAGCCATTGCTACTTGGTTAAGACGTTTGGGTAAAGACAATCAAGGTATTAGTGGCTTATCAGAAGTTAATAAAACTTTGCTCACTGCCACCTTGAACAACTGTAAAAATATTACACTTAATATTGATGCCTCTGAGGTGATTGCCAATAAAGCGGATGCCCCATGGACTTATAAAAAACATAAGGGCTATATGCCAATGAGACAGACCAAAGTCTTGCGATTGGTATGTATGTCTATCGCATGATTGCCACTAACCTTGAGGGTTTAAATAACAATGAGATTGTACATTTTTACAATCAAAGAGCGGAGGATAGTGAAAATCGTATTAAAGGGTTCAAAGATGATTTTGGGGCAAAACAAATGCCTTGTATTTTGATATTTGTAGTTTTTCTTATAATCTGTTCGCCCTAATGCGTCAACTACTGCCGCTTGAATTTGTCAACAAAAGAGCAACATATGTGCGTCACCCTCTTTACAACATTGCTGCTAAAGTAATTCAGCATGGTAGGCAGATAATGATTAAATGCTAAGCACAATACCACGGCTTGCTTAATCAAGTGTTAAGATAAATTAATATATTGCTATTACTAACAAGACTTTTTTACTAAGGAGGGCAAAGTTTGCTTAAAAATCAAAAAATCAGTGAAAAACGCTCTGAATTAAATGGACAAAAGCATTAGGCAATTGATTGTTGGTGAAATCATAATATTTAAATGCAAAATTGGGGGTTTTGATTTTTAGATTTGGGTATAATGATTCATAATAAAAAAAATGCATTTAAAATATTATAATAATATAAATATTGTGATAACATTAAGATCTTAATCCAAAAGAGGATGCTTTTAAAAATGTTTGTGCGACTCTTGGCTATGAACTTTCTTATATTTCAACTCTTCGACACACCTTATCTAATGGCTTTAGCTCCGGGAAGTCAATTGTTTAAAATAGAGGGACACTCTTTAGGTAGGGGTAACGATGAAGAAGCGGACGATTTTTTTTCCGATTCCGAGGGTGATGGGAGTGCGAATAATTTACTTTTGGCTTCATCGCAGGGTGTTGTACTAGAAGATTGTCAACTTCAGGGGTCTCCGATTGGGGAAGATGAATTCGCGGTTAAGGTGCCTGATCAAAGGGAATTACAATTATCCGTGGCCAAAGCTTTTCAAGGTTTGCTTGCTCGCGGAAAAACGATTGAGCAAAGTTTTGGCAAGGTAACCTCACAAAAACTTCTACTGGGCCAGCGTAACAGCTTGAATGAGATCTATAATCCTGAAACGGGAGAGTTGGTTGATAAGTTCGACATGGAAAGTCATGATTTTATGTGGGCGTTTTACCCTAATGTGTCTCAAAGATCCAGAGATTCTAATGACCCCACTTATTTGTCTCATGGTATGAAGGTTGGGGGGAACCCTTACAGTATTATGACTTATCCTAAGGAAACACGTGAAAAACTTTTTGACGACATCGTACAATTGCGCAAGGATCAGGCATTTCGAACAAAGCTGAAACAAAATGATGATGTTTACTTATGCCACATTGGTCTAGTTTACAACGAAGAAACACAAAGCTTAAGCGTTATCAACGAGAATGACTTCAAACGTTATATTCGCAATTATAACCACAATCGTTTGCGGCTGTTACATCGTTGCGAATCTTTGTTACTGTTTGGTGAAATTAAACGTGCCGTGGCTATGATGGATTTGTTGTACAACGAAAAAGTGATTGAGGTTGAAGGTGATTATTGGACGGTGACGTTTATCAATAATTGGGAAGCGCACAAGGTTTTGAAGGAGAAAGAAGAGGCGCTAGGGTCTCAAAATTCTAGGCCTTCAAGTCTAACAAGGGGTGAGCCTGCTTTGCAACAAACTCCTAAAGTCGATCAAGAAAAAGAGCAGCGTTTTGTTGGGTACAACTTACCGACTGTTTACCAAGATCCTCTTTTGAAAGTGTACGAGCATAAGGATGTTAGAGAAGCGAATGTTGTGGTCGATAAAGGAGGTGTTA
>CAZMGY010000023.1:0-4515 GCA_964565945.1 uncultured bacterium
ACTAGAGGAAAAAAAAACTGGAGAGATCCGCGCGGTTGAACAGTATGAATACACAGCCTGGCCCGATCACGACGCGCCAAATGATTACAATGATTTTTTTGAGTACTACGAACTGGTTCGAGAAGCTCAGAAACGCTTAGGACATAGCCCAGTTCAACCTACCGTGATACATTGTTCCGATGGATGTAATCGTGCAGGTGTTTTCGTGGCCTTTGACTATGCGGTTCAAGCCTTGTTGCCCCAAGGCTTAGCCGAAGGAGAAATCCCTCAAGCCATAGTTAGGGGTATTGTTGATGAAATGCGAAGAGCTCGTTTTTTTATGGACACTCCGCCACAATACAAGTTTCTTTTGAAAGCCTTGCGAGAGTACGTCCAACGTGATTTTGCTAGATCTGATTCTAAGATAGACAATGTGGATGAGGCATTTGACTTTTTTGAAATTTCTAAAGGTGAAGGGAGTAAGCTTATTGAGAAACTGTCTAAAAATATAAAATCACTAGAAAAAGATTTGAGAAAGGCTGATGAGATAACTGATAATGAGAAACGAAGCGAACGAGTAAGAAAACTTTCTGAAAAATTAAAAGAAATTGCGCAACACATGGCTCTTACCAAGGGATTTGCGTTAATGAGACAGGTTTCTCACAAAAGACGAGACTATCCTACATTATTAGATATAAGGGATAATCAGGTAGTAATAAATAGTCTTTGGCAGGTGTTGGCGAATCAGAATCTTTTGCAGAAGATGCTTAACTCTTTTGGGGATAAGGATCCTCTTGATTGCATGTCTATAGAGATAGCTTTAGAGAATACTGTTCGCCTGCTCAATAAAAATATAGATGTTTTGTCAGCCAAAAAAACCAGTAGCAAAACTAACTTTGAGGTAGAAACGTTAAGCAAGGAAAAGCTTGCATGGCCAACTACTCTAAAAGAACTTAGCGCCTTAAAGTTAGAGAAATTTTCTGATAATAGCAATGTTTTAATGATAGATAATTTATCAAATTTAGGAAAAGTTCACAAGGTTGCGGAGCTGTGGGTTCCTTTTATTTCAACTCAGAATAAAAAGTTTCCCACAATGATGAAATTTGTTGCTGACTACGAATCTCACAAAGCAAAGTGGTTGAATGCTAGGAGTGTTGCGAATGAGGAAAGTATTAAGGATGCCGTGGAGCAAAACTTTAAGGATGTGGAGCGTAAATATCGGCCGACAGCGCTTAATGCCGATGCTATAGTCAAATCTCTTGGAAAAATGAAGGGTCTAGAATTGAATAAATTAAGCCGTGAGTTTCACAGGTATTTTGAAAAATTGCTTAATGACCCGAGTAAGGTAGAGATGCTTTCGCTACAACAAAGCCTACCTCTAGAGGGGTCAGAGGCTCTTCGTACAATTTTGGACTTAGAAACGAATGTAAACGAGGTGACTATAAAGGTATTGTTTGAATATAAGAATAAAGTTTTTAAAGAGTTGTTTGAATATTTTTTAAATGAAATTCCAAAAGGTCAAGAAAGAAAAAGTCTTCTTGAAATTCTAGGGAATGAGGCTACGGGTCGTTATCAAAAATTAGAAAACATAACCCTAATAAAAGCATTCGAATTGAGCGCTTAATAAAGACGGTTGTAAATATATTTCCCCATCCAAAAATAGAAAACAAAAAAGCACAGAAATCTCAACTAGTATAATGGTTTTAACAAAAAAACCTTCTAACCATTAACCAAACTTCTGTGCTTATGAATATTTTAAACTATAAACTGACCCCCAGCAACGAACTTCTAATTGCCCGCACAGGCTTGTTAGCACCCGCACATTTAATGCAATCACTTAGCCTTGATATAAAAACCATTGAGCAGAACTTCCCTGCTTTAAATAGCAATAATGCTCTTAAAATTTCAACTTTTTGAAAGATAAGTGTAAGATTTTAAAAGAGTTGGTTGATTTTTTTTAAAGGAAATTCCACAAGATCAAGAAAGCACAAGTGTTCTTGTGCTTTCGGGGACTGACGCTACGAGTCGTCATCAAAAATTAGAGAACATAGCCCGAATGAAATCATTCGAGTTGAGTGCTTAATAAAAACGCTTGTAAATACATTGTTTTCCTGGAGTTTGCGCTGGATTCCCTTTGCCAGATTAGCTCAAGAAGAGTTTGGCGATGTTGAAGGGGTTAAATTTAAAATAACATGAGTTGTTGTGAAAATTTTGTTGACAAATAAATTGTATTTTTTTATAATTTTCGAATGTTAAAGTTGATAGTATCTCAAATTTTTGTTTTTTCGTTATTGTTACCTCCATCCTCATGGGGGTTAGCACCCCAGTCAAGAATTCTAGTCTTAGCTAAAGTCATAGAACAAAGCCCAGGTAAAGACGTTGCTAGCGGGAGAAATATTAAGTTGCCTTCTGTGCAAAGTGATTCTTTTAGGTCAACTGTTCAATCCACAGATGTTCAGAGCAACTTGGGTATTGTTGCTGAATCTGAATCTGAAAAAAATGATTATGTCGATCATGTTGATATTGCTACATCTCAAAAATCACTGGATAAAGGCTGGGAGTGGCTAACTGGTTATCAGAGCAGCTTGGGTAGTGAATCTGAATCTGAAAAAAATGATTATGTCGGTCATCTTGATGTTGCTAGATTTAGAAACTCACCAGAAGAGTCCCGTGAAAAGTCCCGTGAAAAGTGGAAGAGGCTTTTAGACAATGACTCTTTCTGGGAGAGCTCTGATAATTATAACAATCTTATCGATAAGAGCGGAAAGGCCTATACAACAGTAGGTCGTAATTCTGAAAATAAGGGAAAGAATCGTTATAAAGATGTTTTTCCAGTAGACAGGTACCGTGTACATTTAGAGCTGCACAAGAAAAGGTTTTTTAAGAGCAAAGCAGGCGTGGATGACTATATCAATGCCAGTTATATTCCTAATCTTGAAGGGAATGCACTTTATATTGCCACTCAAACGCCCACGGAAAAGACTGTGAACGCCTTCTGGAATATGGTTTGGGAACAAAACACTCGTGTGATTGGAATGATGGTAGACTTTGCGGAAACAAAACCTAAGGGTAACCTCTATTGGCCAAAAAAAGAAGGATCCGAGAAAATCTATGGCCCAATTGAAGTCACTATGATAAAAGAAGAACTTCTGGTGAGGGGATCTGTCACCAAACGCACCTTTATACTATGTGACAAGAGGAGTGACGAGCTCCGCAGAGTTGAACAATATCAATACACAACCTGGCTCAGTGCCAATGGCGCAGCAAGTACTTATCATGATTTTTTTGAGTACTACGAACTGGTTAAAGAAGCCCAGAAACGTTTAGTGCCTGTCCGAAATGGACCCATCCTGATACATTGTTCCGATGGATGTGGTCGCACAGGGATTTTCGTGGCTTTTGATTATGGAATTCAAATCTTGTTGCCCCGAATGCTTGAAAGAGGAGAAACACCTCAATCTATACTTGGGGATATTCTTAACAGTGCGCGTGAAGCGCGTTTTCTTATGCGAAATGAGGCACAATTTAAATTTGTTTTAAAAGCATTTCAAAGGTACTTCCAACGTGATTTTGCTAATCTGGATAAAGAAGAGAGTCTTGCTTGGAATAGTGACACTGGCGTAAAGGCTCGCGATACTAATTTTTTTGAGCAGAGTTTTCAGGTTAATGACACTTTGGAAGAGGAAGAGAAATCTTCTATGGGGAGTTTTAAGGTTGAGGATTGGGAGGAAGAAAACTCTTCTGTGGAGAGTTTTTGTGAGGAAAATGCAGAAGGAATTTCTGTGGGGAGTACTTTTGGAGTTGACGCTTTGGAAAAAATAGAGGAAGAAGATTCTGGTAAAAAAATGTCTAAAAGTCAAGAAAAAGATACTTTTGAAGTAAACAATTATTTGGATGAAGCAGTTGATTTTGTTCCTGGGATAAACACTGTGGATGAAGCATTTGACTTTTTTACAATGGATCCTAAAAGTGAAGGGAGTAAGCTTGTTAAGAAACTGTCTAAAGATATGAAAACAAACTTTCAAAAGCTTGGTAAGGTGACTACTTCTAAGAATCAACTGGATCTTGCCAAGGGAGTTGCATTACTGGAAGAATTGGATAAGGCTTTGGCGAAAGAAAAAACTCTAGCGATTGTAGCTCATCAACAGCGGGTGTCAGCGACTCTGCATCTGTCAAACAAGATTCTTGAGAATTTTGAAGATATAGACCTTAGGACGCAACGTGCAGCTGTAGAGGATGCTCTTAACGTAGTCAATAGGTATGCCAGGTATTTGTCAATCAAACAAACCAGTAACACAACTAACTTTGAGGTAGAAACGTTAAGCACGAACAAAGTTGCATTGCCAACTACTAAAGTAGGACTTAGCGTTTTAGCGAGAGCTCCTGCTAATAGCCAGGTTTTCATGATGGATAATTTATCAAATTTAGGAAAAGTTCACCAGGTTGAGATGCGGTGGGTTCCTTTTATTTCAACTCAGACTAAAAATTATGCCACAATCATGAAATTTGTCGCTGAATACGAATCTCACAAAGCAA
>CAZMGY010000024.1:0-43598 GCA_964565945.1 uncultured bacterium
GTTCGGGAAGCTTTTCTTTGTGAAAACTAACATTCATCTGTGCAAAAGGAGCCAACTCATGAAATCGTTTTCCACCCACCATATTGAACTCTTCATCCTCAAAACGATCAATCCAGTGATACCGCGAAGGATCAATCTCAAGAACCTTCGATTTCATCACAATCCCCGTTATGGGCACAGCCATCCATACTGCAACCAGAGACAGTAAAACTTTTCGCCCTCCAGACATATCCCCTCCTAACATAAAGTTAACAATAAAAAACTAAAAAAATGATTATATATGAAAAAAGAATACTTATCATGACTTATTAAAATGACGATCATTCATGAAAAGAACAGGCCACCCAGACCCAAGACAGAATCAAGCAAATGCCACCAAGGGGCGTAACTATTCCAAACCTGTTAATGCCTGATAACACAATTAGATACAAACTTCCACTAAAAAAAAGAACGCCTAGGGTCATAAGAACCAAAGGCCTTCCTTGCGATAAAATTTTGCTTTTCCAAAGATACGCCAAGCCCATAAGAGCCAAAGCGTGATACACCTGATAAGTCACTCCTGTTTGAAAAATATTCAAATAGTATTCGGACACCTTACCTTTAAGGGCATGGGCTCCAAAACCACCTAAGGCTATCGCTAAAGCCATTAGGATAGCCCCTAAGCGCATAAAACTAAGCGGACTCATCATAAATTTAATCAAAATAGAGCTCATTGAGTTCGATTTGATGTTCTTGATCGTCTGGCAAGCTATCATCAGGAAAGATAGCTTCCACTGGACACTCAGGCACACAAGCACCGCAATCAATACAATCTTCAGGATTGATGTATAACTGCTTTTTTTCGACACTTTCTTTATAGGAATCATCCCACTCTTCTTTAGTCGGATGAATACAATCCACTGGACAAACTTCGACACACCCTGTATCGCAGGTACCGATACAGGGATCCGTAATCACGTGAGTCATGATCTATACTCCTTTAATGTTTTTCTTATTCCATTCAGCATTCTATCATACAGCCCCACCTCCGTCCATGCCATAGAGTTAACCTAAAAAAGCAAGAACATCGTTAAGAGAAGTGAATTTTTCGCGACACTTATCCAAAGCTTCTCCCCGTTTGATTTCTTCGGCATTAATTTTTTGCCAATCCCCACAAGAAATCACGCGCACTTTTCTTTTGGCAAGATGTTGATGAATCGCATCACTTGTCGGCTGCTCGCAGGGCGTTAATTGATCAAGATCACTTAATAAGGTGGCCATCGTTTTAACACTATCTGGTTTGTTAGTTCCAATAATCCCACTAGGCCCACGCTTAATCCACCCCACCACATAAACACCGTCTTCAACTCGGCCATCACTGTGAGGAATCACGCCACGCTTTTCGTCAAACGGAACTCCTTGCAAAGGCACACCATAATACCCAATGCTACGGATAAAGAGCTGGCAATCAATTTGCTTGGTCTCACCTGTTGCCACAACTTTTTGAGACCCCGCCTTACCCTGCAACTCATTACGCCCTAAAACGAGACCTTCAACATCTTGATCCCCCAAAAGTTCTACGGGCCTTTCGAAAAAATGAAACCAAATGCGACGATTCTTTTGCCCCGTGTGACCCGTCTCTACAAGCAGCTTAAGCGCCTCTACATTTTTGCACGATTGTTTGTTATCGGGATGATCAATTTCTTTTTGATCTTCGGCCGACAAATCTAAATCTTCGGCCGCCACAATCACATCACAATCGTTAAGTGTCCCAAGTTCTTTAATTTCGTGATTAGTAAAGGTCGCCTGAGCCGGACCACGGCGCCCCACTAAATGAATATCCTTAATCTGACTTTGCCCTAGAGCATCCAAGGCCTGCATACTAATCTCTGTATCCGCCAGATCTTCGCGTGTTTTGCCTAAAATTCGCGCCACATCTAAAGCCACATTACCATGACCAATAATCACAGCAACCTCAGCATCTAAGTTGAACTCATAATCTTGAAAATCAGGATGCCCATTGTACCAGGCCACAAATTCGGTTGCAGCATGGCTACCTGACAGATCTATGTTAGGTACCGACAGAGTTCTATCGGTCTGGGCCCCGCAAGCCACAATCAGAGCATCATAATGCTGTTTAAGCTCATCAACAGTGATATCTTGGCCTACATTCACATTACCCCAAAATTGAAAAGTCTCATGCGAAAAAATGCGCTCATAAATCTTAGTCACCGATTTGATCTTAACATGGTCTGGGGCCACACCATAACGCACCAAACCAAAAGGCATGGGAAGCTTTTCGAACATATCAATTACAACATGTTGTTCAGCCTTTTGTAAAGCCTCGGCCGCGTAAAATCCGCTAGGACCACTCCCAATAATAGCAACTCGTACTGGACGTTCTTCTGAACCTAAAGGCTGCTCGTTCAATATGCACTCACCTTTCCTCTTAGATCTTACGGTTTATCGGCAACTTGTTGGGCTTTATTTTTCTGACGTTTTTTGGAACGCTTGCATTGAAAAGATAAATCATCCACCAACTGCTGCAACTGTTTCTGATTGGTACCGTCGTAATATCCACGAATACGACCCAAATCATCCACCAACACAAAATATACACTATGTAAGGCAATATTTTCAAGATGTCCTATGCGAAAATCGTTTTTAAGCAAATTGGTAATGGTATCTCGAGACCCTGTTAAGAAGTGCCATTTGCTCAAATCTTCTTCATACTTTTTGGCATAAGTCTTCAAGATCTCTGGCGTATCATTTTCAGGATTCACCGTAAAGCTGACCATGCGAATATCCTCCAACAACTTAAACGAACGGTGAACCGCGGCCATATTTTCACTCATCAACACGCAAGGACCAGGGCACGTCGTAAAAATAAAGTCCGCCACCCAAACCTTGCCTTTCAGGTCATCCAAACCAAAAGCTTGGCCACGCGCATCGGTCAGTTGAAACGAAGACACTTGTCCATAAATTGGCAAAGACTTTTTGGTGTAACGCTGCAACCACAATGGCAACAAAGCTAACAAACCAACAATAATAAAAATATACACCTTGCGAAAAGGATTAATTTTAATTTTCATACCAAACAATCTCCAAGAATAAGTCCTAGCAATAGCGACAAACACGCAACCGAAGCCAATAAAACCATTTTGGCTTTTTTAAGAGAGGGTGCCTCTACCAACTGCATCGATAAAACAAAAAAAGCAACTCCCAAGAGTAACGCTCCAAAAAAACACATCTCTCCAGCCATTTGCATGGTCACTGGTAACAAAGAAAAAAGAGCACAACCACTCCGATTAAAATCAAGTAAATACCCAGCATTAACACTGAAAGAGACCGAATGCGTCCTTCTATCTCGATGAAGCAGACAAGCGTGAGGTAAAGGTCGTGCGCAAGTCCGTATTATATAGTTACATTAGGATTATATCCTACTGCCATTCATTTTTCTTGTCAAGAAAATCTCACTCTTTTAGTTTAAGGCTGAAAAAACGTCCGCAGCACATGAACAATATACATCACGTCTTCCTCGGTCAAATCATAAAACAAAGGCAAACGCAATAATCGCTCAGATTCTAAAGTTGTCCATTGATCGAAGCCATGCATTTTTCCCCAAGTTCGACCTGCAGGAGCCGAATGCAGCGGTACATAATGCATCACAGCGCAAATATTATGGTCCTCCAAATAATCAATTAACGCTTGACGCTGATTCATATCTCTAAGTTTAATGTAATAAATGTGTCCATTAGGAGAAACAATCTGGGGTCTTTGAAGAACCCCTTGCTGCTCCAAATCCTCTAACTCACGATGATAAACTTGACACAACGCATGCCGCTGATCATTCACCTGATTGATCTGTTGCAATTGCGGCCATAAAAAAGCCGCCGAAAGTTCATTTAGCAAATAGGAGCCCCCAACATCGAGCCAACAATACTTGTCAACCACGCCTCGGTCGAATTGACTCCGGTTAGTTCCTTTTTTTTGCAAAATTTCGGCACGTTCAACAAGAGAGGCCTCATTTACTGCCAAAAGGCCTCCTTCTCCACAGGTGATATTTTTTGTTTCATGAAAACTTACGCAGCCCAAATGCCCTAGCGAACCTAAAGTTCGTCCTTGATAGTCCACACCAATCGCTTGCGCAGCATCTTCAATCACAAAGAGATCATACTTACTTGCCAGCTCCATCAAAGCCTCCATATCGCAAGGAACACCCGCATAATGCATAGGAATAATCGCCTTTGTTTTGGCTGTGATTGCTGTCTCAACTAGGGCTATATCCATGTTCATCGATGAAGGATCGACATCAATAAAAACTGGAACCGCTCCACGAATTACAAAAGCATTGGCTGTCGAAACAAACGTGTATGATGGCATAATGATTTCATCACCAGGTTGAATCTCGATCAAAAGAGCGGCAAACTCTAAGGCCTGACTGCATGACGTCACCAAACAAGCTTTGGGCACACGCATCTCAGATTCAAACCACTGCTCACACTTTTGAAAATAAGCATGCCCTGCTGATAGCTGCCTCTGTCGAATGGCATCTTGAACACACGCCTCTTCACCTCCTAAAACAAGAGGTTTATTAAAGACTATCCGTCCCCGAACAATGGCTTTCATTAATTACCGTTCTCCCTTTAAAAAAGACATAACATTTCGATAAGCAATGTTCTCCAGTTTAACACTATCCACCCCCCGCGCCAAATATTCAAAACGTTGCCGAACCTTGTGATAGCTATATTCTGGAGAATCGGTACCAATGCATATTCGACGGTCGAAATGATGAAACAAAAACTTTAAATCCAAATCGATTGAGCTTCCTTCATATTTGCACAACGTTAAAGACAGATCCAAAAGGACGTTATCATTAAACCTCACCAACTCCATATATTCCAAAACTCGCACATCACCTCCATGCACCAAAACCATCCGCACATGCGACACTGCCTTCAACAACTTAACCAACATACGTAGGGGGTCGTAGTCTGGATATCGCTCCCACTCACGGTGACAATAGGTGCAAACAAATACGTTAAGCTTCTTGTCTGCCGCCAACGTGCACACATCCACAAGAATATCCCAGTCGTTTTGTAAACAAAAATCAGACAATCGCGGATGAATTTTGATCCCTTGAAACCCCAAGGCATGAATCTTATCCATCTCCTTAGCTTTGTCACTAACTCCAAAATCAAAGGCAGCAATCGGAATCATTGTTTCATATTTGCGAGCTTCTTCAATGAAGCTCGCATGACAATAACCATCTTGTCTTGGCAAACCTACCGCACAGCATCCCACGTAGTTATGATTTTGCATCTCACGATCCACTTGCTCAAACGTAAGTCCTTGCCGCTGATTCAACCATGTTCCTGTTACCGTCGGATGCGCTAAAGCATCAAATAAGGGTAAAATCATATCTAATCACTCCGAACTTTGAGCAATCAACGATTGCATCACGCGATTCATCGTTGTTCGTTCTTCAAAACCTAACAACATATTAGCCACATACTTATCGTACACAGAAGAATAAGCCGTCTCTTGCAGCTGATATTTATTAGCTTCATCAAGATTCATATGATTCGAACGAACCATAAACGAAGCAACATAAGGAGAGGTCTCGCCAGAGGAACTAAGCAGACCTTCCCATTCATGCCCCAAAGCCAACTCCACACACCAAGCTGTTAGATCATAACCCGATTGGTAAGCAATCGCCTGAGGAATAAAGTTGCCTCCAGCCCTTGGCCCTATCTCGATCACAAAGGGAGTTCCTTGTTTGTCAATACGCACATCAAAATTAAACGCACCATCGCCGTACCCAACCTTATGCAATATGGATTGGATTATTTCGGTCGCCCGACTCAAAACCTCGGGGTCATGCGAACTGGGAAAAAATTCCGCAATCGGCTCCACAGCATCATAAGTATTATCACAAAAACCATCGCCATAAGCGATATGAACAATTTTACCACGATAGACAAAACCATCTCCACACACCTGCGGACCTTGCTTCTCGATAAAGTCTTCCACAATCACTTTCCCCTCAAAGGAATTAAGAAAGGCCCCATCCAAAGCCATTTCGATCTGTTTATCGGAGCGAACCACACTCACAGCCAAGCTTCCTGAACGATCACAAGGCTTAATCACATAAGGTTTTTCGCGCTTGTGACAATGCCTCCAAGCCGCACCAAGTGTGGAAAAACTCTGAAACGCTTGTTTTTGGATATAGCTTTCTTGCATAAACTGACGAAACCTCTCCTTATTGCACAAAAAATCGATAGACCTTCGTGAAGGACCTGGCAAATCCAAATGCGCCACAAGTTCCACCATCGCGGGCACAGAAATATCGGAACCATAACTTAAAACACCGTCCACCTGTTCGTGTTGAGCAATCTCCAAAAGACGCCCAATGTTACGCGTACTCACGTTATAACTCTTATCCGCCAAAGCATGTCCTGGGTTGTCGGTGCGATTATCACAGGTCACCACGCGATATCCCTTTCGGAAAGCGTACCAAATGGGTGGCAATTGAAAAGCCGCCGCACCTAACAACATAAGCGTTTTCATGAGACATCCCTCATAGCTAAATACAAGCCTTGATTAACAATCACCGAAGAATGACATAATACATACTCAGCTTCGCCAACTACATCAAGGCATATCGCATCACTTCTTTCCCAGTCCGAGCTAGTATACTTAAGCACGTACGTATGCTTTAAGCCCTGCTCACTTGGCTGCCACTTTTGAAAACTGGTGTACCACATATGCCATTTGTCCTTATGCTTGATCACACACATAGAACCTGTGCCCAAAGGATCATGATCACTACGATCCATCATCGGAACTCGTGACACACGTTTCGCCGAACCAATATGATTCTGAAAGGGAGTTAAAATAGTCGGCATCCATCCCGTATAGTAGAGAAACAACTTTTGTTCGCTTTGAACCACAGAAGGATAAGAAACATCATTTTCATCAAAATAACCCAACTCTCCAGGAATTAGCATAGGTTCTCTATCTAAGCCTTCCTATTGCCAAACATCCTTCTCAATGCTAAAATGTCCTCGTCCAATATGAGAGTGATTAAAAGCATCACGCCCAGTTAAATATACTATCCATTCACTACTGACAAGGCTTTCATGTACACAGGTCAAATCTGTTTTGTCTAATTAAGACATCTCTTGAGTTAGTTTAAGAATATAACTTAAAAGCATCCATACCTGTGCCATCACTTACCTCACATCTAAATCAACAGAGTTAGCCACACGTTGAGAAGTTTGCACTTTATTGACCGCAAACAAAGCCATCCACCGCCCACGAAAGCTTAACCAATCCAAAGGAACCTCGGGATCAATCGCTTCGACCCCATGAATCATATCAGCTTTAAAAAAACAAATATCCTCTACAGCTAAATGATCATCCACAGACAACTTGTTACCACCTTCGGACTCAAGCACTAACCCCCCCGAATTAAAATCAGCCCCCTTGGTCGATAAGTTCATAACGGCAACCACGGTTTGGTGAAACCCTATGGGGTCACGGTGCTTATTCAAATAGCCCCCTCCGCGAGGATAGAACTGAAACGCTATTTTAGACACACAACCTTGATCGTCGTGATGACCCAAAAAACGCGTCTCTTCAAAGCCATTGAGACGGTTTTTTAAACGTAAGACAGGATCCATCAGTCCAAACAGGTTAAAAACGTCTTGGTTCCAAGGAAAAAAAGTAAACTGATGAAACATTCCCTTCACATACGAATATTCACATTCACGATTAACACGATGAAAGTTCGGGCTTCCTACAGCAATCGGCTGATAATTAGGCAACGAAGCCTGAGCAATGCCTTTTAAATACACACACATCTCCTCAGCCAAAGAGTGTGGGGTCACCTGTCTCACAAACAGCAACTCT
The DNA here is from genome assembly GCA_964565945.1 of uncultured bacterium. Taxonomy (GTDB): domain Bacteria; genus CAZMGY01. The sequence continues at coordinate 7,894 of CAZMGY010000024.1, forward strand.
CCATTATGAACAGCATCTTGAACCTCACTCAAAACCTTGGCATCACCCAATAAATCTTCACACGCAACAAACGAATGAATGCTCCAGAATCCAACACTAATCATTAATCTACCCCTATCCTACACGGTAAGTTCTTAAGGTAGGGTCAGAAACACGGAACTGACTTACACTTTTGAAAGCAACACTACAAAAAAACCTAAACATTGTGCCAACTTGGATTCTAAATCAATTAAGGGCTGATCTTCGAGAAAAACAGGATGATCAATTTGCTGATTAATCGCCCACCACACACATCCAGAAGGATTCTTCCCCGAACAACCCCATAGGTGTGAATCAAAGACAAATACCAATCCAGGTTCAACCTCGACCTGAATGGCCTGACTTTCTAACACAGGGTCAACGATCAAATTAAAAAAGAAATCCTCCTGATTCATCATGCCACAAATTTACCCCTATCTTGCAAAAAATCGCCCCCATAATCGTTCATTTTCTGACCTCAACAAGCATCTATTTTATCCCGCATCATCTTCAGTCCCTCTTAGAAAAAAACATTACTAAGCACTCAAAAACCATCACGTTCCAAAAGCACCCTAGGGTAATCCAAATGAGAGACATGTTGGCATTGATTCAATCTTGGATAGGCTTGCTAAGCTTTTCATAGGGTCTCCCTCACAAAATAAAGTGGCTGTTCTTTCACATGTTCAAACACTTGAGCCAAATACAAACCCAAAATGCCAATAAAGAACAGAATCAATCCAGTCGACAAAAGTATCATCCCCATAAGAAACATCCAGCCCTCTTGAAAATACTTAAAAAAATGAGTGCCCAGCAAAACAAGCAAATAAACAAAAGCTCCAAACATCAACAAAAACCCAATAGCAATCGAGCCATATAATAGACGATACGACTGAGAGGTTAAGCCATTGATCGCATGCCGTATCAATTTTGGTAATGAATAGCTACTTGAACCAGCAAAACGATTTTGATGCACCACAGGAATACTGGTTTGACGAAAACCTAACCACTTAAGCACCATAATAAAATGTTGATTACGATTACGTACTTGCCGATACGCCTCAACCACCGATCGCGTTAACATACAAAAGCTACCCACTTCGATAGAATACGAATCACGACGTCCCAACCATCGATTCACCCATTCAAACAAACGTGCACAAGCATTCTTAAAAAAGTAATGGGCACGATTTTCTTTGAAGGTGAAAACAATATCGTTACCCTCATCCAGTTTGGCCATCATCCGACTTAAATCCTGAGGGCTATCTTGAAGATCTCCATCCATCACCACCACCCGCTCGCCCAAAACCACATCCAAACCTGCCATAATCGAAATGTGTTGACCACAGTTATGGCTCAAATCCAAGCCCCTGACGCGCTCGTCTTGATTAGCAATCCTCTTGATCGTAGGCCAATCTTTGGAATGACCCGCATCGTTCACAAAGATAATCTCAAACGACAAGTCCTCTAATTGCTCACACAAACGACGATGAAGCTCGTCCAAACAGTCGTAACAATAATATACGGGAATTACAACCGAAAGATCGCAGGAGCCCTGTCTTTCAAACATACCTTATACCTCTTTTTTCAACCTTAATACGTCTATAAAACCTTCGTCAATAGGTTGGTACATTTTATCATGAACATAATTCTGATGCACATACGCCCACAAACGTGGAAACTTATCCTCAGGGGTTAGACCATCCACCTCCATATCCCACTGTATCACGATAAGCTCGGGTGCCTGGCGCCTTGCAATATCAATGACGCGCTGCTCATCACGCGCATTAACAATATTGTAGGGGCTTATATGATTCTTCAACATAAACGGTCGATCTGCCAAAAATGATAACAACGGCACATTCCCAAACAAGTAAATCTTTTCATCAGACAAGGTATGCTTTTGCAAATACGCAACCACATAATCCAACTCCTGGGCATAAGCTTCATTAAGTACAAAGCCTTTTGCTCGTCGAGATTGCACATAAGCTTCTCCCCCCATTAACTCAGGTTTCCCCCATCGATTCATCCCTGAGCCAATCGACTTTTTCAAATACGAAACGCTCACAGCGCGTTGACCTAAACCCCTATAAACACTAACAGATACAATCATACACACAGCTAAAGCAAGATAACGTCTCCAAGATGTCTTCAACAGAGATAAAACATCATCCAGCAATGCCGCAACAACAATCATGAGAGGAATTCCATCCAACAGAAGCGACTCCATCCCAGCACGGTACAACAAGTGAATAAACGACAACAATGCCACCACCCATAACCCTATCGTCAAAATCAAACGCACATTTCGCGGTCCGTGAATCCATCTCCACATAAGCATAAATCCACTGAGCGACATCACTACATGAGGCGAATAATAAACAAAAATCTTTTTAACAATAGCTAATGGAGCTAAACCTTTGGCTTTAAGCAAAGAAATCGTGGGATAAGCCAAACAATTATGTCCCCAAAAAGCCGCTCCATTCACATCCACCTTAGGCCACAACCAAGTCCATTCGATCCAACCCAACACATGGCACAAGCCTAAAAATAATCCAGCTCCCAATCCCCCCACAAGCAAAGATAACACAGTCTTGCCCACCAGTCGCCAACGCGAATTATTTTGCCCACTCACATAGAAAAAGCCCATCACTAATACAGCCAACAAAGCCACATTTGCTCGTTCACTCGCAAAAAATTTAATAAGCACCAAGCCAATTCCAACACAAATCAAATAATAAAAGTGCTTGGTGTGCATATACTGATATACAAACAACAAAGGTAAACACGCAATCGTGTAACGAATCAAAGAGCTATGAAATGTAGCTTTAAAAGGAAATAACAGAACAAACATAGCCACAAGAACATACCACCGCAAAGGCCGAAACGCCACTTGCCTTTGCAATAACGTATAAATCAGATAAAACCCCAAGAGGTTTAAAAAAGCTATGTAAACTGTAAATACAATCAGTTTGCTCCCCCAGAGATGCATTAGACCCACGACAGGAAGCAAATTCAAAATGCCATACACATAGCTAACGTCTTGATGCTGAAGCATCGCCTGAATCACGCGAAGATAAGCTCCTGTTTCAAAATAAAGCTGAAAAGGATTGCCGCCAGGCATATTTATATATAGAAAATCAGGGTAGACATACAAAAAAGCCCCTAAACTCATCACCATCAGAGTCATCCACCATCTATCGCAAGGAACCTGTGCGTTTGTATCCCTTAAAAGAAGTCTCGTGAACGACTTTTGATGCCAGGCATACAAAGCCACCCCAAAACCTGGAACTATCACTATAAACGCATAATTGAGAAAAATTTGAATCATCGAAACTTTATTAAGGATGGAATCACTGATCATTCCTTGTTGACGCGCCATTTCAACATCCCACTGCATAGCTGGCATTAAATAGAGCACAAGAGCCGTTAATCCAAAAAGTAACCCAAAGGCCCTCCAATCCTTATGGTTAGGAATCATATCTGCCTCCAATATGTGGTGCTAAAAAAGGTTTAAATAGCGAGGGAATATCATAACTGGGAAACAAATCACACACATTGTGCCCACGTTCGAGCTAAATGAACAGCGAATAAATCACCACAAAGGCCACAAGACTCATCACTGGAATGGCAATTAAAAAAGACATTCACTTACTCCTTATATTAAGTGTCCAGTATATCAAATTTATTAGGCAGCTATCAAGGTTTCAAAAGTTGGGCGATACTCTTGCATTTTAGCAGAGTTAACGGCTACCTAAGACTCGGATCAGTTGCAAATTGCAAGCTTTGATACGGCTGCTGTTGAAGCACACATTCAACAAATCCTTGATACTAAAGTAATTCAGCATTTTGGTTCCAGGTAACAACTTTTATGGATTACACATCCATTCAATCATCCACTAGGATTTTAAATGCTCTTTAGCCAAAGCAAAGTCAGACCCCCAGCGATCCAGAGAAGCCACAGGCATTTGATCGCCCTGAATATGAGCGTTCCCATAATCTAAGCAGTCCGCAAAGAGCAACAACTTTCCAGCATCGTACAACTCTTTTTTCTGATCTTCTTGGACAAAACCTATTTTCTACGTTTATTCAGGCATTTTCACACTAGAATCAACCTTGACTAACCCCATCAAAGCCGTCGTGATCGCCTCGGCTTCGGAATCACTGAATCCAAAATCCGGCATGATCAATTTTTCTAGCGGATTAAGGATTTTTCCATGATCAAAACCACGTGGATTTTTAATTTTATTAAATAACCAATCATGCTTGGTGTGAGGAATATCATGTCTAAAACCAAAGTCAAACTGATGCAAAGTTTTACTAGCAATGCCATTCAATTCACCTCCAATCGGTAAAGCATCTTCCATACCCTCCACCTCATGACACGATGCGCACCCATAATAATTCACCAACTTCTCACCACTAAAAAACTGCTTTTCTTGAATGCTCATTTGTGTCAACTTCTCTTTCGACTGATCTTCGGTCAGCACTTTATTCATAAAGTCTAGAGTGATTTGATCTAAAATCTTGTGATCTAAATCAGGTACATTTTTCTGACCCAAAGATTTATCTGTTTGACTCATAAGATAAGACGTAATATCAGCAGCTTCTTGATCGCTCAAACGCATATCAGGCATTGTAGTCGCAGGATGATAACTTTGTGGCTCTTTCAACCAATTGAATAACCACTTCGCATTTGTTTTTGATCCCATATTCAAAAGATTAGGACCCTGCTCACGAGTCAAATCTTTAAGAGTCAAATTTCTCTCTTGACCTATACCAGATTGAACTTGATGACAGCTAGAACATCCTGGACCAGCAAGCAACTCTTCACCTTTCACAGGATCACCTTTAACGGGAATTTCTTCCATATCATAGGTTTTGCTTTTTTCGTAAAGAAAAGCTTTGATCGCATGAATTTCTTGCTCTCCTCGACGCACCGACTCGGCATTGCTGTTATTGGCTAAATTAAAATAAGAAGGCATCCATGTGTTATGGCGAAAACTTTTAGGATCATGAATCCAATGATAGATCCACGTATCTGTGGTTAACTTGTCCGCCATTTTCTTTAAGTTAGGTCCAGGACGATCGTAGCTGGCAAACTTATCCATCTTATGACAAGCATCACACCCCGATTGCGCTATCAAGCGAAGACCCAAGTTAAGTTTTTCGGCACCTTTAATTGATGTTTTTGGGCTATGACATTGAAGACAGCTCGCTTCAATGTGTTTTTTAGGTAACATAGGTTGATCCCACTCAGCCATCGGATGCCAGTCATATTTTTCCTTCCACTCTTTGGCTTGCTCGGGGCTATTCGGTGTATGCACCGAACTTTGGAACGATGTTCCCTGACCACGACCTTGATGACAAGATGTACAAGAAGATCCTTGAATCGGATGAGGAGACTCACTCGACAAATAAAGCTCTAAGTTAGGATGTGTCCGGTCAGGCTGCGGCATATTCTCATAGCCTTTTTTCATAATCCCTTTGTGACAAGAAGTACAGAGCTCCACTTTAAGAACTTTGGAAAAATGGAGATCACCCTTAATGTCTTTAACCGCCCTTCGATCAATTTTATCATAAGGGTTCAACATATCAAGAACAGGCAAGTCGCCCACAATTGATCCCAAGTTGTTTTGAACATCCATCGAACCAAGATCAACTTTTTTCAACTTTCCTTCCAAAACATTTTTTTGCACCTCAACAACCCGTACATCTCGCCCCGCCTTTTTCAATTCCGAGGCTGTTTTAAGTTTGTCTACCTCCTGATCGAGCAACTCTTTGGTCTGTGCCGATTCAAACTTACGAAATTCCTTCTGATAAGTTTTCCATTCATTGTTGTAATCTTTAAAGAAAATGATCAGAATCAATGCTAACAACAAAGAGGCAACAATAAGAAAGCACTTTCCCAATGAGTTTAAACTATAACAACTTTTTGGCCATTTGTTTTGATTTCGTTTGCTCAACACTACACCCTCAACTTATTTGGCACCAAAAAAAATATACTTTAATAAACAATCATAAAACAAATTACAGTTTATTTTCCAAACCTCTTTGTCTTATCCCTAGCAACTTTAAATTATAGAATCACTCATACCGTCTCCTTAAGCACTTCAGATTGAGATGAAGCCGCTACCTGATTAGAACCAAACTCCTTCATTTTTTCCAACTTGGTATAAAATTCACTGATTTTTCGATCGATAATACTATAAACATCCTTAATCGCTGTTTTACGTCGCTGATAGTTTTGTTCGAGAGTCGCTCCCAAATCATCTATGGCAAACAAAGCAAGTTGATCATACTGAGCCACCTGAGGATCAATGTTACGTGGCATAGAAATATCCATTAAAAGCAACTCTGAAGTCCGATGCCTCATCACGTGCTCCATCACTTCGCGATCAACCACATAATGAGGCGCATTCACCGCACAAATGCAAAGGTTGACATCTTGCAAAACCCGTGTTAACTCGAGAAAAGAAACAGCTTCAGCCTGGAATTTCTCTGCCAAAGCCATAGATTTATCTCGGGTTCGGTTCATGATGTATAGGGTATCCAACGAGCGTGTTGTCAATTGCTTAGCTGCAAGCTCTCCCATTTGACCCGAGCCTATAAGCAGAACTTTTTTACCACTTAAGCTTCCCAAGTATTTTTCGGAAAAATTAACAGCAGCCCAGCTAACAGAGGTCCCTCCATAGCCAATTTCGGTTTCCTCATGCGCCAATTTCCCCATACGCACCGCTACTCGGCACAACAAATTGAGTGCACGGCTAAGCATATTCGACTCCTGAGCTTTGGCAAAAGCTTCTTTTACTTGGCCTAAGATTTGTTTTTCTCCTAAAATTAGTGAGTCCAAGCTTGATATCACCTTAAACAAATGCTCAATGGCATTATCTTTGGATTGACGATAAAAATAATTTTTGAAATCACTATGCCATTTCTGTTTTTTGACTTGAAAAAGTGTTTGTAGAACGAATTCGGCATCAAGATTGCTTCGCACCATGTCAACATAGATTTCAATACGGTTGCAGGTACTCACCACAAAGGCACCCAAAACTTCGTTCCTCAGCTTGAGCTGGCTAAGCAACAATTCTTGCTCAATCGCCGAAAGACAAAACTTTTCTCTAACTTCAATTGGCGCCGTTTTATGACTAATACCAATAACATCTAAATGCATAAAACCTATTTAGACTCCACTCTTTTCAGACATCCCTACACAAGAAAAAAAATACACCTCCCAATATTATACATGGATTGGTATAATATTACAAATATTTTTTAATCGTTATGAATCCTGCAGTCAAGCCGCAAAATGACAGATAATAGTAGTGATTATAATTGTATAATACATATTTTAATTAATTAAATAATAGGACAGACTCAATGAAGATTATCGTATTAGGAGCCGGCATCGCAGGCCTCGTAGCCGCCTATCGCTGCAAACAAACCTATCCCGATAGCACAATCACCATCATCGAACACAAGCCTCAAGTGGGTGGATGGATCGATTCATTGCATCAAGACGGATTTATTTTCGAGCAAGGTCCTCGCAGCATTCGCCCCAAAGGTAAAGGTCAAGTCCTCCTCAAATTGATTGTAGATCTTGACCTAATGGATCAAATTCTCATCGCCAACCCTGCCGCTAAACGCCGTTATATCTATCACCAAAAACTTCTTGAAGTGCCATCAGGGCTACTTAGTTTAATCCAGTCACCCTTGCAAGGTGTTTTTCTCGAAGCATTACAAACCGATTGGAAGCTTCGGTCGTTCCCTTTCGAAAAAGTGAGTTTGGCTCAATTTTCTCGGCGCCACTTTGGAGATCGCTTCACACGGCTCATTCTCCAGCCAGCTGTTTCAGGAATTTGGGCGGGAGATATTGAACAGTTGAGTGCTCAAGCAACTCTGCCTCAGCTCACCCTTTTGGAACAAAAAGAAGGCTCCCTTCTACGCTCTTGGCTTAAGAAAAAAAAGAAGAAAATTCCGTGGCCCTACAGCCGTGAACTCAAAAAAGCCGTTCTTATATCTTTTCGTCAAGGGATGTCCTCACTCCCTTTAGCCCTAGCCAAACAATTGCACCAACACCTTAAACTCGAAGAAACGGTGCAAAACATTCAATGGGATGGTCAAACCTACACCGTCCAGACCAACCAAAACAGTTACCAAGCCCAACATATTTTTTCGGCTCTACCAGCCCACATTCTAAGTCCGTTGGTTTTTGACTGCGACAAAGCTCTCAGCCACAAACTCAGCCAAATCGACTATGCCCCCATCACCGTCGTCACCTTGGCCTATCAACAGCCCGTTCATGCCATTAAAGGATTTGGCTATCTGAACGTGCAAAACTCATCCCAAGATATTTTAGGAGTCGTGATGAATGATCAAACATTCCCAGATCACGCACCCAGCTCTAGCCAATCTCTAAGTGTTATGATTGGCGGAGCACGATTTAAGAACTTTGCTCAGTACTCCCAAGACGATTTTATCACCATGGCCCAAAACGCTGTTCGGAACCATTTGGGCATCCAAATAAATTCTGATATCGCACACTGCAAAATTATGCCCAAAGCAATCCCCCAATACAATATGGGATACAACGGTTTAACACAAAGCCTGCTCCAAAGATGTCCTTTAGGTTTGCACCTGATTGGAAACTACATGGGAGGCGTTTCGGTCATCGACACCATTGCGCAAGCCGAACACAGCGTTGCCAAGCTCCTCACTCCATGACAAAAGCGATATACTATGATTTAATAATAGGCTAACCCAACATATTTAGAGAAATTTCTATGTTAACGAGACCTTTATTCATAAACGCTTGCTTAAATCAAAATGATGACCGTCCGCCTGTGTGGATCATGCGTCAAGCTGGTCGTTATTTGCCTGAATATCGCAAAATCCGTAAGCAACATAACTTTATCTCTATGTGCAAAACACCCGAAGTGGCCGTCGAAGTAACCTTGCAACCCATTCAACGCTATCACATGGACGCTGCCATTATTTTTTCCGATATCTTGGTAATACCCCAAGCTCTGGGCTGTCCCCTACGTTTCGAAGAAGGTGTTGGCCCTATTTTTGATCAACCTGTGCGCAACACTCACGACGTGGACAAACTGATTGCCGAAGATGCCGCGCATCGGCTTGACTATGTGTATCAAGCCATCAAGTTAACCAAACAAGAACTTAACAATACTCCCCTGATTGGTTTTGCCGGAGCCCCTTTCACCGTAGCTGCCTATTTGGTCGAAGGACGTTTGAGCAAAAATCTCCACATGATCAAAAAGATGATGTTTCAAAACCCAGATTTGCTTCATAGTCTCATGGATACATTGACCGACGTGACCATTGCTTATTTGAATCAACAAATCGAAGCTGGTGCCGACGCCATTCAAATATTCGAATCGTGGGCTCATGTCTTGTCATGGGATCATTTTCAGTCATTTTCCTACGATTATATTCGCAAAATCATCCGAGGACTTAAGCGCCCCAATCACGTTCCAGTTATTGTTTTTGCTCGTGGCAGTAGTTTGTTCGCCCCAGTGCTTTCCGATGTTGGAGCTAATGTACTAGGTCTTGATTGGACTTGCTCTCTCAGCCAAATGAGAGAGCAACTACCCTCTCGTTTAGCACTGCAAGGTAACTTTGATCCACACCTAATGTACGCTTCACCGCAAACCATTCAAACAACGGTTCAACACACCTTAAACACCATGCAAAACAATCCAGGCTACATTGTTAACCTAGGCCAGGGTCTCTTACCAGACATGAACCCAAAGCACGTTCAAGCCTTTGTCGAAACAGTCCAATCTTTTGCGAAAGAGTCCCTCTCATGAGTACTCCCTCTTTAAGCAAAGAGTTGATTCAACAATACAACGTACAAGGGCCTAGGTACACGAGTTATCCAACCGTACCTAATTGGTCCGAAGATGTAACTTATCAAGATTACAGTCTAGCCCTTCAAAACATGGGGAAAGACAACCAAGCTATCTCACTTTATATTCACATCCCCTACTGTGAAAAACTTTGCACCTTTTGTGGATGCATGGTCAAAATCCGTCCCAATAAACCCTCTGTGGGCGATCATTATTTGGATATCCTATTCAAAGAGCTTGACCTTATTGATCAAAACGTTCAGAAAAAAAAAGATGTGTTTCAATTCCATATTGGAGGAGGCACGCCCAATTTTTTAAGCATCGACCAAATGCAACGCTTATGGGATCGTCTAGCTCAAAGCTTTAATATCGACGCCGATGGAGAAATTGCAATCGAAATTGATCCACGCACCGTTTCACACGAGCAACTTAAGCACTACCGCAAGTTGGGCTTCAATCGTATTTCGATGGGAATTCAAGACTTTGAGCTCAAGGTTCAAGAAGCCATTAATCGCATTCAACCTTTCAACTTAGTCCAAAGTATCTTTGCCACCTGCCGCGAACTTGATTACGAATCAATCAACTTTGATCTTATTTACGGCCTGCCCTTTCAAACCCAAAAAACATTTCTCAATACCGTTGAACAAGTTAATCAATTGCGCCCAGATCGGATTGCGCTTTACAGCTTTGCGCATGTCCCTTGGCTTAAAAAACACCAAAAACTAATTGATCTGGCATCACTTCCCAAGCCAGAAGATAAGCTCGACATTTTTCTTAAGACCCGCCAGTTTTTCCTAGAGCACGATTACGATGCTATTGCTATGGATCATTTCGCTCTCAAAAGCGATGCTATGGCTCAAGCATTTCATCAAGGGGCGCTATATCGCAACTTTATGGGCTACACCCTAAGGTACACGCAAGATTTTATTGGCCTGGGTCTTTCCTCGATTGGCTTTGTGCAAAATACCTTTGTCCAAAATCATAAAAACCTTAACCACTATCAATCCGCTCTCGAAAAAGGGTTCCTCGCTACCGAACGCGGCAAAGTTTTGCATCAAGATGATCAAATACGCCTATGGATCATCAATGCCTTTATGTGTCAGTTTTCGCTCAACACACAAACATTTGAACAAATATTCGGTCTATCTTTTGGCGACTATTTTCAAGACGAACAAGCCCATATTCAAAACTGTCTCAAAGAAGGCCTCCTTACACAAAACGGCTACATTTACCAAGCCACGGAACTCGGCAAACTCTTTATTCGAAACATCTGTATGGGATTTGATGCCTATTTCAAGCCATCCAAAGAACAACGATTTTCACAAACCATTTAATGTATTTTTTTGGTCAATTGACGCGACACCATATCTTGAAAAGCTACAAAGACTTCTTCAATAGTAATATCCTTAATGCAGGCAAACTTGTTTTGACACATCTCTGCTAAACAGTCCGCCCCACTGCAAGGCAAGTTTTTGTCCACCACACGGTGAATCGATTCTCGTGGTCCCCAACGAACGAGGTTAGAAGGACCGTTCACCAGTACTGTCGGAGTTGCCAGCATAACTGCAAGATGCATTGTTCCCGTGTTGTTACTCACAAAAGCATCACAACGTTTTAGCAAATAAACCAATTGCTTTAAATCAGTCTGCCCCATAAGGGAAACCACCTGGTCAGGAGCCTTATGCTCCACTTTCTCCCAAAAAACACTCTCTTCTTTAGTTCCAGTCAACACAATGCGACAGTCATACTCCTGAGCAATGCGAGACATCAACTGAATGTATTTTTCAATATCCCAGGCACGGAAAGGCCGTAAGGCAGAGCATGAAGTATGCAAACCAATCACAAAATCATCTTTCGCAATTCCATAGTTATCCTCCAACCAATCATCCATCGCTCTCTTTTCCTGATCAGACAACGACCACAGAACATAGTTCAAAGATTTAACCTCGAGACTCTTTTTAATAAGAAATTTAGGCACATCTTTTTCATACATTTGTGTCGGATCAACGTCATAAGCTTCATGATACAAAAATCCATGAATCCCAACATCAAACCCTATTCTCCAAGGAATCCTAAGCAAAAGCATCATTAATGCCATCATCAAAGTGTCGCCATAAGACAAATCAATTGAAAGATCAAAACGTTTCCGCTTTAGCATCATCCACAAAGCCAACTTGTCTTTCCGCGACATCGATGGATCATAAGCCAAACATTCCACCACACCAGGTATCATTTGAAGCAAAGGAACATAAGGAGGTTTCACCAAAAGCGTCACTTTCGCCTTAGGGAAATGTTCAATCAGCGAATAAATCGCCTCTAAACTTAGAGCCACATCTCCTAATCGGTCACAGCGAATCGCTAAAATATGATTGGGAACAGTCGGCTTCTTGCCTGGAAATACAATCCTTTTAGCCAAAACAAAACGTTTTAATAACAAAAAAACTTTTTTTTTCATAAGGTAGTTATTGTAACATTAGACAGGTTAGAAAGCACCTTTTGATCACAATATTCATATTTAACCCCACATATATCTTGGTAACTTTCGTGCCCCTTGCCCGCAATCAGCACCACATCACCCTCGGATGCCTGCTGAAGAGCCACAATAATTGCTTGCTCTCTTGACTCAACTTCTAAACAATGACTTGCCACAGCAATCCCTGCGGCAATCTGTTGCATAATAATGTGTGAATTTTCATAGCGTGGATTATCCGAAGTAAGCACAATTGAATCAGCCCAGTCCGAAGCCACCTTTCCCATTAAAGGACGCTTATCCTTATCACGATCTCCTCCACAGCCAAACACCACCCATAGATGCTTAGCATACTCTTGCTTAAGCGTTTTAAGAACATTGGCTAAGGCATCTGGTGTATGCGCATAATCAATAAAAACAAGTTTCCCATCAAATTCATAGGACTCCAAGCGGCCCGGTATCATTACCTTATCCTGCAAAGCCTTCTGCATGCGAGAAACGTCCCACTGCAACACATACCCCACAGCTAACGACGCCAACACATTAAGATCGTTATACGACCCAACTAAACCATGATTGACTTCGTAAGGCATATCATTATGCCAAAACACCTGCAAACGTCCTTGAGAATTTTTAACGCCCCTAAGGTCACATCCCTCCGACCCACCATAACGAATCACCTGAGCCCGACAATTTTTAACCATTTCCTCGGCATAAGGATCATCGGCATAAATCACCGCATAAGTATCCCTTTCAAGCTCGTCAAACAATCGTTTCTTAGCTTTAAGATAATCCTCCATTGTGGAATGATAATCCAAATGATCATGGGTTAAATTGGTGAAAACGGCAACTTTCACAGGTAAAGAATGCAAGCGACCTTGCTGCAAAGCATGCGAAGAGGCTTCCATCACACAAACATCCGCACCCTGATCCACTAATTGACGCCCCCATCGGTAACTATCTGGAGGTGCTGGTGTTGTATGTTGCTCTTTGGCCAAAATGGTCTCTCCGATGCGGTAATTAATCGTACCCAACACACCCACTGTCTTGGAACAAGCCTGCCCCAAAGCTTCTAAAAGATAAGTGACTGAGGTTTTACCATTCGTCCCTGTGATCGCAATATTGACCATCGCGGACCATGGGTCACCATAAACCCAACTGCAAATCGCATGCAAATCAGATTCTATCGTATCGGAAACCCTAACAGGCACAGTCGAAGACAGAAGACGGTGACTCAGCACCGCAACTGCTCCTCGCTCCACCGCCATATCGATATAATCGGCTCCATCGACACACGTTCCAGACAAAGCTACAAATAGATCCCCAGGCTGAACAAGGCGTGAATCAACGCACACACGTGAGCAGGTGAGCAGTAACTCTTTCAGTTGTTCCACAATTTCAGACACACAAACCTCCGCACACTATTGTACAACATAGCTTTTAAGTTCTTCTCCAATGCGCTGAAAAATAGGCGCTGCTATCACACCCCCATAGCGATAAACATAGGGCGGTTCGTCCACAAAAACCCCAATGCAATACCTAGGGTTATCAGCAGGAAAAAACCCAATAAAAGAGCCGACATACTTATTTTTAGAATATCTTTTGGTTTTGGGATCATATTTTTGAGCCGTTCCCGTTTTACCCGCCACACGAATACCTTTGATCATTGCACGACGTGCCGTTCCTTGATGTGATACCACAGATTCAAGCATGAGAGATACTTGCTGAGCAACATCTTTGCTAACAACTTTTCGAACCACTTCAGACTCATAACGAGCCACCATGACCCCCTTTTTTTTTCTTAACTCCTTCACAATTTTAGGAGCCATCAAATAACCTTTATTAGCAATCACACCCATCGCATAAACCATCTGAATCGCCGTTGTCCCAATCTCTTGTCCCATTGGCAAAGAAGCTATTGAGGCTTTGGACCAAGAGTCCACAGGTCTCAAAACTCCTTCCACTTCCCCCAACAAATTAAGTCCCGAACTGCGACCAAAACCAAAAGCTCTCATATAGTCATAGAGCTTTTCCTCACCTAGTTTCTGTGCTATTTTGGCTGTTCCAATGTTACTCGACTTCTGCATAATCTGATGCACCGTAAGCCATCCGTGAGGCTTATGATCATGCAAAGGTCGCGAACGACCTTTAACCTTATAACGACCATTTTCACAAAAAATCTTATCCTCATTTTGAACAAGTCCCTCATTAAGTGCCGCAGCAAAAGTTACAATTTTAAAGGTTGATCCTGGTTCAAAGGTATCGGCAATCGCACGATTGCGACGGTCATCCGCCTGACTTTTGCTTGCCTGATTCAGATCAAAAGAAGGAATGTTCGCTAAAGACAACAGCTCTCCTGTTCGGGGATCTATCACAATCACACTGATCGACTTGGGCTTGTATTTCTCATAACACATCGCCATTTCTCTCTCAACAACATACTGAATGCGCTCATCCAAAGTTAATACCAAGTCATAACCATCCTGAGGAACCCTTGTATGACGTTTAAGCGCCAAGAGTTCTCGTGATTTCCCATCCTTAGTGAAAGCTTTAAAACCTTCTTCCCCTTTTAAGTTTTGCTCATAATAAGCTTCTAGACCTTCTAAACCATGGTGATCGGCACCAACAAAACCAATCACATGAGAGGCCATTTTCCCCTTGGGATACTCTCGCTTTTGTTCACGATCAAAATAGACACCTTTAACATTTTCTTTAAGGAGAATTTTATACAGCTGATCATCCATTCGGCGTTTAAGATACACCGCTTTTTTGGAACTATTCAAACGCTTTTGAATCACGGCTAAATCCATACCTAAAATTCGATGCAAATGCTTAGCCACTTGCTCTTTATTTTGCACTTCGTGAGGAGCCACTTTTAAAGTGTATTGATAATGACTCATAGCTAAAGGTAAACCATTGCGCTCAAAAATCGAACCCCGCAACGGTTTAAGCTTCTGGAAAGCCTCGTGCTGCACTTTAGCATAATCAATTAAGTCTTTTCTGATCACTTGCAAATAAAACAAACGTCCAAGCAAGAGAACAAACAGAAATGCCAGAAAAAGAACTACATGTTTCGAACGAGAGATATAAGCCTTTTTCACCACACAACCTATGACAAGCTAAAAAATTTATTTACGCACTGCGCCCAGATCTTTGATCGCCATGACCTGCATCCGCAAATGTCATAAAGCTAGGCATAGGTGGTATTGGAACATCTATTCCTTGAGATTGCAAATGCTCGGCTAGTTCGTGCTTTACCTGAGATTCTACCTTATAAACTACTTTGGTTTGTCGACCACGAATCAAGCCTAATTCATTACAAGATATGGTTTCGATACGCTCCAAGGAACTCAATGAAGCTTCTTTGAGTTGGAGGGCCCTGACCTGAAAGTGCAAATCTTTAAGCGTTTCTTCTTTTTGTGTTAAAACACGCCCCATTTGAATCCACTGAACATGTTGCCAAACACAACAAAAAATACAAACAAAAGAAACCCCTAAAACCATAAAAAAGCGATGCATATTCTTTAACAATCCTCTAATTCCAAGCGTTCACAAACTCTCATCTTGGCACTGCGTGATCGTTTGTTATGCTTAATTTCTTCAACACTAGGAACGATTGGTTTTTTGGTTAACAACTGACACAAACCTTGTTTAGACCATTCACGAAACTGAACTTTAACTCGACGATCCTCGAGAGAATGATACGAAATTACACACAGCCGTCCCCTGGGTTTAAGACAAAACAGGCTATCTGTTAAAAAACGATCCAGATGATCCAGTTCTTGATTAACAGCAATTCGCAAAGCTTGAAAGGTGCGGGTTGCTGGATGAATTTTGCCACGACGCCCATAGGCCCTCACAACAAGATCGGCCAACTCTGTCGTGGTCTCAATAGGGTGACGACGGCGCGTCTCCACCACCAATTTTGCGATGCGCCGCGAACGACGTTCATCACCATACTGGTAAATGGTATTTGCAAGTTCTTGCTCACTCAACTGACTGACCAAATTAGCTGCCGAAGGGCCTTCGCTACGATTCATTCGCATATCTAGAGCCGCATCCTTCATAAAGCTAAATCCCCGCTCACCCTCATCCAATTGCAGGGACGAAACACCTAAATCAACCAAAATTCCATCCACAGCGGAAATATTCATCTGATCCAAAACGCTCTTTATCTCACTGTAGTTTCCCCAAACACAATGAGAGGTTCCCTCAACCGCACGCAATTGCTCTTTGGCAATCGCTAAAGCCTCTTGGTCCCGATCAATACCAATCACACAACCATCGGGACCAGTCTTCTTTAAAATAGCTTGGGCATGTCCAGCACATCCCACAGTGCCGTCCACAAAAACGCCCCCTGATTGAACCGCTAAGGCATCTAACACTTCGTCGAACAACACAGGTATATGTTTTTGCATAACACGCACTTAACCCAAGAATAAATCTTGTCTAACTTATTCAGCGGGTTTTCCCAACACACATGAGAGTCTAAGCTCTTTAATCCAAATGACTCATTTGGACACACGTGTCATGACCCAGCTATTAACCCTGCAGAAGATCCCCCTCTTCTGCCCCCAAAGATTCCGCAAGCAACTCAAACGAATCGTGATTATTTGCATTAAATTCTTGCCATATCTGGCGATCCCAAATTTCGATTTTATTGTCCAAACCAATCACCGTGATATCTCGATCCATTTTAGCTTCGTCTTTAAACTTATCGGGAATCAAAATACGTCCTTGTCGATCACAAACAACTTCCATTGTTCGCGAATACAATAAACGCTGAAACTTACGAACATCCCCTTTGAAGTAAGAATTATTTTTGAGACCGTTAAGTTCATCTTGCCACCCATCGGGTGTATACAAAGCTAAACAGGTGTCGAAACCACGAGTCATGAAAAATTTGGGAAGACTATCGGGATCCAAAGCTTCACGAAAGCGGGATGGCAATATAAATCTATTCTTACCATCTAAAGAGTGTTTATACTCTCCAAAAAACATTTATTACTTTCCTCCACTTTGCCCCACTTTGCTCTACTTAAGAAGTATTATAGAGGTATCGCTCCATTTATTCAAGGGTTTATTACAGTTTTTTTCACTTTGTCATCACGGGTGTTTTTTCACACATTTGTCATACTTAGACCTTAATACTTATGACCCCACAGCTTCTATTCTTGTCATATTGTGGCTTGACCACGGATCTGGATCGTATAACATAGGTCCGCAGTACCACGTGGGATACACGACAGACAAGCCACGGTATGACTTAAATATAAAGTGGAATAACTAAAAAAATAGAAAAATTAGAAGTGTTGAAAACCTATTTGCTGAATATCAGAACCATCTTTCCAAGTAAGATCGGGATAAGAGGAATCGATACGGCCAATCAAAGAAATCTTAAAAGGAGCCGCATCCAATAGGCTGTGCTGATCATCAGACAAAGTCACAAGAAGCTCAAAATCTTCGCCATCCGACAAAGCCGCCTTCAAAGCATCTTCAGACGACAAGGATGAACAGATTTTGGACACTGGAATCTGATTAGGATCCAACCAAGCGCCCTTTTGTTGAGAAGCCGTCATAAGATGACGCAAGTCCCCCACTAAACCATCACTGATATCTATCATTGAACTGGGACGACAATGCTGAACTAACCATTGCGCTTCATTTATACACGGAACAAAGGAATAATGCTTACTTGCACGACTTCCCCCCAAAGACCCTGTCACACAGACCCAATCCCCATCTTGCACTCCAGATCGGTAAACAACCTTCCCCTTAGCAGCTTTAGCTAAGATGGTCACACTCAAAATCAAACGATCCGAAGCAACAGTATCTCCACCAATAATCGCTATGTTCCAACACTGGTTAAGTGTCTTGATCCCCTCGTACATCTGCAAAACCTGTTGTTCCGTTAGCCCCTTAGGTAAACCCAAAGAAATCAACATAGCTTCGGGTACACCCCCCATTGCCGCAATGTCGCTCACATTAACGGCTGCGGCCTTATAACCGATTTGCTCAAAGGTCATTTCATCCAAAGCAAAGTGAACATCTTGCACCAGCATATCAGTCGATACCAAAGTGACTTCATCTTCGTTGTGCGGTAAAACCGCACAATCATCACCGATACCAACCATGTCAGCAGGTACTAAACCATACTTTGCTTGAATCTGTTCAATCAGTTTAAATTCATTCATTAGAAACCAAAACTTCGGATGACAGATTTTCAATTTTGACATCAAAGGGAGGATACAAAACACCTTGATCGGTGATCAAAGCTGTCACCAG
Organism: uncultured bacterium; assembly: GCA_964565945.1. GTDB lineage: Bacteria > CAZMGY01. The sequence goes on from CAZMGY010000024.1 coordinate 26,530, forward strand.
CTCGTTAGGTGTCACATCAAAAGCAGGATTGTAAATAGTCACATCCAAGGGGGCGGTTTGATTACCAAACCCATGCACAATTTCATGACTCTCGCGCTCTTCAATCGGAATGCTTTTTCCTGAAGACAACGAGGTATCAAAAGTTGAAAAAGGTGCCGCCACATAAAAAGGAATGTGGTGTTTTTCGGCCAACACAGCCAAATTATAGGTTCCAATTTTGTTGGCCACATCACCATTGGCTACAATGCGATCGGCTCCAACGATAATTGCATTTACACCCTTATCACGAATCACATGGGCCGCCATATTGTCAGCGATCACGGTCACATCAATCCCCGCCTGACTCAATTCCCAAGCCGTGAGTCGCGACCCCTGCAACAGAGGCCTAGTTTCATCGGCAAATATCTTGAGATGCTTGCCCTGTTTCTGTGCTTCGTACATAACAGATAAAGCAGTCCCTGCTCCACCAGTAGCTAAAGCCCCAGCATTGCAATGGGTTAGCACTACAGATTGTTCATCCAAAAGCTCTGAGCCAAACTGCCCTATTCGCTGGCACAAAGCTTTATCCTCTTTATGAATCGCGTGAGCTTCTTTCAATAAAATCGCTTTCACTCGAGCCAAGTCGTTAACTTCTCGTACCTTGTCATGACAACGCCTTAAAGCCCATTCCAAATTAACAGCCGTCGGGCGACACTCTACCAAATAGCTCAAACGTTCTTCAAAAAAGATCCAAAAAGCGCTCATATCTTGATCGTTATCATAATCCTTGACCGCTAAATACAAACCATAGGCGCCAGCAATCCCAATGGCTGGCGCGCCACGCACTTGCAAACGCTTAATCGCATCCCAAACATCTTCGACAGTCTCGCAATCTCGATACACCAATTCTTGAGGAAGTCGTGTCTGATCAATCAAACACACATGAGTCTCTTTCCATTCTATCGTTTCAAACATTTTACAAGCTCCTCATACTGCTCAGCCTCAATATACACTATTTGACATACTAATATGCAATCTATTACAAAATACTTTAACAAAGAATTAGGATTTAGGCTCAAACTCTAAGGCAGAAGAGTTAATGCAATATCTTAGGCCTGTTGGCTCAGGACCATCAGGAAAAACATGTCCCAAATGACCCTCACAACAAATGCAGTGTACTTCGGCGCGCGTGCTCCACAAAGATCTTTCTTCTTTGATGCCAATAGATTCTTTGGACAAAGGCTTCCAATAGCTTGGCCAACCTGTCCCCGACTCGTATTTGTGTTCCGAAGAAAATAGTTTTTCGCCACATCCCGCACAAACATAGGTTCCCAATTTTTTATTATCCCAATATTTTCCTGTAAATGCCCTTTCCGTACCTTCATGACGCAGCACTTTGTATTGCATAGACGTTAATTGCTCTTTCCATTCTCGGTTGGATTTAATCACTTTGTTGTCCATAGCCACTCCTTCACACCAAGGGATCAAAAGCCCTAATAGGCTCATTATCCAAATCCATTTATACATTACAGATGGCTCCTATGAATATGCACCCCTATTGTATGGACTTAAGTCGAAAAAAAGAAGAGTTTTAACTTACCTTATCAAATAGACGTTGGACAACGAAATCTTCAATCATATCAAGAATACGAGACGAGGTATTCACAAAGCGCAGTCCGTAGGTGTATAGAAAATCATCATTATCTATAGGGTTATGCCCCCCCCACACAACCACGCACAAATTATCAGCTTCCACCTTTTCTTCCAAATTGAACAAAATATAGATGTAGTCTCCAACTTCGACATGCTCATTGGCCTGCATAGCCACACCAGTCTTGCAAATATTAACCAAAAAGGACTCTTGAATGTGGCGCATGGGCTCAAAATGATCCCCCTCAACCATCACAGCATCACACAAAATACTTTGATGAACATTCATCCGAGGGTACTGACGTCTCTCGATATGCCAACCCGACTCAGTTGGCTTTAACATAAGTCTTAAACAACCATCCTTGCGACTGATACCTTCACACGATAAATGAAAGCCCATAATACCTTTTTTCCCATAAAAAATAGCCAACATAGTAGGACCTAAAGGAACTTTTCTGAGCAACTCTTCATTGTCCCCAGACACAAGGAGACTATCGGCACTTGCTTCTTCAATAACCACCTTAAGCTCCTGGGAATTCTGCCCCTCCGAAAAGATAAGCACCATCATATTTTGCAAATTTAACATATCTTTAATTTCTGCAAACGAAAAAACTTCCATTGAGCCCTCCTCCACACTAATTGTTTTCTCTAAAATTAAAGGATAACATATTATTTAATACAAATCAATATTCTTTAACTGTTTTTAATATCGAATTCAAAAACGTGATTCACCGCTTGAGATAAAATGCGATCCATGGAAACAAGATGTAACTTGTAACGACCCGCCGCAACCCTCTCGGGCATCTTAAGTCGCAGGGTCAGAGGAAATGAACGCGCGTCTCGATCTAACGGCATCACCATACGACGGTTCACCCAATACGGAATATCGAGAACAATATCATAATCTTCATTCGTCACAGAAGCATGCATTTGAAGCCACACCTCTCCTTGGGTTGTTTGTCTTAGATTATCAAAAACTATATTCAACCAAATTGGATCCCCTCGATCAAAAACTTTCGCCAGCTTTTCAGGCACTAAAGCTCCACTGTAGAGCCTCGCTTTCCTAACCAGAAAAGGAAATGTTTTCCAAGACTTAGAGTTTTCCGAAAGCTCCAAAGGCTGCTCAGCTGGACGTAAATCAAACCCCGTTCGAGCTTCTTGGATATGACAAATCATTCGCTTCACACCTTTCTGCATAAGATGCTCTCGCAAAAGAGCTTTATCTTGATCGGTTCGAAAAGATAACGAACGATCTTCGACCGTTTGATAGACATCAATCATTGTCTCTTCGAGCACGTGAACTTGGCGGGTATCGTACAAACGATACCCCACCTCCATCGCCATGGTGGTTTCAATTTTAAGATGCTCTTGGTCCGAAACAACCTTTTCTTGAATATCAAACAGGCCAACGTGCCCCACAAGAACCGCATCAACATTGAGCAACTTACCAATATCTTGAATCACTTTGGAGCCAAAAGGCTGTTCAAAAAGGTAGGGGTAGTGCACTTGCAGTTGTATCAAAACTCCTTCATCAGTCACTGCAAAAAAGCCTTTATCTCCCAAAGCCTTCCTTAATAAAACTGCAAAGGCAATTCCATGATCCTCGGAACCAGAAAAATCGAGCACGCATACCTTTTGAATGGACTTAGGAATAAAAGCATTCAGATCGCTCTCCAAGGTTCCCCAACATAAGCTAACAACAATGCTTAAGATCCCAAGTTTAAGACGCAGACGCATGAGTCTCCAACCATTGAGAAAGCAACCGCACTCCAAAACCCGTGGCATGTTTAGGCACATAACCTTTCGCCTCTCCATCGTTGTTAGCCACACCAGCAATATCCAAGTGCGCCCAAGCGGTTTTGCCAACAAACTCTTGCAAAAAGGTAGCTGCCGTTATAGAACCAGCATGACCACGACCAAGGTTCGAAAGATTATTCAAATCAGCCAAGTCACCCTTCATCGCATCGGAATATTCTTGATAAAGAGGTAAACGCCATAAACGTTCATGCGTTTGCTCTCCCGCTTGAAACAAACTTTCCGCAAGGTCATCATTGTTTGCAAAAAGTCCCGCCACAATGCTACCAAACGACACCAAAATAGCTCCCGTCAAAGTGGCTAAATTAACCATCTCTGTAGGTTTGTAGGTTTCACTTACATACGTTAGAGCATCCGCCAAAATCAAGCGCCCTTCGGCATCAGTGTTTTTGATTTGAACAGTTTTGCCTGAGTAAGATCTGTAAATATCCCCAGGAAAATAAGCATCTCCACCAATCGCATTGTAAGCAGCCGCCACGGCGCACACCACATTCACTTTAAGACCCAAAGCGACAACCGTCTTGAACAGGCCCAAGGTAGTTGCTGCTCCAGCCATATCGTAACGCATGGTTTCGATACTGCCCGAAGGCTTTAAATTCAATCCCCCTGTATCAAAAGTGATCCCTTTACCAACCACAGCCCTCACCTTTTTTGAATCGGGATTTCCTTTGTATTCAAGGATGATCAATCGAGGAGGATAAGGCCCACCTTGCCCCACTGCTTGCAACAAGCCCATACCTTCTTTGGCTATCTTTTTTTCATCAAAAATAGTTACTTTACACTCTTTATGAGCTTTAACCATCTCCTTCGCTTGATCAGCCAAATAAGCTGGCGTGACCACATGAGCCATCTCATTCACCAAATCCCGGGTGTAAGACGTACCTTCGGCAATGGTTTGAGCATAAGTAATATCTGCAGAAGCAACTTTAGCTCCGACCAAATCAACCGATTTTAACGCTTTGGATGATCCTTTGTCTGTTTTATACTTATCAAAGCAATAATTTTTTAAAATCAAAGCTTCGGTTACAGCCTTGGTCATATCACTTACATCAATGCTTTTAAGATCAGGCACAAGGAGAGATACATTCTCTTTCTTAATTTTTTGCGCTTCAGAAACAGCCAAAGCGACCGCATGACGTACACTCTCTAAAGTCACTTTTTTTTCGTCACCAAGGCCAACATGAATTTTGGTGGCTGTCGGGCAATACAAAACAACAACTTCTTTGTTATCTCCCGAGAATTCTTTGATTTTTTTAGATTGCTCTTTGCTAAGTAAAATTAAATGTGTTTTGATTCGTGCCGATTTGCTTGCTTGAATTTTAATCATGGTTTCAGACTCCCTTTAGCATTTGTGTGTCTTATCGTACTCAATGCACGCTTGATTGACAAGTCAACATCATCACCCCTCCTTCATCCAACGATGCGTACCTAAACCACACGCAACATCATTTTTTTGCCAGGCACAAGCCAATGCCCTCAAAGCCTGAAGTCCCACTTCTGATTCAAAACAAGAGCTAATCACTAGCGCGCACGAATGGCTTTGTGCCAAATCACGCAAAGGCTTCAGTCGATCCAGGCCCCCCACCAATGTTGGCTTAACAACTAAAGCCTTAAAGACATCCATCGAAGAGCGCCAATCCCAATCGTTCCAATAGAGACTCTCATCTAAGGCAAGGGGCACCTTCGTTTGCTCCATCAAAAGAAGCCAATCATTCGGATCCTTACAAGGCTCTTCAATGAATTCAAGCGGCCAAGAGGCCGTTTGCTCACAAAAATCAAGGACATCGTGCAAACTCCAGGCCCGATTAGCATCGATGCGTAAGTGACGAGGCCGGTAGAGCTCAACTACCTGTTGGACACGTTCAATATCTTCTGCTACAGGCAACTCCCCCACCTTAAGCTTAAGCGTAGATCCTAAAGACACATCTGCACCTTCGCGATATAATTCAGCAACTGGCAATTTTTCTAGAGGAATCGGCAAGGTATCAGACCACCATTGAGCTAAAGAACATTGGTTTTGCAACGCTTTAAGAGAATTTTGAGCCACATCAACCGCCCAACAAGCCGAAGGCGACCGAAGAGAATCAAGACCTTTCGTCCAACCTTCTAATTCACTCAGGACATCCTCAATTGACTCCCGAGAAAACCCAGGCAGAGGAGCCGCATCGCCCCAAACTCTCAAAGAACCCTCTCTTAAGCCTACAAGAACCCCTTGACGTTCACGAATCGTGAGACCTTTCCAGCGAAGCGGATGTTTGAGAGGCAAGGCGTATCGCTTTAATTCCACGAGCATTTAAAACAACCATCCCAACGTGAATAAAATGGTATAAAGCAACAAAAGCTTGCCTGTGCGAGCCAAAGTTTGATTCAAGGAGGGCCCATCGATTTGTGGATTCCAAACCGCTCGTAAGGATGGCAAAGCCAAAATGGGAATCACAATCGGAATCACAATATAAAAATGTTTATCCTTAAGCACCGCTAAAGCTATCGCAATCGCTACCGCTAAAACCAGTGAAACCACATATTCAACGCGGGCAAACATTGGTCCAAATCGCACCGCCAAGGTTTTTTTACCAGCACTCCGATCCCCAGCAACATCACGCAAATTGTTCACCGTAATAAGCGCCACCGAAAAAAATCCCGGAGCAAAACCCACCAAAATAGCCAAACGACTGACTTCAGCCGTTTGCAAATAATAGGTTCCCGCCACAGCCATGGGACCAAAAAAGACAAAAGCAAAAATATCTCCGAGTCCGTGATAGCCTAAAGGAAACATCCCTCCTGTATACATAAAACCAGCACACACCGAAAGAAACGTCAAAAAGAAAATCTCCCACCCCAGCGATAAACTAAAATAAGCTCCAATGAGCAAACTTAAGCCAAAACTCAAAATAATCGCCACACGCATTGAGGGTTCGGTCACAAGCCCAGCTTGCATAACGCGCAAAGGACCAATCCTCTCTTCATTATCGGTTCCGCGAATGCAATCGTAATAATCGTTGGTTAAATTGGTTCCTATTTGAAGCCCTAGCACTGCCAACAAAGCCAAAATCATCACGATCACAGAAAACTGACCACAACCCCAGGCCAGAACAGAAGACATCATAATCGGACAGATCGAAGCCCACAAAGTTTGAGGGCGAATCGCCTTCCACCAAATTCGTGTGCGTGATAGCTTTTGTCCCGTCTGACTCATGCCACAATCCTATGACCTTTTGGGAAATTTGGAAAAGTCGGGTTGACGTTTTTCGTTAAACGCATTGCGACCTTCTTGACCTTCTTCCGTCATGTAAAACAGCATAGTGGCATTACCTGCCATTTCTTGCAAACCAGATTGACCATCACAGTCCGCATTTAAGGCCGCCTTCAAAAAACGCAAGGCCAGAGGGGAGTGTTGTAACATTTCTCGACACCACTGTACGGTTTCTTCTTCGAGTTGCTCGTAAGGGACCACAGTGTTAACCAGACCCATATCCAGCGCTTCTTGGGCATTATATTGACGACACAAAAACCAAATTTCACGCGCCTTTTTTTGACCAACAATACGCGCCATATAACTGGCTCCGAATCCTCCATCAAAAGAGCCTACACGAGGACCCGCTTGACCAAAAACAGCATTATCTGCGGCAATGGTTAAATCACACACCATATGCAATACATGTCCGCCACCAATTGCGTAACCGGCCACCATAGCCACCACGGGTTTAGGGCAAGTACGAATATCTCTCTGAAAATCCAAAACATTCAAGCGATGAACACCTTCATTATCGGCATACCCTGCATCACCACGAATTTTCTGATCCCCACCCGAACAAAAAGCCAACTCACCCTCTCCAGTCAAAATAATCGCACCAATACGGTCGTCGTGGCGCGCATCAGAAAGGGCTTCTATCATTTGATCAACCGTTTGAGGGCGGAAAGCATTGCGTCGCTCGGGGCGATTGATTGTGATTTTAGCAATACCTTCCTCTTTGGCCTTATGATACAAAATATCGCTATATTCTTTGACAATAATCCATTTCACCGAATTTTGTTCAACAACAGCTATGCTTCGACTCATGCTAACTCCATTTATTATTTAAACTTATAAATTTAGAAAATTCGTTAATATTCTAACATAATCAGCCACTTTTTCCACATGGACATTATGGCCACAATCGGATAGCACATGGAGTTGAGACTGAGAAAATCCTCGGAGCATATCTTCGGCAAAGCCAAAAAACTTACTATCATTTTCACCCACAATCAACAAAACCGGACAGGACACTTCATGCAGACGTCCCCACAACGACGGTTGAGCTCCAGTACTTAAAGCTCTCAAAGCTTGAGCCACCAATAAAGCCTTGTTTGTAAGACGTGGCTTAAGAAATTCTTTGAACAATTCAGGATTTCGTTTGATCGATTTGAAAAAAGGCTGCTCATACCACTTGATCAAATAGCCTCGAAAGTTATCCTGCTCTTTCTCAATTTGCCTGGCAATATACTCATCATGCTTGACTCGCTTTGCTTGCTCATCCAGGGTTTTTAATCCAGGGCAAGAACCTTCCATCGTCAAACTTAAATAACGTTCTGGATTTTGTAAGACCATTTGCAAAGCCACACGCCCCCCCATCGAATAACCTAGCAAATGACAGGTGGGTATCGCTAAATCATCAAGCAACTCATTGATAGATTTTGCAGCTTTCGGTAGTGAGTTATTCTGCTCCGAGATAGACATTCCTCCATGACCAGGCAAATCAATCGTTAAACATGAGTACTCTAACAACATCTTAAGGCAAACAGCATCCCAATCGGCCTGATTGCCCAAAAATCCATGTAAAAGCACCAAGGTTGGTTTAGACGCATCTCCATGCAATTGATAGCTAATCATCGCCTACACTTTCACCTCAATCACAAGGGTTTGCTCCTCTTGCTGAGCTTCACGATAAATCTCACCCAAGGCTTCCAACGAATCAACACACACATAGTCCAAATGAAACGCCGCTGAATTCTCCTGAAAATCACTATAATGAGGAGTTTGATAGAGCTCATCAAATTCCTCTTCCGTCAAAGCTTGTTTCATAGGCAACTTGCTAAAAATGCCCCCTCCATTATTGTTGATCACAACGATGCGTATCGGTATATCCGACGAAGCTACGGCCTGCAAGGCATTTAGATCATACAATAAAGCTAAATCACCTATCAGAAGTGTCATTGCTTTGTGATGACCTTCGGCAAAACCTAAAGCTGTCGAAACCACTCCATCAATCCCACTAACCCCTCGATTGGCCGCAACAGGAATGACCCGCTTAACTTGAGGAGCATAACGATCGACATAACGAATCGCCAAACTGTTCGATACAAATAAAACACTCTCAGCATCCAAATCTTCGATCACGCGGCGATGCACAGCCACCTCCAAATGATCGGAGATATCATAGGTTTCAGCCAAAGCGTGACCGCAGTTTTGGTTAATTTTTTTAAGCTCCTTCACAAAAGAAGCATTTGCTTTGATTTTAATATCTTTCACTAAGGTTTGACAAAACAATGCTGGCGCCACTCTTACATGATGTGTGGACCGATGATGCACGTCATGGCGATGCGCCTCATCAAGAACCGACACACACACGTAGGGTTTTAGATCCACCATCCACTGGTGAAGCTTTTTCGAAACAAAACTCCGGCCAAAACAGAGTATATGTTTGACTGGAGGCAACAAGCCCTGCTGTAACATATCTTCGTAATAAAAAAGAAGGTTTGCATTTTCGGAATGCAAACGCAAACCCGATAACACATCGGGGCACACTGGCCAACCCAAAGCCTCCGCCAGCTGAAGTATAGCAGCAGCATCTCGTTCGCTTAAACCCGAACCAGCTAAAATAAGTCCTTGTATTCCTTTTTGAAAAAGTTCAATCAGCTCCTTGGGCAAGTTCGCCTTACAGTAATTGGGAGAAATTGTATGACACGATGCAAGCAAATGATCGGCATCACTGTTAATATCTGGCTCCAAAGGCTCTCTCCAGCCACAATTGATTTGAACTGGGCCAGGCAAAGGTCCCTGCGCTAGACGACAAGCTTGACTCACACTTGCGGCCAGATAAGCGTCATCGGTTACACCTTCATTCAGACTTAAGTTATGAAAGTGTCTGAGATATAAACCAAACAAGCGACTTTGATCCATCGTTTGGTTGGCTCCACAATCTAACATCTCTAAGGGGCGATCCGCCGAGATAACCAGCAAAGGAACTCGATCCAAAGACGCTTCCGTGACTGCTGGTAAAACATTCGCCACCGCAGTTCCCGAAGTGGTTAACACCGCCGCCGCAGTTTTGGTGGCTCTCGCCCATCCCAATGCTCTGTAAGCTGCCCCACGCTCATCCACTTGATGGTTCAAAACAACTTTGGGATGCCGTAATGCAGCAACAAGCACCGGACTCAGCCGATATCCCGATCCAAAAACCATGTATGTCACACCTTGATCCACCAAGGTCTGTACTATTTGGCCGGCCCATTTGTTTTGCATATGCATTCACTCCTTCACGCCACAATATCTTCCAAGTTTTTTTTCGCCTTGATATCGTTACTGTTTAATAGCGCAGAATATCATACTGTATTTTTAGCCCCTTGGTGTAACGTTCAATTTAGGATGGGGCCCCAAAAACCCAATAAAGGCTTGCAAAGAAATATAAGAACCTGCCCCATTCCTACATGTGCTTTTCATTGATTATCTTTTGCCCAGGTGTCTATCATACAATGCAAAGTATAGCTTATCAAAAGAGTGTTTTAAATTAAGAAACGACATCAATAAAATTAGCAATTTTATTTTCGATTTCGTTCCACTCGGCCTCTGGCGAAGACCCTTTCACAATCCCAGCTCCCGAAAACAGGTGCATTTTTGCGCCTTTGACTAAGGCCGATCGAATCGCCACAGCAAACTCAACCTCATCGCGAGCAACCCAACCTACCAAGCCACTATACCATCCTCGCTCGAAAGGTTCCCAGTCACGAATCAGTTGCAAAGCCTTTTCACGGGGCGTACCCCCCAAGGCAGGTGTAGGATGCAAAACCTGAACCAACTGCTTATCACTCACAGTTTCTTTTAATAAGCCCTTAACCCCCGCAAACAGATGCTGACCGCGATGCAACTTAATCAACGATACTTCGCGGTTAACACGCAAACTTTCGGTCAACGGTTCAAGATCCTGCATGATTTGCTCAATCACAAAACGATGCTCCTGAATATCTTTGTGCGAACTCATTAGTTCGATGGATAATAAACGGTCTTCCGCTTCCGTTGCCCCTCGAGGCCGTGTTCCAGCCAAAGCTTCACTGCGAATCAAGCGTTGCTTACGTTGATACAACCTTTCGGGGCTAACACCAATAAAAGCTGCTTGGGGGTTCAATTGGAAACAAAACTGATAACAATCTTGAGTGGTCAGAGAGAGTTGACGTAACAAGCGAATAGCGTCGATTTCTTGCTCACAGATCAAAGAAGACCGACGCGCCATCACAACTTTTTGCAAATCGCAACGATTGATTTCATCTAAAACAAGACCTATCGTTTGCAACCATTCGTGATGCTTAGGAAAGTCTTGACGGTCCAAACACGATAGCTGGTAAACACTGTCGTCACTTTGTTCCGGCCAGCAAACGCGATCCATATTTGCAAGAGCCTTGAGCTTAGTTTTTTCAAACTGTTCTTCATCTTCGCCCCAGACATTGCAGGCCAAATACATCCCACGCGAACTGAGTCCAAGCTCGATAAGAGGCAAGACAAAGTACGATTGAGCTAAATCGCCCCATAACTCATCGCTCTGCATATGATCAAAAAAAGGAATACCCCCCAAGTAACGCTGCTGAGGAAACTCTGGGTGGAGTCGTTCTTGCATCAAAGCCCAATAATCCACCGCATCATTGACGCTCGACAAACATATATGATCCGCCACACCGAGACCCGCCATGACAAATTCATCTCCCCTGTCTCGCCAATAAAAACGCTCTATTTCACACGATTGCTTCTCTAACCAATGCAAAACATCACCCGAATCAACTCTCATCTCAACGCGCTGAGCTTGCTGAGATCGATAAACGAGAGCCCTAAGGTTATTTTTAAAAACATCTAAGTGAACCATATCAAACATAACGGACATTATTTTTCGGCACAATAAATATTTGCAATGCCAAAGGTTAAGGGCTTAAGCCTCACCGAAAAAAAGCCACTTTGTTTCAAAATATCCGCAAAACGCTCGCCATAAGGAAAGGCTTCCACAGATTGATTCAAGTAAGCATAAGCTTCACGATCGCCCGACAACAATCCCCCAATCCAAGGCAAAACGTAACGAAAATAAATCAAATACGGCCAACGGATCAAGGGATTTTTTGGCAAAGAAAATTCTAAAATCAAAAGCCTTCCTCCCTCATTAAGAACACGAAACATATCGCGAATCGCTTTCTCATAATCGGGAATATTGCGAATACCAAAGGCAATGGTCACCACATCAAAGGATTCATCCTCGAAAGGAAGTTCTTCCGCATTCGCCACCTCGACCGTTGCTACAGAATGATAGCCTTTGTGATCTATTTTCACCTGAGCTTGTTTAAGCATTTCTTGCGACATATCTAGGCCCACGGCTTTCTGGACATCTTGCACTCCATCCAAAGCCGTCAACATCACGTCCCCTGTTCCTGTCGCAACATCAAGCAAATGAATGTTTTTCCTATTAGGAATAAATTGGAGTAATTTTTTGCGCCACACAACATCTTGGCGCCCAGACAAAAGCCGATTCAACAAATCGTAACGGTGCGCGATACGATCAAACATAGGCCAAACAGCCGAACGTTGTTGAACCATTAAGATACCTTCCTCAAACTCACACACGAAGCAATTTTTGGCATTTCAGAAGGAGGCAAAAGTTCTGTTCGAACGCTCACCACAGCATGTTCATCCCAATTGATTGACATAATACGACACGTTTGCTGATCATAAGCTTCACCCAAATAAACTTGGAGCGACAATTGCAAACCTTGCCACTGCATGTACAACAAGAACTGATCTTCGTGAGTGTCAGCAATCTCTTCGAAGGTGCCTCTCACTTCATCCCATGACAAAGTCTGAATATCGTCCACATGTCGTCCATAAAGAAACGATACAAACGCATTATTGGCACCAATCGACTTTTGACACGTGTCTTTATGATAATCAAAATGAATGAGCCCCTGTTCGGAAGTTACCTGAAATTCAGCAATAGCTCGGGTGTCTTGACAAGGCATGAGTACAACTTCCCCTTTAGTTAAGCCTGTTTAACTCGCAACCATTATACCATAAAAATGACCTGGTTATCTTTACAATATGCTATAATTTTGGCCATAGTAGAGTGAAGGGGTTCTATTTAGTTCGTGACCTATTTATTTTTAATATGCTATAATTCTGATCATACGAGGGTGAAAGCGCCCTATGAGGGGAGGGAATTAAATATAATTTTATCTCCCTAAACTTATTTACAATGGCTAACAAAGGAGTTATCTCAATGATTCAATCAAAAACCAATCTCGGTCTACTTATACTACGATTAGGACTGGGCATTATGTTCATTATTCATGGTTATCCTAAAATCAGTGCAGGTATTGAAGGATGGACTGGCCTTGGAAGTGTGCTGGGCAAGTTAGGTATCACATTCGCCCCAGCATTTTGGGGATTTATGGGCGCTTTTGCCGAATTTGCAGGAGGCATCTTTTTGGTCTTAGGCATTCTTCATGTTCCCTCCTGTGCGATGCTCTTTTTCACAATGGTCGTCTCCACTGTCTACCATGTTTCTAATGGTGATTCTTTCAACATTGTGTCTCACCCCCTAACCTTAGCTTTGATTTTCTTAGGCCTCCTCTTTACTGGATCTGGATCTTGCTCCTTAGCTCCTTGCAGACGAAAAACATCTAAAAGCAGCGGTGGCTCCCAACAAACAGGGAAAGTGAAGCGTATTCTTCGCAACAAAGGATTTGGTTTTATCACCGATACCGATGGTAAACAAATTTTCTTTCATCAAACGGCCGTTATTCAAGGTCGTTTTGAGCAAATGCGCGAAGGCCAATCGGTGTCCTTCACGATTAAACACACTCCTAAGGGACCTAATGCAATCAATATTCGTTCACAAAGTTAGGAGACATAAAGCATGATGCACATTATTCGTTACCTTCAAAACAAATGGCAAGTATCCTTGTGGGGGTTTGTGGCTATATTTGTGACTTTTGCTTTGGCAGGAAGTTCCGTGGTTAAACTAAAAGACCTCATATTAAACTTTATTCTCCCTGGAGATGCCCCCACATGGTTGCGTAGCATCACCTATCTCGCTCTGATTTTCCCTCTTTATCAAATCCTTCTGGTTTTCTATGGAACATTGCTAGGACAATTTTCTTTTTTCTGGGAAAAAGAAAAGAAAATTTGGGGGGGGGTAGTCCGCTTAATCCGTGGGCGTAAAAAATCTCTCTAAGTCACGCCTCTCTTTTTTGGTGGGTCGTCCAGCTCCAGGATATCTTTGAGGCACAGGCAACCGCCGAATAACGGCATAGTGCTCTAACACCTCTTCCAGTGTGGTTTCTTTCACATAATCCACCGCCAATTTGGCTCCAACGCGCTTGTCTAAAAGCGCCAGCACCTCAAATTCACGCCACACACCCTCTTTTTTAACAGATACGCTCAGGCCCACTTGAACTTTACGGGAAGGTTTAATGTTTTGGCCATCAACTTTCACACGACCCCGCTTGCATTTATCGGTGGCGAGGCTACGTGTTTTAAAAATACGCACCGCCCACAGCCAAGTATCAAAACGAACATTTTCGGAAATCTGATTCATAATGGAATATTGTATGCGAAAAGTGCGGAAAAGTTAAGACATCATCTGAATAGTGGTGTCGGTTAACAAACAAGTCTCGATCAACCCTGTCAAATCTTGCAAAAATATGTATAATAGCACGTATGCAAGGGCTTTTAAAATATAGACTTATCATTGTTTGGGGATTGGCGCTCCTATCTTTTTGGGGCATCTCAGAAAGGGGATCTACGATGAACGCATCACCACACGAGGTCACAACATTTGCGGGAGGTTGCTTTTGGTGTATGGAAGCGCCATTTGATCACCTCGAAGGCGTTCAAGACACCATTGTGGGCTATATGGGAGGACAAACCCCGAACCCAACCTATAAAGATATCTCGACCAGTCAAACTGGCCATGCCGAAGTCATCCAGGTTCATTATGACCCTGACAAAGTCTCCTACAAGGCTCTTCTCAAAGTTTTTTGGCGCAACATTGACCCTACAACCATGAGCCAACAGTTTGCCGACCGAGGCAATCAATACCGCACCGCCATTTTTTATCACAATGACCTACAGCAAAAGCTCGCCCTTGCATCCAAACAAGACCTTGAGGCATCAGGCAAATTCAAAGATCCTATTGTGACCGAAATTAGCCCCGCCTCAACGTTTTACCGTGCCGAAGAATCCCACCAAGACTACTATCTCAAGAACCCATTTCATTACAAAAATTACAGCCACGGGTCAGGGCGTGTTCCCTACTTGAAAAAAATATGGGGAGAATCTTCTTGAGTTCACACGCAACGCAAACGCCAGTGAAACTGAGATGGCGTCCCACACATTCAATTCAAGCCAAAGTCTATTCGAGAGTGCCCCCCCCCCACCACACAGTGGTCTGAGATCATCAAACTGCGACAGAAATACTCTATAAATACTCGCTCGCTACTGGCAGAATGCCTTAAACATTTTAAACTAAAGGAACCAAATTATGCCCACCTTACTTATTTTAGGAGCTACATCGGATATTGCCCAAGCCTGCGCTTACCGCTTTGCCCAAGAAAATTTTTCTCTTTTGTTAGCCGCCAGAAACGTCGAACGCCTGGAAATCTTGCAAAAAGATATTCAAATCAAGCACCAAGTTGACGTTCACCTTTTCGAGTTTGATGCATGTCAATTTAAAACCCACGCTGATTTCTATAACTCTCTACCTCAGAAACCCGATACTGTCTTAGTATGTTTTGGTTATTTGGGAGACCATCAAAAGTTTGGTCAAGATTTTAATGAAGCCCATAAAATCATTAATATCAACTTAACAGGAACTATCTCCATTAGCGACATCGTCGCCAACGACCTGGAAAAACGTCAAACAGGAACATTGATTGGGGTAAGCTCCGTTGCCGGAGACCGCGGACGCAAAGGCAACTATATCTATGGTGCCACTAAAGCCGCTTATCAAACTTATTTGAGTGGACTTCGCCAAAGGCTCTTTGCTAAAAAAGTGCATGTACTGGATGCGCGGCCAGGTTTTATTGCCACCAAAATGACGGCTGACCTCAATGCGCCAAAAGCTTTGGTCGCCTATCCAAAAACCGTCGCTAATGATATTTGGAAAGCTTATCACAAACGAAAGAATGTTCTTTATACACCTTGGTTTTGGTTTTGGATTATGCTCATCATCAAACTGATCCCCACTCCACTTTTCAAACGCTTAAGTTTAAGGTAAGCCCTGATAAAATAAACTCGTTTAGGGGCTGTCCCAAATCAGGTCTTTACAGTCGTATTAAAACAATGGGTTAGAGAAATTTGATTGCTCTTATTTAGGACAGCCCCTAAATTTTTCTCCAATTACGCTGGCAATATATTATCACTCAAACTGCTTAAGTCTAATAGACCTGTTCCAATCCCTTCTAATGTGATCGTTAAATCTGCGCCACTTCCATCACCGTTAGCATCCACCGTAATAGTTACATCCCCATTCACACCATTATCTGTTACACTCAAAAAATCAGACAAGGTATCGTCAGGAGTGTAATCTAATAGGTCTCTTAAATCCAATTGATCCGCTTCTGCCGTTGTTCCAATCGTGAAGTCTTCGATTGTGTCATTGCTACTAGTTGTCGCTGCATCACTCCAAGACTTATAAACAAAAGTATCACTGCCACCTCTGCCATAAACCAATTCATTGAGCGAAGACATGTTAATCGTATCATTACCCGTTGTACCAAAGGTAACCACTTCTTGAGTCGCACTATAGTTTAGCGTTGTTCCTTCATACACTATAGAATCACCACTGTCCATCAACACACTAAGAATAGAACCGTTAGTAGTTAACTGAGCATCATTAATGGTTAGCACATTAGTCTCACCGTTTTGCATATGGATTAGCTCAATAGAGCTAAGTGTTACCGCAGTTGTATCTAAGTTAGAAGAAGACCCTGATAGAACCACTGCGTCATAAGCAGCCTTACCATCAATACTGGTTAAGCCAGACTCTCCTGCGTAAGTGAAGGTATTATTAACAGCAGAACCAACAAATGTACTTGGGTCTGTTGCAGTTGTACTGGCGTTGTTTATGTATACTAAAAACTCACTAACCATTCCTGCTTGATAAGCTGTACCACCATATCCAAAAGCTGCAAGGTGCCAAGTAGTGCCAAGACCTACATTTGAGCCTAAAAGATCACCATCAGCAGCCTTATTTTCACCATCAACAAAAATTCCTTGTTTTGCATCTATTTTGTTCTGAGCAGCCGTTCCAGCACCACTATGATTATAATTTGCTGTAAATACCAACTGCTGTACTTGATCTGCTGTTTGAACATTAGACACGTCTAAACGTGCT
>CAZMGY010000025.1:0-36314 GCA_964565945.1 uncultured bacterium
TTGGGATGGCACAGCAAGACCCTGGGCTAATTCAAATGAAAATGTTGTGAACAAAAACATTTGGATAATCAGAATAACCACTATTTGCTTCACTAAAGCCACCCTTTCTTTTTTCGAAAACAGGAAGAGCCCTCTTAAAAAGAAGATCCAAAATGTATCATATCATATGGTCAATATTTTATCAACTCTTTTTTAAATTATTTAAGAATATACCTCTTCAAACAAGTTGACTCAAATGAGATTATGGTGCAAAACTAACTTTAAAGTCAATAAAATACTTTTCACACATCGTCTTATTTTATCAAAATAATCCATAGGTAATCTATTTTCATCATATTTAATCAAGCTTAATCCATTCCAATTTTGCCACAACTGTCTAAAATCACTCGAACGAACATAATCATTGTGAGGTGCCGTTAAAACCTGTAACCACACATCCTTAAGAATAACCTTATCCGAAAAAACACAAAACAATTCAGACACCCCTTGTCCTAAAGATAAACGACTTCCTAAAACATAGCCTCTAATCATTTCTTGATCATCCCAAACACGATAAATCAGCAGAGGACGCATCGGTGGATCCTCTTGGACATTTCCAACTTGATCATGAACATAATGATAAGCTAATTCACCAAGATCCCTCTGCCATCTAAGCACTTTAACGTCCCACGTCGTCGCATGAGGCCAATAGTGCCGAATCAACTCGTCGGGTTGTTGCAACTTGACAGGTTTGTCCCATAGGGCACTCAAAGGAGCTGGTAATAAAATTCCCCCTATCAGAACTCCCAGGAACCCCTGCTTCCATTTTTTTTTAAACATCATCCGCGCGCACCTGATCAAGCACTGTTTGTATATCTTGAGGTAAGTCGCTCAAAAAAGTCATGAGAGTTTTACTTTGAGGATGAATAAAAGCCAGCTCATGTGCATGTAAAGCTTGTCGGTTCAATTGAACCACCCTCTCTTTAATCCTTATAGCTTTTTTTCGGCTATAAACGGGATCTCCCAAAACAGGGTAACCCAAATGTTTCAAATGAACACGAATCTGATGAGTTCGACCTGTCGAAAGAATGGCCTGCAAAAGTGTAAAATGACAAAAGCGTTCTTGAATCACAAAACGGCTTATAGCTTCTTTACCACCTTGCTCAACAACCGTCATGAGTTTGCGATTGTTACGACTACGCCCCATTTGGTTACGCATCTCTAAATCTTCTTTGGGAAACATACCGCAGACAAGCGTCAGATATTTACGAGACAGGCTTCGAGACACAAGCTGATCGGCCAAAAAACGATGTGCAATATCATGCTTGGCCACAATTATAAGACCACTTGTTTCCTTATCAAGCCTATGCACAATACCAGGACGCAATACACCATTAAGGCCCGACAAATTACGACAATGATGCAACAGGGCGTGCACAAGCGTCCCACTATAGTGCCCACACGCAGGATGAACAACCATCCCTGCAGCTTTATTAATCACACACACGTCATCATCTTCATAAACAATATCTAAAGGAATCTTTTCGGCTTGTAGTGTATACGCAATAGGTTCTGGAACATCTACAACAACCTTGTCCTCTGGGACCACAGAGTAATGAGCCTTCTTTAAGGCTCCGTTAACGCGCACATGTCCAGCCTGAATCAACTTTTGAACATAACTCCGAGACAAATCCATAGGCATATGCTCGGTGATAAATTTATCTAAACGTTCCGAAACACCCTCTGTGTCTGAAACCATAACCGTGTAAACATCAGCCATCTTGACACCCCTCCCGCTTTAGGAGAACAAGCCACAAGATACACGCCACCGCAAAACACGCAACACTCGCCCATTGAGAAACACGCAGTCCATTCCAAACTCCCACATGATCACCCCTAAAAGACTCCAACACCCAACGTCCAATTGCATACATAGCCAAATAAAGGCTTAACAGCACCCCCTGTGGCTTGAGACGTTGAGAACGCAAGACAAATAACAAACCCGCCAGAACAATATTAAAAGCACTTTCATATAACTGAACAGGATATTGTCCTCCAGAATAGGCAACCCCGTAACAGCATCCATTCAAATAACATCCTAAGCGTCCCATAGCATGGGCAATCGGAAAAAAAGGAATACTAAAATCAGCAAATTTGGGCCAGTCGTAACCTTTACGGATCACCAAAACAAACGCCAACACAAACGCAGCCATTAATCCTCCATAAAAAACTAAACCGCCCTGATGAATGTAGAGTATTTCAACCAAGTGCTGACGAAAATACGGCCATTCTTGAATCACGTAAAAAAGACGCGCGCCAACAAGACCTGCAATCAAAACATAAAAACTAAAATCACCAATAAAGTCTGGTGAAAATCCGTAACGAGCGGACTGACGTCGTGCCAAAAAAACAACTGTTAAAAAAGCCAACGCGATCATAATCCCATAGCTATGAATAACTATTGGACCTTTTTGGAATAGAACAGGAAACATAACACCAACAACCCCATACCTATACAAATAGCCGTATCGGCGATATTAAATACAGGCCATATACGAAAATCTAAAAAATCAATCACAGCACGAATTCGCAAACGATCGATAAGGTTTCCAATTGCGCCACCACCAATTAAAGCATACGCCCATAAGGACAAGGGCCCCTCTTCGATGATAGCCTTTTGATAGAACACAAGCCCTGCAACTACAGCGACAGAAGTCAAAACAAACAGCCACTGTTGATTTTGGAGCAATCCAAAAGCCGCTCCTTTATTATAAACCAATACCAAATGAAACACGGAATCAATCACAGGAACAGTATCTGCCAAATAGGCAACAGCCAACCACTTCGTCATCTGGTCAACAATAACAAGGCTAACCACAATACTCCAGAAATACACAATCATAATTGTTCTTCGCGCTTCTCCTGACAGGGAACATAATTGGCCACATAGGGAATAGCTAACAAACGTTGCGTATGAATTTTCTCCTCACAACTCAAATAAACGCCATATTGCCCTTCCTCTATTCGTGCCAAAGCATCCTCAACCAGGGTTAACAAATCACTTTCATTCGAAGCTAAATTAAGTTGTAAATCATGATCAAAAATATCAGTTCCCAAATCTCCAATATGGCTGGGTGTCGACTGTATTGCACCACTACCTTTTTGAACATCCAAGCCAAATACACCTTCACCAAACAATTTGGACTTCACTGTTTCCCTCATAGTTAATAACTTCTCTTGAGAGACCTGCAAATCTTTCTTTTTCACAGATACTTCCCTTTCACATTAATCGAAAGCAATGAACTCACGGCATCATAACATTTATGACACAGCTCTTTATGTTCAGAATGAGATCCAACCGTTTCACTGTAGATCCAACAACGCACGCACTTAGGCCAATCTAATTTTCTAACTTGAATCTTTAAGGCATCTCCCTTACGAATCTTGACGTTTGAAACAATGAAAATCATTGCCAAATCTTGCTCGCACTTAGACAATAGATCGTAGATGGCCTCAGGAAGTTCAAGCTCAACGGCAACTTCTAAAGAACTACCAATCTCTTTAGAACTTCTCAAAGGCTCAATCACCTTAAGAACTTCATCGCGAACAAGAGCAATATCGGCCCACTTCTGATTCAATTCTTTATCGTATAAAGAAAGATCAACCTCAGGCCAAGAAGCCTCATGAACCGATTCTGTTGTTTTCAAAGCCTGAGGTAAATGCGACCACAATTCCTCACTGGTAAAAACTAAAACGGGTGCCAACAAACGCGTCAAAGCATCTAAAATATCAATCATCACCGTTTGGGCAGACAAACGCTCTTTCGATTTGGGTGCAGCCGTGTAAAGGCGGTCCTTAAGAATGTCCAGATAAAAAGCGCTCATATCCGAGATGCAAAACTGATAGAGCTCTTTATAAAATTTATAAAATAAATGTTGTTCGTAATATTGACTGGCTTCCTGGATCAATTTTTGCAAACGTGATAAGGCCCAACGATCAATTGGCGTCAACTCACTGTAAGCTAAACGGTCGTTGTCCACATCAAAATCAAAGGTGTTACCCAATAAAAAGCGACACGTATTTCTTATTTTTCGGTAGACATCCACTTTTTGTTTCATAATGTCATCCGACATGCGAATATCATCCGAATAATCGGAAGATGCAACAAATAAACGAACCAAATCGGCGCCATATTGGTCAATGATTTTCTGAGGCGCAATTACATTCCCTACCGATTTAGACATTTTGTGCCCAGCGCCATCCACTACAAAGCCATGCGTTAATACCGTTTCAAAAGGCTCTTGCTCCAAACCTGCCATCGATAAAAATAGCGAACTTTGAAACCACCCACGATGTTGGTCACTTCCTTCCAAATAAAGCTGCGCTGGAAACGCTAAACCTTCGGTCTGCTTCAAAACAGCATAATGGCTTGCTCCAGAATCAAACCACACATCTAAAATGTCAGTCTCTTTTTCATACGATGTCCCTCCGCACAAAGGACATTCTTTTAAAGAACATAGTTCTTCTGAAGGTTCGGAATACCAAACATCACACCCATCTTTACGCACACGATCCGCTACCTCGCGAATCAAATCCGCTTGCAAAATAGGCGTACGACACGAATCACAATAAAACACAGGAATCGGAACACCCCAAGATCTCTGACGAGAAATACACCAATCGGGTCGATTTTTCACCATCTCGGACAAACGTGTTTGTCCCCACTCGGGCAACCATTGAACCCGTTCGATTGATTCCAAAACGCGTTCGCGCAAGCCTTGGTGATCCACATTAATAAACCATTGCTCAGTCGCACGAAAAATAACCGCTTTGCGGCAACGCCAACAATGAGGGTAAGAGTGCTGAATATCCTCTTGATGATGCAGCACATCTAAGGATTTTAGTTTTTCGATAATAGGAGCATTGGCCGTAAAAACTTTTTGACCCGCAAATTCGGGCACCAAATCTGTAAACTCTGCACGAGCATTCACTGGTATAAACACACCTATCCCATACTCTTGGCCCACGCGAAAATCATCTTCACCATGACCTGGAGCAATATGAACACAACCTGTTCCATCTTCGACCGTTACAAAGTCGGCCAAAATCACCTGACGCTTTCCATTAAGCCCCTCTACCTGCCCCATAAAGGGATGTGCATAGGTTAGCCCCTCCAAATCACTTCCTTGAACCGTCCCCAAGACCTTATATTGATCAACACCAGCCTTAGACATAATCGACTCGACCAGATTATGCGCCATCAGAACGGCCTCTCCCTCCAATTGAACACAGGCATATTTTAAATCGGGATGAACAGCCACAGCCATATTAGAAGGTAATGTCCAAGGTGTTGTTGTCCAGATCATAAGAGCGAGAGATCCTTCATAATCGATTTTCAAAGAGGTGTCTCCATTAGCATGACAAGCCAATTTTACATAAACAGACGGCGATGTATGATCACCATACTCAATTTCAGCTTCAGCCAAAGCCGTTTCGCAGTGCCCACACCAATAAATAGGTTTAAACCCCCGCTCGATATAGTTTTTATCCACCAAATTAGCGAAGACCTCTAAAATACCTGCCTCATATTCGTAATTCATCGTTAAATAAGGATGATCCCAATGGCCCCAAATGCCCAAACGTTGAAACTCTTCACTTTGCAACTGTACAAATTCTTGGGCATAATCACGACACAGCTGACGCACTTCTAAAGGTCTTTTATGCTCTTTCTTTTTCTTCAAACGACTCATCACTTGATGTTCAATGGGAAGACCATGACAATCCCAGCCAGGAACATAAGAAACGTAAGAACCTTTCATTAAGCGATACCGCACCACAATATCTTTCAAAATTTTGTTGAGCGCGTGCCCCATATGAATATGTCCATTCGCATAAGGAGGCCCATCATGCAAGGTGTACGAAACAGACTCATGTCTTTGGGCAAGCAATGTTTCATAAAGCTTAGACTGAGACCATTGCTCAGCCATCTTGGGCTCTTTTTGCGACAAGTTGGCCTTCATAGAAAATGAAGTTTGGGGTAAGTTAAGCGTTTCTTTGTAATTCATAATCTAACCTTTATGCAGTCCATCTTTTCAAAAAAGACGTCACCAGACGACTCATTTTAGGCTCAGCCTCTTGGGCCACAGCAATAATTTCTTCAACATTTGCAGGCATCAAAGCATCTGGTAAACACATATCTGTCACACACGATATTCCTAATACCTTCAAACCTGCATGCACCGCAACAATCACTTCGGGGACGGTCGACATTCCAATAACGTCAGCCCCCATCGCCCGCATGAATCGATACTCAGCTGCCGTTTCCAAACAAGGTCCCGTGACCCCAATATAGACCCCTCGATGAGCTTCTAAACCTTCGGTCAATGCAACCTCACAGGCCAGATCTTGACAATTCTTTGTGTAAGAGTCGGACATATCGGGAAAGCGTGGGCCTAAACGATCATCATTAGAACCCACTAAAGGGTTCACACCCATAAAATTAATATGGTCACTTATTATAACCAAATCGCCTGTCTTGTAAAGCGGATTCAAGCCTCCCGCGGCATTCGAAACAACTAATAAATCCACGCCTAAAGCTTTCATAACACGCACAGGAAACGTAATTTGATCCAATCTATACCCTTCATAAAAGTGAAACCGGCCTTGCATCGCAACAATAGGGCAACCAGCGAGGTACCCCGCTAAAAAGTCACCTTCGTGCGACTCTACAGTGGATTGAGCAAAGTGAGGAATATCTTTATAGGCAACGCAAGCTGTTTGCTCCATTGTTTGAGCTAAATCTCCCAAACCTGTCCCTAAAATAAGTCCCACCTTAGGAGTTACATTGATTTGAGGCTGCAAAAACTCAACCGCCTGATTGATATACTTCATTAATTCCATGATCGTTATCTCTTATCCTTAACTTAAACTATGATCTTTGCCAATACTGCATTGAGGATCTTCCCCAGCAGGTCCAATCGTGTAGCTACCTCCAGCGAGACAGGACCCCAAAGAAGAATCCTGAGGAATGTGACCCTTAATCATGCTCCAAGAACAAATCGCGCCCTTCGGTTTTTCAGGCTCTTTAGCCCAGTGTTTTTTTGCCTCTCGTAAAATAGATAAATTATGCACACAAAAATGAGTTTCTGATTTCCGCTTAACATTCACGAAATTAGGAACAGCGATCGCGGCAAGCAACGCTAAGACCGCAACGATGATCATAATATCCATTAGGCTAAAACCTTGCCGACCCATCTATTCCCCACCTCTTCTCACCAGTAAAAAATCTATTGTATCATCCCCTTCCCTAGAAGAAAAAGCCGAACCATCAGACCCAATTCAAAAGAGGTAAACAAGGAAGAGCATCTAAATTCAAAGTATCAGTATGGCCTGCTTTCCATTTTTGGTAGGCAAGGCCGCCAATCATAGCCGCATTATCAGCCGAAAGCCCCCTGCCTGGAAATGTCACTTGAATTCCAGCGGCCTCGCTTTGTTCGAGCATCACCTCACGTAAACGGCTGTTCAGGGAGACGCCTCCTCCCACAGCAAGGTGACTCACTCCACATTGTTCAACAGCCAGCAACGATTTTTTGCAGAGCACATCCACTACGGCCTCTTGAAACGACGCACATACGTCAGCCACATTTTCATTAGGATGATCCTTTAAATGGTAAAGAACAGCCGTTTTAAGCCCGCTAAAACTAAACGCCAAGGGGTTAGCCTTCACCTGACCACGAGGAAACTTAATTTTGTCTCGCTCCCCCTCTTTGGCAAGCTTATCAACAATAGGTCCTCCTGGATACCCTAGATCCAACATCTTGGCCACTTTGTCAAACGCTTCTCCTGCAGCATCATCACAGGTTTGCCCCAAAACACGATATGTTCCCCAAGCCGAAACCCCCGCCAACAATGTGTGCCCTCCCGAAACGATCAAACCAACACAGGGTAAAGTGGCTTTTTGCCCCATAAAATTAGCGTATATGTGAGCTTCAATATGATTGACACCAATCAAAGGCTTCTTGTAATGAAACGCTAAACTTTTAGCACAACTCAAGCCCACCATTAAAGCTCCAATCAAGCCTGGACCGTATGTAACAGCAAATGCATCAATATCATCTAACGAACAAGCGGCAACCTCAATAGCCTGATCAACAAGGGGCAACAAAGCCTCTTCATGTGCCCGACACGCCAACTCGGGCACAACACCACCAAAACGTTTGTGCAATTCAACTTGGGACGAGATAATATTGCTCAAAATACGATCACCAAACTCAACCACGGATACCGAAGTTTCATCACACGAAGTTTCAATAGCAAGAATTTTCATCTTATATCCTTATATATGTGTTTCATTAATGGACGAGGATCAATATTCAACGTTCCCATAAGCAATAAAAACGTATTAATCATCCGTTGTTTAGTGGCACCTACTTTTTGATAGCGTCGCGAACACGCAATCACAAATTTATCTTTAAACACATGCACAGACCCCTGGTTTCTTAAACGTCGATACAAATCCACATCTTCAAAAAAAGCCTTTTCGTCAAAACCTCCAAGCGCTTCAAAGTGTTCTCGTAACACAAAAAAACCTTGGTCTCCAAAAGAAAAACGATGAAATTGTGTCCCCCAAGAATGAATTCTATTCAAAAAAGAGTCTTCATCAAACTTTAGACGAAATCGCCCAGCTATCATCTCTGTTTCTTCGAAGCATCCACGAATGAAGCACAAAGCCTTCTCTGGCAAAGAAACATCGCAATGCAAAAAAAGAAGAATCTCTCCAAAAGTATGCCTAGCACCAGTGTTCATCTGGCACGCGCGCCCTTTCTCCGAAGACAAAACTTTAATGGGGAATTTTTGAGCCTTAGCCCAAGTATCATCGACACTTCCACCATCCACAACACAAATTTCATTGGCTCCATAAGAGAGCAAAGCCTCCAATTTCTGCTCAATGCTCACAGCTTCATTGTAAACAGGCACAATAATCGATACCGTACGACTCATATTTTTCGATCCTTAACAAACCCTATCATTATACATGGATCCAGGCTGTCGACCATCTTGATTAATTCCACCAATTCTGGTAGAGAACATTGACGTAATTCAATGTAAAAATAATAAAATTGTCTTTGCTCGGCATAATCACAGGAGTTGTGGCAGGTCTTGTAGCAGTCATTCTAACATCCAGTTGTGTAAGCGCTCTTGATGCCGTATGAATAGGCGTTGGGTCCTGGATCATTTGCTACATCTTCGTAGCCTACATTAAACCTAAATTGGGATACGACGATACCTTAGACGCCTTTGGTTTTCATGAAATCGACGGTGTACGGGGAGCGCCTTGACCACAGGTCTTTGGACCTCACCAAAGTGAATTTCGACGGAGCCAAGGGCCTTTTATGGCAATCCAGAATTATTTTTGATCCAAATCAAAGCCACTTTAAAGCCTAAAGAAGCTACTCCCGAGGCAAACACCACTTCCTCCTCCAATCACTATCACATAATAATCACACTTCATTGTCGCCATCTTTCCTCAAGCTCTTCAAGTATCTCTCCAGATCCTCCACGGTATCAATATCGTACCAAGGTCTAAGCTCTTTAAAACTTAGGTTAAGTTTGTGTATGCCAGCCAAGGTTTGTGCAAAAACTCTCTTTGAACTCCATTCAATCGAATCAAACAACGCTTTATCATAAAACTTAGCCTGTACCCCTATCAAATAATATCCCCCATCTTCTGTTACGCCAATCACAACATTTTTATTTTTTAAGTGTTCATTAGCCAAATAAATCTGTTTTACAGGTAAATCAGGACTATCGCTTCCCACAACCATCACACTTTGGTACCCTTGATTGATCACATAACGAAAACACGAATGCAATCGTTCACCTAAATCATGACCCTTTTGCTCTAACACATGTTGAGCACCTAGCCACTCCGTCCAAATGTCTGAGGATGAATTTGGAGTATGACAAAGCCATACATCGGCCGATACATGTTGAATTTTTTGCCAAAGGACCTCAACAAAGTGCCGATAATACATCAAAGCGCGATTATCGCCTATCGACTTAGCCAAACGGGTTTTGACCTTACCTAAAACAGGTTCCTTAACAAAAAATAAAAGAGCTGTCGTCACAATAGGCCTTCCTAAGACGAAGACTTAAGTTGGTATATCCTCCAACGCAAATCCTTACGATTGTTCAGAGGGACATGGGGCGCTATATACGAAAACAAAACCTAAGCATAGTCGTCATCTTTAAGATCGGCATTCCCATAAAGAGCCGTCGCCATAATCGCAAAAAACAACATAATAACGCCTAATCTCATAAGGTCGCTCCTGTACAACTCGATCCATAACCAGCCGTGCAACCATAACAGTAAGATCCAGTCACAATTTCATATTTGCTACGTATCACTTCATCCAAATTGTTCACTGTCATCACTCGACCATTCGAATCACGTATGGGCTGTTTCTCCTGTTGATTAAAATCACAGTGATACAAAGTTCCGTGCCAATCAACGTTGATCAAGGAACGGCACATAACCGCTTCTGCTACTTTAGTGTTAAAATGATCTGCTAACAGTTGTGTGTACGACTCTAAACGACCTTCTTTGCGCAAAAAATGTTTAAAACGACCGACTGGCAAATTAGCCAAAGCAAACAATCCCGTAAACTCTATGTCATATCTATCCCGCAATTCCTTGCGGTAGTGATCTTCAAGAATATTCTGTGGACTAGGTAAAAAATCTCCCGAAGGATTGTAAACCAAATAAAGATTCAAATCACAACCATAACCTCTTTGGTTCAATTGCCTTAATGCTTCAATGCTTTTATCAAAAACACCCTTCCCTCTTTGTTCATCCACCGTTTTTTCTGTGTAACAAGGCAACGACGCCACTAAAGTAATTTTTCGCTGAGCGTACCATTCTGGTAAATCTATCATCCCTGGTTCAAAAAAAACAGTTAAATTAGTCCGTACCATCACTCGATTCATGTAGGGTTGAGCTTGATCGACAAATGTTTGAAAGTTAGGATTCATTTCGGGAGCCCCACCCGTTATATCTAGGCAATCAATTTTATGCCTCATTATAAATGCAATGATGTTATCAAACGTGTCTTGTTCCATATTATTGCGACCATTAGGGCTAGCAGTAACATGGCAATGAACACAGGTCTGATTGCAAAGGTTCCCCACATTGATTTGCAAAGTTTCAATTTTCTTAGGAACCATTAAAGAAGGGTCAATAGCAAGCATGGTTTGGCGAAAGGCCTTCACTCCAGTCATGGACATCAATAACAGCCTCCACTCAAAACAAGCTCTTCACTTGCTACAACAACAGGCTTACAGTCAAAATTCAAGGTTTCATCTGTTGTTCTTCATGGCGATAAGATAGCTAATTATTCCTTGGTCATATTCGACACCCATCACGGGACCCTACTAATTTGGAGGCTAAAAACATATCTCACTGTTCCACATCCTAAATCAAGAACAATAAACCCCTGCATTGCTAAAGAAAGCGGTGAAGCACAATCATAAAAATGACCCAAAACTTCGTCATCAATCATTTTCAAAAGAGTTTTAGGGTCTTCCAGAATGACATCACTTAAACAGCACCCTTATGTTGAGGGGAAGTTTAAAATTTAGTAATGCTGATGAGCTCCATCATGATCGTGCATCGCACGCTGAGCGTCAATGATTGAATGATATTTTTTAATTACATTAGGAGCGGTGTATTTCTCGGGATTGCTTTGAAACATACTCAACTGTTTTTGTGCAGGAAAATAGTAGGTTTCCCCCTTGTATTGTGCTTGAAATTTAGGATTCCCCTTCATGACATGTCCCATTTCGACCACACATACTGCACAATGGCCTTCCAATGCTACGTTATCTTTGTGTTCAACTTTTTTTTGACGATGGTCATCATTATCAAAGTGACCATAGCCTCCTCCCGAAGCCATCAAAATATGCCCCCTCATGCTCAGCCCTATAACCATCAATAACATAATTTTTTTCATAATACCCTCACCATTTATCACGTTAACACTACTCTTTCCCCTTACCAAACCCCTCTAGACTCAAACAATCTCTTAAACGGGCTCTTGCACGGTGCAACAAAACCCACAGGTTGGTCGATGAAATACCTAAAACCTTACACACCTCTTCCGAACTGAATCCATCTACTTCCTTCATATAAAAAGCACGCGCTTGTTTATCTGGCAATACCGACAAAGAGTTTTGTAAAGTTAACCAAAACTCTTTATTCTCGGTCAACTGCGCTGGATCAAAAAACCATTCCGAAGAGGGAGTCTTCCATTGTCCATTATTTTGAAAGAGCTGAGCCAGCCACTCATCGTTCTCCACAGCATCTGTGCTTTGATACTTTTGATTTTTACGGATCAAATCTACAATTTTATGCTTCAAAATTCCTGTTAACCAGGTAAACTCCGTAGATTGACCAGCAAAATTATGCCGCGATTTAAGTGCTGCTAAAAAGGTTTCTTGCACAGCATTTTCCGCATCAGCCCGATTCTTCAAACGAGACAAAGCAAAATAAAACAAGCGCTTTCCATAGGTATCGACCCACAAGTCGGGATCAATAGGCTCATGTTTCATATCCTTAGCCGTTGACATTCTCCATCTCCATGCTTCTTATTTACCCCTACGTGGTCAAATCCTTGCTCCTAAAGATTACATCTTTTGAGCAAAAACACGAATGTATTATACCATGATCGGTAACTCATTTTAAATAAAGGATATTAAACCATCTAATTTATCTAGCTTGATTAAGCGAAACAGAATTAAGACAATTCAAGAACACCAAAGGCTCTTGTTCATATTAAGAGTAATTCAAAGTAACAATCACTCCAAATACCCATTTCGTTCAAAATTACCTAGATTTTCTTATAGTTTTGTCCCGTTTGGAGCAAACGGCTTTGTTCAGATAAAGCCAAAACAAGTTTTTTCTCTGTAATGAAGCCACACTCCAAAGCGATTTGTCCAAAGTCTTTTTTACAAAATGACCAGATATTCCCAAGTTCCCCTTTTTTTGTTAAACTGCACAAAGTTGCTTTTGCATTAAGGTCTTAGCATATTTGCAGCAAAAAAAGCAAAACTAACATTTTGACAATCAAATACAAGGATACAGAGTCATGGTTTCTACCGAAAATATTGATTTGGATTTCATTTTTGATAAACAAAGAGAACTCAACACACGCATTGAACCCGACCTCTACGAAAAGATGTCCGACCCAGACTTTCGTCGCCGTTGGTTTTTGAATTACACCTTAGCTTTGCAACAAGAAATTGCCGAAGCCATCGATAGCACACAATGGAAGTGGTGGAAAAAAGGCGAAGATGACTGGGACAACATTAAAATTGAACTGGTCGACATGCTTCACTTTTGGATCAGCATGTGCCAAGTAGCTGGCATGGATGCTCAAGAAGTTAAAGAGCTTTATCTTAAAAAAAACCAACTCAACCACACCCGTCAAGATCAAGGTTACAAAGAAGGAACCTATCAAAAAGTTGTCAATGGTCAAGAAGATAATCAAGCTCTTCTTTAGAGATTAAAGACCTCTTTAACCTTATTGCGAATGATATCACGGACTTGGGCAAACTTTTCTGGATCCATGTGTTTAGGATCTGGTATGCCCCAGTCTAAGCGGTTTTTAGCTCGCACCACTGGACACGCATCCTCACAGCCCATAGTAATGGCATATTCATACTTGACCTGAGGAATCTCATCAAGTGATTTAGACCCCTGCATACTCAGGTCATAGCCTACTTCGGCCATCGAAACAATTGCTTTGGGATTAACTTTTCCAGAAACTTTTGAACCCGAGCTAAAAATCTCCCAGCCTTCAGGAGCTAACATATGCGCAAAGCCTTCAGCCATTTGAGAGCGACACGAATTTTCAACACAAATAAACACGACATACTTTTTATCCATTACTATATCCTTTCGTTAACGACAAGAAGCTCCTGAACGTATACACAAACAGCTTTGTCTTTTCTAATTAAATTTTTGTTAGTACTTGTTAACGTTGGATAAATCACATCTTTAGAAAATTTGGCCAAGCGCTCCAAGACCTCCCAAACACACTCATCCCAAGACAATATATTGCCTCACGAGCTCTATAAAATCCTAGACTCGTATCGCTCGCAACATATGATGCTTACGAGGAGATCCTTGCAAACGCTCTAAAGAAAAACCCACCTCTTTCAATGCCTGCTTCACCGTTCCACGTGATGCATAGGTCACCACGACACCTCCTGGTTTCAGGGACTCATAGATGTTACGAAAAACATCAACCGTCCACAACTCTGGCTGAACACCTGGAGAAAAGGCATCAAAATAGACAAGGTCATACACGTTTTTTTCCATAAAAAACTCTAGCAAAGATTCTTGTTTTTTATGAAAAGAAAAACGATCCGACAAAGAATGTTCAATCCCCCAGGAGCAATAATGCATCTTATCAAAAACCTCTTTGTTAGCAACGTCCAGCTGCAACAATTCCCAATAGTTCAGCGATTGATATTGCTCCATTGTTAAAGGATCTATTTCGAGAGTTGTATAATCAACATGCCAATGAACCTGTGCCAAGCTTTCCAAATAGGTTAAAATCGCGTTCAAACCTGTTCCAAAACCCATTTCTAAAATCGAAAACTTGCTTTGCTTTTGAGCCATATAGTGTAACCCACTAGAAATATAAACATGTCGTGATTCAGCAATGGCCCCAAACCACGAATGATAATACTCATCCATATCGGGCAAATATATCGTGTAAGAACCCTCTTCTGTTTTGAATAATTCTTTACGATTCATATATTTCTATTACACTGACGATGATGATTCCAAAAGAGCATCGCTCTCCTCGGTCTCTGAACTCACTAACGATTTAGGTCTTTTTTCCAATTGAGCAACATTGTCAACATCACTCTTCGAGGATATCCCCAAATCCTTGAATTTACGAACCGAAACCAAAACCCGACTTTCCAGGCTGGCAACGGATTGATTAAACGCGTCCGTAGCTTTTTCAAGAGACCGCCCCACTTTGCTATAATGGTCGACAAATTTAGCCAACCGTTCATACAACTCAGCACCTAACTGGCTGATTTCTTGGGCATTATGGGTCAGCTGTTCTTGACGCCAACCATAAGACACAGCTCGTAATAGTGCAATCAAAGTAGTTGGTGTTGAAATAATCACTTTCTGATGAATCCCATCTTCAATCAGGTTCTTCTCGAACTCCACCGCCACGCTAAAAAAAGATTCCCCAGGAATAAACATCACCACAAAGTCAAGACTTTCTTCGAATTGATCCCAATAAGATTTCTTGGCCAACCGTCGCATATGGTGCACCACATGCTGCGCGTGTCTCCTTAAACATTGCTCTTTTTCTTCGTCACTTTCAGCCTCTAAAGCCTCTAAATAAGCCTGCAAGGGCACCTTAGCATCGACAACAATCTTTCGGTTGTCAGGTAAATGAACCATCATATCGGGTCGCAAAAGCCCTTCGCCCCTATTCACCGTCGTTTGTTCATAAAAATCACAATGCTCAATAAGTCCTGCCAACTCCGCAACACGCTTTAGAGTCATTTCTCCCCACCGCCCACGCACCTGAGGTTTTTTTAAGGCAGAGACAAGGTTGCCTGTCTCTTTTTTGAGTTCGCGATTACTTTCTAATAAAAAACGCAACTGTTCTTCCAAGCCACCATACGTTTTTTGCCTTGTTTCCTCTAGCTTTTGGTTCTGCTCTTCAACCTTCTTCAACATATCCTGAATTGGCTGAACCAGATGGGCAATGCTATCCTCTTTTTGATTCAGCTTACCCTCGGCTTTGAGCAAAACCTTTTCCAAAGACGACTGAGCCATTTGCATAAACACAGAATGATTGCTCTCCAATGCTTTTTGGGACAAAACTTTAAAAGTATCACCTAAGGCATTTTGCATATCAGCACTGCGTTTATATTCTTGTTCGAGATTTTTAAGAGATGTTTCTAGCTCGATTTGAGTCTTCAAGTATTGGTGTTTCTGCTGAATGAAACGCCAATAGGCAATGGCCGAAGCCACAGCAAAACCCAGTAAACAATAAAGCCAAGATGCCTTCATAGCCACACCTCCATCTATAGGCTTTAGTGGCGTCAATCACATATTTGGCAATTAACATCCCTTCAAGCAAAGGATAAGAATTTTTTCCCTAACAAGAACCGATCCTTGTAAGTTTCAGGCTCACCTTCGGAATCATTGCAAACCAGGTACTTAACCAGAGCTTGCTCACCACGCATATCACTCCATTTGACAAAAGCCAGAAACACAGCTCTTCCGCGTCCACAAAGGCCAGTTTTTTTGATTTTTTCAATCACTTATTCCAGGCTCATGCCCCACACACGCTTAATACCCTTAAGCCCCTTTGTCAACGCCCTATTATAACAAAGCCTACCATCCAATCCAATTAGAAAATAAAGTCCTGCTCCAACAGGAGCCTGTGGCATTAACTGTTTGTGATGCAAAATGGGAAGCACCTCCTTGTCGGAAAACAGGGTCCCCTTTTTTTTGTAATAACCATCCAAAAGAAAAAACCTCTGGCTTGAATAAGACTTTTATGATCATAGGGTTGATAGGTCATCTTTCGATTTAAAAAAACGATAAACACTCAAAAAGAGTAGCGGCGCAGGGACTCGAACCCCAGACACGAGGATTATGATTCCTCTGCTCTAACCAACTGAGCTACGCCGCCATTAAGATCCAATAATGTACTATACCTAGAACCTTTCGTCAAGCTTGTTTCAAGAACCTCTAAAACTACCTCACATTTTCTTTTCTGTCTTCATCCCTACGGACAAACGCCACCTAAAATTTATTCCCTGGAACAAACGTATAAAAATTTCGTTTAAATTCTCTAATATTCAGCATAAGGGGACAACCTGCAGCAGGTGTAAACACGTAAACCAGAACATTCGCCTCGGGAAACTACTCTGACAACTCACTTGTTCAAAAGCGTAAACTTTTGCCAGCGCCAAAGCTTGCAAATAAGAAGGCCTCTCTACAAGGGATACAACAATAATAAATGAACATACCAACCGATTCATAACAACCGCTGTGTAAGTCATTCCCAGAAGATATTCTATTGTCGAAGGGGGGACTTGAACCCCCACGAGATTATCTCTCACTAGCCCCTCAAGCTAACGTGTCTACCATTCCACCACTTCGACGACATGATAATTGATCATCTATTCTATGATAGATCGACAATAAAGGAAATGAAAAGGTTCAAAAACTTATTTTTTAACGAACAAATAGTGACTAAACATCCCCTCACGGCCTTGAGCCAAGCCAAACAACTAAGCAATAGCGACAGCCATGAAGAAAATTCTCCAGTAATGGACGAAAATCTCGCTTTAATCTCTTTAAATATCGATTAAATGTCAGTGGAATGAGCATCTATATTGTCAAGCCCAGCATTGCGAACAGAACAATCGTTTAAGCATCCTTGAAAGCTATTGCGCCGTTCAAGCTCTCGTTCTATACCGTTCAGAATATCTTGTTTATTACGACTCCATTCAGGCACATACAAGTCCTTAAGGATAGGATCCCCGTTTAAACGCTCAATCACCATATAAGACAACAAACGCTCAAGGCTATCGCAAACAATGTTAATGTAATCCTCTTGGCTCAACAAATCAAACTGATAGTCATCATAAAATTTTTGTAAAGATGTGTTTTTTTCTATATAAAGGTTATGAATCTTAATGGCTTCCAAATCGAGTTGTGCCACACGGTCCACAGTCGTCATCATATCGGCATAACTCTCATGAGGTAAACCCATAATCAAATGAGTGCAGATTTTCATATCATAATTACGGGTTAATTGAACGGCTTTTTCAAAATTAGCCCAGGTGTCTATCCGGTTAATCAAGGTGAGTGTGCGGTCGTGCGATGATTCTAAGCCATATTCCATCCAAACTTCATAGTCTTGAGTGAACTGATTGATCATGTCTAACTTTTCACGATCAATACAGTCTGGACGAGTCCCAATAGCCAGAGACACAATATCGGGGTGGCACAATGCTTGCTTATAAATCTCTTCGAGTTCATCCACTGGAGCGTAGGTATTGGTGAATGCCTGAAAATAGATCATCACCTTCTTAGCCTTGTAACCTTGTTTGACAAATTCGATTCCTTGCAAAACTTGTTCACGCACAGGAATCTTTTTCTTACCCGACCCTGAACCTTGAGCATTGCAATAAATGCAACCACCTTTCGCCACAAAGCCATCCCGATTAGGACATGTAAACCCAGCATCGAGCACCACTTTATAAACTTTACAGCCAAAGCGTTGCTTTAAATAAGTGCTAAAGTCGAAGTAGCGCTTGCCTGGAGCAAAATGCTCTGGCAAGCTAAAAGAATTAGTCATCAAACTTAACAAGGTCGGCTTGGACAATATCGTCCAAGGAACGAATATTTTTAAGAACTTCATCGGTCACAAAATCATCAACATTGAAGACAGTGATCGCATGCTCCCCTTTAACCTTCCGGCCAAGGGTCATATTGGCAATATTGATATTGTTTTCGCCTAAAATGCTTCCAATCCGCCCAATAAAACCAGGTTTATCGATATTTTTGCACACCAAAACATTACCCTTGGGTTGCATGTCCACATGATGCCCATCAATACGAATAATCCGTGTGTCATGTTTGCCAAACGTCGTTCCCGCAACACTCACTTGTGTTCCGTCATCCAAAGTAACGGTTGCACGAATCAAAGAAGAAAAGTCTTCCGACTGCCCTTTTTTCTCGACATTGATCGAAATGCCACGCTCCTTAGCAATAAAACGCGCATTCACATCGTTCACATCGGTTTCCAAAATAGGTTGAAGCAAACCTTTAACCACAGAAACAGTTAAAGGAGTAATCTCGAGTTCAGCCAAATCACCAAAATAGCTCACGGTTAAATCCGTGTAGCGACCACGCTTAAGATAGGACAACATGTTGCCTAAATGCTCGGCAAGGTTCAAAAATGGCTCAATCTCGGCAAAAACTTCGGGAGCCACCTGAACATAATTCACCGCATTCTTAATCTTTTGCTCTTTGAGCATATCTACCACTTGATTGGACACATCAATCGCCACATTTTCTTGAGCTTCTTTGGTCGACGCCCCCATATGTGGCGTCATTACAACACAATCTAAATCATAAAAAGGGTGATTGTCTTCGGGAGGCTCAGACATATAGGCATCAAAAGCCGCTCCCGCCACTTGTCCCTCGTTAATAGCATCAACAAGAGCCATTTCATCAACAAGACCACCGCGCGCGCAATTAATAATCCGCACACCTTTTTTCATTTTGGCAAAGGTCTCTTTGTTAATCAAATTTTGGGTTTCATCAGTCAAAGGTGTATGCAAGGTGATAAAATCCGCCTGAGCAAACACGTCATCTAATTCATTGCTAATCTCGATGCCTAAAGAACTTGCTGACTCTGAAACGGCATAGGGATCGTAAGCAATAATCTCCATCCCAAACGACTGCATCCTCTTGGCTACCTCGCGCCCAATGCGCCCAAAACCGACAATGCCCAAAGTCTTGCCAAACAACTCCGTCCCCATAAAGCCCTTACGATCCCATTTCTTTTGCTTCATTGAAGCATTAGCCTGAGGAATATTGCGCGCCAAAGATAAGAGCATGCTAATGGTCAATTCCGCTGTCGACAAGGTATTGCCCGCAGGAGCATTCATCACCACAATACCCTTGCAACTAGCCGCCTCAACATCAACATTATCAACACCCACACCAGCACGACCAACAACCTTAAGTTGATCAGCAGCATCCAAAATGTCCGCTGTCAGTGTCGTTCCACTTCGAATCAGAATGGCATCATACCCCAAAATTTCTTGTTTCAACTCATCAGGAGATAAGCCCAATTTTTCATCGACTTGAATATCATCATAAGCTTGCAAGATCGCTAAGCCTTTATCCGACAGCTTATCGGTCACTAAAACTTTATGTGTCACAGCTAAACCCCTTCTCTTAGGCTTTAAGCCCCTAAGGCATCTTTCACTTTTTGAAAAAAGCTTTTGCACATGGGCTGAACATCTTCTCCACTAATACTGGCAAATTCATTCAACAACTTATGTTGCTGTTCATTCAATTTGGTCGGAGTCTCAACAATCACTCGAATCAATTGATCTCCGTGACCATAGCCCCTCACATTGGCAATTCCTTTACCTCTTAGGCGAAATACTTTCCCCGACTGTGTTCCCGCAGGTACTTTAATTTTACTACGTCCTTCCAAAGTTGGCACTTCAATTTCTGTACCTAAGGCCGCTTGGGCAAAACTAATCGGAACCTCGCAAATCACATCGTCATCCACACGCTCAAAGAAATCATGGACACGCACCGACATCACAACATACAAGTCACCACGAGGCCCTCCCTGAGGTCCAGCCTCACCTTCTCCACTCACTCGCAATGTCGTCCCACGTGCAACTCCTGCAGGAATGCGCACGCTAACTTTGTCGCGCGAATTAACAACACCTCGTCCAGCACAGCTAGAACAAGGCTTTTCAACACGTGAACCGCGACCAGCACACGCATGACACGTACGAGCCATACTAAAGACCCCTTGGGATACCCGTGTTTGACCAGAACCTCCGCATTGGTGACAGGTCACCCTTTGCGATCCCGCCGCAGCACCAAAACCAGAACAGGTTGAACAAGTGGTTTCACGCTGGACTTGCATGTTTTTTTCGATACCAAAGGCAGCTTCCTCAAAAGTAAGCTCTACACTCACTTTAAGATCGGCACCTAGACGCGTCCCTGAAGAACGTCGCCCTCCGCCACCGCCAAAAAAATTCTCGAAAATATCCCCCAAATCAACGTCTTCAACCCCCTGAAAGCCACCGCCTCTAAATCCAAAGCCGTCACCTCCGCCAGCAGAATGACCAAGGTGATCATACGTGCCCCGCTTTTGCTCATCGCTTAAAACACTGTAGGCTTCGGAACATTCTTTGAATTTCTCCTCGGCCTCGGGGTTGTCGGGGTTACGATCGGGGTGGTATTTAGCCGCTAATTTGCGATAAGATTTTTTAATTTCATCTTTCGAAACGTTACGCTGAACACCTAAAACCTCATAATAATCACGTTTTTCAACCACAATATTGTTTCCTTGTCATACAGATTCTCTTCCCTCCTCGTCCTTACAAAGAAAGAGCACGGTTATCCCGCGACGCTAGAAATCGCGGGATCCACAACCTTAATTATTTATTTTTCATCATCGACAACTTCGGCATCAACCACATCGTCATTGTTTTTCGACTCCGACCCAGCTTGCTTAGAACCAGATTGATCTTGCTCAGCCGAAGCTGCTTTATAAGCCTCTTCCGCTAATTTGTGAGCCGCTTGGGCCAAGTTTTCTTGAAGTTTTTTGATCTCTTCTAAATTATCCGACTCAATCGCCTTACGCAAAGAAGCAATGCCTTCTTCAATATTTTTCTTCTCATCGTCACCAACCTTATCCCCATATTCTTTGAGGGACTTCTCAGTGCTGTAAACAAAATTCTCAGCTTCATTTTTGGCATCAATCAGCTCACGTTTTTCCTTATCAGCATCAGCATTGGCTTCGGCATCTTTAACCATACGATCAATCTCATCTTCACTGATTCCACTGGAGGATTCAATGCGAATCTTTTGCTCTTTGCCAGTAGAGGTATCTTTGGCAGACACATGCACAATCCCGTTAGCATCAATATCAAAGGCCACTTCAATCTGAGGAACACCCCGTGGTGCAGGTGGAATATCGGTCAAATCAAACTTGCCTAAAATTCGATTATCACGAGCCATTTCACGCTCACCTTGCAAAACAACAATGCTCACAGCCGTTTGATTATCAGCAGCAGTTGAAAACACCTGGCTTTTCTTGGTCGGAATCGTGGTGTTGCGTTCAATTAATTTGGTAGAAACATCGCCCAAAGTTTCAATACCTAAAGACAATGGTGTAACGTCCAATAGAACAACATCATCGACATCTCCCGCCAAAACGCCCCCCTGAATAGCCGCACCAAGAGCCACCACTTCGTCAGGGTTCACGCCTCTATGAGGCTCTTTGCCAAACAATTCTTGAGCAACCTTTTGAACGGCAGGCATCCGTGTCATACCTCCCACAAGAATCACTTCGTCAATTTCACTGGTCGACAAACCAG
Source organism: uncultured bacterium (assembly GCA_964565945.1). Lineage (GTDB taxonomy): Bacteria > CAZMGY01. The sequence continues at coordinate 22,171 of CAZMGY010000025.1, forward strand.
CATCTTTCAAAGCATTCAAGCAAGGGGTTTTAAGACGAGTTAACAATTCAGCAACCAAGTTCTCGTATTGGCTACGCGAAAGAGTTAAATTCAAGTGTTTAGGTCCTGCTTGATCGGCCGTAATAAACGGCAGATTGACTTCCGTTTGAGTAGTCGAAGAAAGTTCAATCTTCGCTTTTTCAGCAGCTTCTTTCAAACGTTGCAAGGCCATCTGATCTTGACGCAAATCGATTCCTTGCTCTTTTTGGAACTCAGACGCCAACCAGCCAATAATCACTTGATCAAAGTCATCACCACCCAAGTGCGTATCTCCATTGGTGGCTTTCACTTCGAAAACACCGTCACCAATCTCGAGAATAGAAACATCAAAAGTTCCCCCACCAAGGTCGAACACAGCAATTTTTTCGTCACTTTTTTTGTCCAAACCATAAGCTAAAGAAGCAGCAGTTGGTTCATTGATAATTCTTAATACATCCAAACCCGCAATCTTGCCAGCATCTTTGGTGGCTTGACGTTGACTATCATTAAAATAAGCAGGAACGGTAATCACGGCTTGCGTCACTTCTTGGCCTAAATAATCTTCGGCTGTTTGTTTAAGCTTCTGCAAAATCATGGCCGAAATCTCTGGTGGCGCATAACTTTTATCACCGGCTGTGATTTCAACACTACCTGCAGAACTCGTGCCAACTTTGTAAGGTACCAACTTTTCTTCTGCACGCACTTCATCATGCTTACGTCCCATAAAACGCTTCGCCGAGAAAATAGTATTCGCAGGATTTGTCACGGACTGACGCTTCGCAGGTTGTCCCACTAACTTTTCTCCCGATTTGGAGAAAGCCACAATCGAAGGCGTTGTGCGACCACCTTCGGCATTAGGGATCACAATAGCTTCTCCAGCTTCCATAATTGCAACCACAGAATTCGTAGTTCCTAAGTCAATTCCTATCACTTTTCCTTTAGCCATTATTCACCTCCTTCATTCGAATCATTATTCATGTGCTTAGCCACTTTCACTTTGGCAAAGCGAATCACTTTGCCGTGCAACTGATAACCACTTTGCAACTCTTCCAAAATGGTATTATCATCCACATCTTTCGCATCGTCTTCATATGTTACTGCTTCATGCAAGTTGGGATCAAACGTCTCACCTTGAACAAGCATTTTTTTAACACCTTTATCGCAAAGTACATCCAAAAGCTGTTTTTGCACCAGCACAATACCTTGCATCATCGTTGTCACATCTGTTGTCGAGTGCGCACTAGCCATAGCTCGATCAAAGTTGTCCAAAACATCCAACAAACGAACAATCAAATCTTCCGACCCATAGCGCAAAAGATCCGATCTTTCTTTAATGAGTCTTTTACGAAAATTATCAAAATCTGCTTGCAAACGTAAGTGCTTGTCTTGGCATTCCAACAATTGATCTTCCACAGATGGTTCCTCAACAGACGACTCAGCAACTTCCTCTTGCACCCGTTCCTTTTTTTCTTCTGCCATTCCTACAATCTCCTCAATTTAGTAATCTGCATCAGCCCACGCCAAAGCGCGACTCACCGAATCAGCGACACCTTCCACATGGGCAATCACTCGATCATAACGCATCCTTTTAGGTCCAATCACACCCAAGCTTCCACTTCCTCTTTGATCCGATCCATAATTCGCTGTCACAATGCTATAGTCATCAAAACCAGGACCCTGCTCACCGATATAAATATTCACTTTATCACGCCTTAGGCTATCACGAAGAAGCCTTAACAATTCTGTTTTCTCATCCAACATACGAATAAAATTCGACAAAATATGGTAGTGACAAAATTCTGGGTATTTGGTCAAATTTTCCCAACCTTGAATCACTAAATCTTCCGATACATGAAAAATATCCAATTTGACCAACTCATCCGTTAAGGCTTGTGTCGCCAAATCAGCCATAGCATCCAAAGTTTCTCCGCGTAAACGATACATAAGCAAGTTAGCCAAACTTGCAAGATCTTGATCGCTTTCGGGAAACGCCAACTTAACAATTTTTTGCCGCACCATTCCGTTGCTAAACAAAACAATCACCATCACCCGACGCTGATCTATGCGCACCATTTTTACTCGCTGAATATTATCCTCGTAAAGCAAGGGCATACTTACAATCGCCGTACACTCGTTTGAACTCGCTAAAGCTCGTGCCGCTTGATTCATCACCGATTCGACTTCTCTTTTCTTAAAAAAATATTTTCTGTCTATCCGCTCCTCTTCCTCACGCGTCATTTTTTTTTCTGGCAGCAAGTACTCCACATAAAAACGATAACCTTCGTCAGTTGGCACACGACCCGAAGAGGTATGTAACTGACGAATATATCCTTTTTGTTCAAGACAACTCATAACATTTCTTATTGTTGCCGAACTAAGTCTAACATTAAAACTTTGAACCAAAATACGTGAAGCTACAGGCTCTGCCGTCATAATGTAAGCCTGTATGATCAAATTTAAAGTATCTTGCTCACGTTGCGTTAAGGACACAAGCACCTTGTTCACCTCTTTAATGCATTTTCAATCTAGCACTCATGTCAATAGAGTGCTAGATTACATCTTAGCACCCTCCTTCAAGGAGATCAAGATTTTTCTTTTAAAATCCCCAAAAATGTAAAAATGTGTGGACGCCTGTTTGGATCCACTTACCTACAAACCCAAAGTAAAACAAGGCCAAAACAATCACAAATCCATAGGGTTCAAGGCGTGCATAAGCCATTGCCTGTTTACGTGGCAAAAGGCCAGAAACAACCCTCGACCCATCTAAAGGCGGAATTGGAATCATATTAAGCATCGCCAGGGCTAGGTTCATCAGAATAAAAAACGTACACACCTCAACCTTCAATCCCTGTTGCCCCAGGGCACCAGTTTTCAGCAAGAATACCCCTAGAAGAGCCAAAATAATATTAGACAGAGGCCCCGCGAGAGCAACCCAAATCATATCGGTTTTGGGCTTCTTAAGTCTCCAGGGATTCACAGGCACTGGCTTGGCCCAACCAAACGGAACTCCAATAGTGAAGGCCAAAACCAAAGGTACCACCACCATTCCCATAAGATCCACATGAGCCACGGGATTAAGCGTTAAACGACCCTGCTCTCTTGCCGTCTGGTCACCTCTTAAGAAAGCCACCCAACCGTGGGCAAATTCATGCACAGTCACCGAAACAAGCAAGAGCGGTATAATAATCAAAAATGACATCTTATCGGTCTCTCCAATCAGGCCTTATCTTAAAAATCTTATTTGATGTAAGATTTTTTGGCAGCCCTGGTCTTGGGGTGAAGGGCTTGAGAATCTTTTTTGGTGTAATTAGGAATCACAATAATTTCGACACGACGGTTTTTCTTGCGCCCTTTGAGCGTAGCATTGCTAACTACAGGATGATGTTCACCATAAGCCGCCAAAGAAAGTAACTTGGGATTAATGCCTTTAGCCATTAAAAATTCAAGAACTGTTAACGAACGTACCGCAGACAACTCCCAATTGGACGCATACAAAAATTTGGTTCTCTTAATCGGTTCATTATCGGTATGACCTTCGATGCGTAACTGACGATTCAATTTAAGCAATGTTTGCGAAATTTTTTCGAGCGAAGCATTGCCAGCTTTGGTTAAGTTGGCCTGCCCAGAACTAAAGAAAACTTGGGATAAAAACTGAATCACAAGTCCACGATCACTCATGGTGACCGAAGCTTCATTTTTTTCAATTTCCTTTTGCAATTTTTGACGCAACTGTTGCTGAATACTCTTTAAACGCTGAATTTCGATTTCTTTCTTGCGCTGAGCATTGTAAAGTTCCTGGTTCAGCTGCTTCACCTCGCCTTCAAGGCCTTCGATAATTTTATCTTGAGCCCGAGGCACTATATTCGTGGTCCGAAAAGCCAAACAACCATTGATTGAAAAAAGAGCAAAAACAAAAAATCCGAACTTAAGCACACCCTTGAACATGAAAAACGCCTCCTAGGTAAAAAGTTTTTTTAATGTTTGTTCCACATAACTTGGTAGGGGCACATTATACAATTGCACTATTAAAAGAGCAAGCAAAGCCGAAACGAGCAATAGAGCTATCAACAAAAACCCCGAAGCCCACAAAGGTATTCTGTTTATCACCACATGTTTGACTTTTTGAGATTCTTGCGCACGCAAAGCATCGGAAAATTCTTCTTTAAAATCATCGAGATTAACCTCCTGCTCCAGTGTAAGATCTCGTGCTTGTTCAAGCAACTCCTCGCGATTGGGCAGAGTACTTGTCGCATCCACACCTACGGGAGATTCCGCAACTGCTTTATCTCTAGGATTTTCCAATAAATCATCGTCAAAGGACAAATCAATATCGGGCATAATCACCATATCTTCATCATCTTCTGTCACCTGTGACGAAGCATACTTCTGAACATTCACTAAACAGGAATCAGCTTTGTCTTTAGATGGACTTTGAGACACGACAAATGGATGGGAACTTTGTGTCCCCAATAAAGACTCAACTTGCCAAGTAACAGCTTGTTCTTCTGCCACTTGCTTTTGTAAAAATTGCCCCTCATCACCCATAGCGCATATTTTATCAGATGACTCACAGTGTTGCAAAATTTTAACGTACTTAATACTCGGGTAATAGATTCAAGGGGTTAACCACCTTACCATGTTTGCGAATTTCGAAGTGTAGAACAGGATGAATCGTATCTCCCGTCTGTCCCAAGCTCGCAATTTTTTGTCCTTGCTTAACAACACCCCCCTCTTTAACGTAGGTTTGTCCTAAGTGTGCATACACCGTACTATAAGTATCTTGATGATCAATCACCACCAAACGCCCCATACCGCGCAAGGTATCGTTAAAAGTAACAACTCCCGTCTTAGAAGCAACAACCGCGGACCCAATCTTGGCCCAAATATCCACACCTTTGTTTTTAATACGTCCTTTGTCTTCGCCAAATAAAATATCAACACGACCATTTTGAACAGGGCGAAAAAAGACACTTTCAGTCTTCACTTTTTTGTGTGTTTTACGAATTACAGGACGCTGTGCAGTTTTTTTCTGGTCGACATGTGGGACAAAGACCAATTGTCCCACGCGGAGTTGATTGTAATCCCGAATATGATTGACTCGAGCCAAAGCAACAATATCAACACCGTAAGTCTTCGAGATTCGCCATAAGGTTTCCCCTCTTTCTACTTCATGATAGACACCTTTGTTAAAATTAACAGATGCTTGAGGAAACTGAGGAATAAACAAACGACTGGAACGCGCACAGCCTCCCACATAAACACTTAACCCAATCATTGCAATCACAAACACCGATCTCATACGATGTAAGAGTTTAACCACAATTGATCCCTTTCCATAAAATCCATGGTCCACCAGAACCCGCTTCAACAGATTCTTTATGATACTTACCACATCCACCCCATTTGTTATAAGGCGTCACAGAAGCATCACCGTCATCGTCCACTTTAGACTTTGCCACAATCCCATTCAATAAGGTGGGAACAGGATCTGAAAGCTCAATATGTCCTCCTTTGGGACCCAAAAACACGCGCCCCGTTAATTGCCCTTGCTTAATTTCTTGCAAATACTCCGTTCCAACTGTTAACCCCATTCCTTTAGGGTCTTCCATACCCCCATAAGCATTCTCGGCCAAAAAGCCATCGTCTACCATGGCAATCAATTCATCCAAAGTTTTATCTCCAGCCGTAAAGTAGGTGTTGGTTTGGCGAGCCATAATCGGATTACGCCACGACTCCCTCTTGCCATTCGATTGGCGTGGCGACTGGCCATTCACATCACCAACCAGCGAACTTATCAAATCATTCATCGGCGTTTGCAAATACCCTTTGTCTAAAATGACATGTTCTCGAGCCAACTGACCTTCGTCATCAAAAAAGTGGGATCCATTTTGCCCATAATTCAACTTACCCATACGAAAGACCGCAGCATTATTCACAATGCTGGCTTGTTCATTTCCAACCGGAGTCCCCTCTTTTTTAAGGTCTGGGGCACAACTACGTCCATAACGGCAGGTATCTCCTTCTTGGGTATGCCCAAAAGCCTCGTGCGCAATGACTCCTGTCACATCGGGTCCAGTAATCACCTGATAGCGACCTGGCTTCAAGAGCTCAGCGCCCTCAATTTTGACAGACATCTTTGCAAGCTGCTCTAAATCTGCATCACTCAACGTTGCTGCTTCAAACCCAGCCATACCTCCCGAAATCTCCCGCACAGTACGTCCTTTGGGAGAAACAGCATAAGCATAAGCTAGCGATGTTAACAGGGCTTGTGACATATTCTTTTCACGATCGATGAAAATCTTGGTTTTGATTTTCTGCCTCAAAAGCACCCCCACCATATTCGCACTATCACTGGCCTTATCTTTAAGATAAGTTTTCATGTCACGAGCTTTTTGACTCATCCAAATCAAATCGGTTTCTTCAGGATCTATTTCGAAAGGTGTGCCAAAATGAACTTCTGTTTGCGAACTTAAACCTTGAGGCAATTGCTCTTTCATAAGCGGGTCCAATTGAGACAAGTGTTCATCAGCCCAAGCTATCGGAACATAATTGATCTGTTCCAACAAAGAAGATCCTTCCACATCTCCAACAAAACGCAAGGTTTCTTCGCGAAACTTTTGAGCCTTATGAATCAAATCATTTTGCTCTAATTGATTCGTGGCGCATTCAAAATTGTGGCCACGAATCAACAGACGCATCACAAGTCCACGATCACACTTGACAACAACAGAATCGGTCAAGGAAGCACTAACCGACTTTTGCGCCAAATCATCCAGAGTCACAAACACATAACCATCGTGACCTTCTTGCAGGATATCTAAAATATGTGGCATAAATTCACGTATACGTTGCAAATGTTTAGGAAATTTAACTTTGTTCATTGCGTTCACGCTCCAACAATACTCACACCATTCATAATCAACATCTTTGAGGGACCATAATATCCCTTACCTTCGTAAAAGCCTGTACCTGGAAAGTTTACGGTGCCCAGCTCTTTAGAAAAATAGCAATGCTTTAAATTTTCACGCACTTGTCCCGAGACAACCCCTCCCTTAAACAAAGTAACAGAACCATCCTCGTTATACTGCTTAGCCAGCTTAATCTCACTGCTCCAAGTGAGCTTGTTATCGTCCACCAATAGAGATGAAAATTTGATCACTTCAATCACGTTGGGAACTTTATACCTCAAATCATCAACCGAATACTCCCCCGAAGAAAGCACCATGTTTCCTAAAATACCGTTGGCCTGCTTGCCTAAATATTGTCCAAAACGATTGCCAACGATTTGGGTTTGAATTTGCCCTTCCACAATCACATCCGCTGCTTGCGCAATCAACCCATCTCCTGTGTAAGGCGAGCTGTCCACCATAGCCGGCAAAAAGGGATCCAATCGCAAATGAAGCGCGTCCCCTTCACTTTCCAGTCGATCTCCCTCTTGCAAACAAGGAAATTTGTAATATTCATTGGCACAGTTCAGCTGAGAACGTAAGGCCGCCATAAACGAAGAAATCGCATCTTCGTTCACTAAAACCACGGCCGACTCGCTTGTGGTCGGCTCCTGGGTTTGCCCCAAAATCAATGTTTCCTCGGCAGTTTTACGAATAAATTCGCTTACCTTCAAATCATCATGCGACATAGAAGTGAGCACATTGTTCACTTCTTGGTTTTGATGGTCAGGTGTTTTTTCCATCGCCACTTCAAAATAAATATCCGATAGGTCTTTCCGCATCTGAACACCCGTGCTTGAAAAACGCTGAACACATGATTTGCAGACATAAAGTTCCGCAGTGGTCACCGCAACACCCTCGAGCCCAACCATCGTTTGTTTAGCTTCGCGCTCGATGTCTAGCACAACAGCTTGTGGATCTTGCAAAATAGCATCATCAGCCGTCTTAACCCTAGCATAATCTTCTTGAGGAGGTTGGACAGGATCCCACATTTTATTAGGATTATTTTGAGCCATCTGAATGGCCAGCGCCAACTGCTCATCCAAAGGAGCATCACAATCCACATCAAGACTAGCTTGTCCAATCATACCTTCTTGATCGACAGGTACCAAAACCTCTAAGGCATAGGACACTTCGTCCACTTGACGAATTTGGTGCGGACACAAGATAAGCTCTTCGTCGCTCTGATACAAACGCTGAAAGCTCTCACGAAAAACAGAGCGAATTTCCCACCAAAACAACTGCTCACTCTGCTGCTCCAAATATAAATGTAACTCTTGAAAAAAACTGGTTTGCATCGACGTCAACATAATGAATTTCACCCCTTTTTCAACACGACAGGGGGCATTATAACATAAGCAAACACTTTGTCATCGCGCCCGTGGGGAACACAGGCTGTTTCGCTACATCTATCTTAAAAAATATGTTATACTTTATGCTTGTGGGGGGGCGACCAGGTTTCGACCGGGGTCATTGTGCTCCTGGTGGCATGTCGAGGACTCAGGTGGCCTCGTAAAAAACCTGAACTTTGATAGATGCTAAATCATCTGTTGAAAATAAGGGTGTTGCCGTGAACGATGCTAACAACGTGATCTCTTTGAACATGTTGAACAACATTCGTCCTATGGCAATGCCCTTCGCTGCGTAATATACGCTGCCGTCTGGTGCATCCTCGCCTATAGGGCTGCATAGGGCGTTCGGTTATATAGGCTAGCAAAGCAATTTTATCTGAGGTTGTGGCGCGAAGTTTTATCAGGCTAGTCGTTGTGATAATCCTGTCTTTCGGAGTACACAAAGGCGAATGTAAAGGAAAGACTAAGCATGTAGGCACCCAGAGTATAAACCTACGGGACGCGAGTTCGATTCTCGCCGCCTCCACCAATCGAAATGCTAGACGAACCCTCGTCCATAAAGAGTTCCGGACTAGCATTTTTTTTGCCTTTTTTTCAGATCTTCCACCAGCAAACGTATTGGTCACGCCTCCTAAGGATAAAAATGATGATTTTTCTCCAAGCTCGGGAGTTACAGTTTGGGAGTTTCCTGAGTGGTTCGTAAGTCAAGATGTAAAAAAAGGTGATTCTAAAACAAGATCACGTTATCTTGTTCATAAAACATCATTAAAGAGAAATAAATCTGAAGGTTTAGATCGTAATAAATACTCGGTTGTACCTGTTCGTTTTGTAAGAGCATGCAGAAAAGGACATATTGGTGATATAAACTGGCCAAAATTTGTCCATGGCGATGTTGACTGTAAAAGACAACTTTATATGGAAGAAAGAGGAAGAAGTGGTGACCTTTCAGAAATATTTATAAAGTGTGAATGTGGAAAGTCGCAATCATTACTTGAAGCAAGTAAAATGGATCAACATGCAATTGGCCCATGTGATGGGCACAGGCCATGGCTTGGTAACTGGGCAGAGGAAAAATGTGGAAAGCCAAATCGGTTATTAATTAGAAATGCTAGTAATGCCTACTTTCCTCAGATGATGAATGTTATTTCAATTCCTGCGAACGAAGATATTATTTCTGTTGATCTCGATAAAGTTTGGAATGATGTTAAAGAAGTGGAATCTTTAAGTGAGTTAAATCAACTTTTTAAATTTAATAAAAGTGCAAAAGAAAAACTATCTGCATATACTCCCGAGCAGATTTTTTCTTCTATAGAAGAAAAAAAGAATAATTCAAGAAATAACTCTTATAAACCTGTAAAGCAAGCTGAACTTGAGACACTTTTACTTAGTACCGATGAAATTGGAGAAGATAAACCTGATGGTGCTTTTTTTGCAAGAAATCTTCCTCGTGAGAAGTGGGATCGACCTTGGATGGAGACTATTGACCGTGTGGTCTTAGTTCACAGACTAAGAGAAGTAACAGCGCAAGTTGGATTTACTCGTTTTGAGGCTGCCGCTCCTGACATATCAGGCGAACTTGACCTTGATATAAACGTAAAACGAGCCGATATTGCAAGAGAATTAAAATGGCTCCCTGCTGTAGAAAATAGAGGTGAAGGAATTTTCCTTTCTTTTAACAAAGATGCCATTGAGAAATGGGTAAAGAAACCTGCGGTTATTGCACGATCAAAAAAAACTCGAAGAAGGTTTTTATAAATGGGCTGATGAGGCAAAGTCAAAAAGAGAGTTTCCAGGCCTTCCATACTACTTACTACATTCAATTTCTCATTTATTAATTACTGCGGTGTCATTGGATTGTGGCTATCCTGCTAGTTCTATAATAGAGCGTGTATATGGAGAAGAAAATAGCCAAGGTTACGGTATTTTACTCTTTACAGGCAGTCCGATGCAGAAGACACTCTGGGAGGCTTAATTGAAGTTGGTCGAAATATTCACAAGCATTTAAAATCAGCTTTGGAAATGGCTGAGTTATGTTCCAATGATCCTGTTTGTGCCCATCATTCACCTCCAAACCCTCATGAAAAAAGATATTTAATGGGAGCCGCTTGTCATAGCTGTCTACTCATTGCGGAAACTTCTTGTGAAATGCAGAATAATCATCTTGATCGTGCTTTAGTTATTCCAACTGTGGAAAATTTAGGTGCGGAATTTTTTAGGCCGTGACTATGAGTGATATATTAAAAGATTTAACATCTTCAAGTATTTACGACATTATTGAAGCATTGAATGGAAAAAGAATTTCTCATCCATTTACTTCAATTACACTATCAAGGTTTTTACCTAAATTAATATCTGAGGATATCTCAATTTATCTAAATGAGATGATTGCCAAAGGATTTAATGAAGTAACTTTGGCGATTACTTTGGAATTGGTAGCAAAGGAAAGGGAAAGTTGGAAAAACTTAAATGGTGACTCTGTTGATTTAGTATCGACTGGTCCAGAAGTTATTGAATAGACCTCAAAAGATACGAGCGTTGTAGTGCGTGAACTTTTTCAATCAGCAAAACAGGAAGTTGTTTTATCAGGATATACTGTTTATCAAGGGCTTTCCGTTTTTAAGGCTCTTGCAGAGGCAATGGATGAAAATAAAAATCTTACTGTGAAGATGTATTTAGATGTAAAGCGCGAATATCGAGACACTAAAACAGAAAATGAAGAAATTTTAAAGGCTTTTATTGATCGCTTTTAAAATGAACAATGGCCGGGAAAACCATTTCCTGAAATTTACTATGATCCAAGGTCTTTAGTGAAAGACCCTAAAAAGAGATCGTGCTTGCATGCTAAATGTGTTGTTATTGATAAAAAGGTTTCTTGTTCGTTCTGAGTGGCTTGCTCAAAAGCTTACTGCCCAGTTTCAAAAATTAGCAGAAGCTTCAATTATTGAAAAGATTGATTTTTAATTTAATAAAATATAGAATTTCACAATAGAAGTAAGGAGGGAATATGTCTATTTGCTTAGTTAAAACTGTTGCAATATATAGACATTACGAAGAACTTATAGAGGGGATACAAGCAGCGATACCGCAACAAAGAGGTTCAAGTTTGGTGAAATCTTAATGAATGTCTTACCTCAAACTCTTTCAAGAAAAGTTTTAAAGTTCTCTAAAGTGTTCTTCGTAATTGGGCTTTTCTCTAACAAGGAACTTGTTTTTAAGGTCAATGAGTATATATTGAGAAATCATGGAACATTCTTATATTCTATTCAAATCCTCATCACCTAAATAAAGGTTTTTATCTCCCAAAACCTTTAATAAAGTATATATTTCGCTCCATTCACCTTTATTTCCTGTAATCATATAAGATTAATCCTTTCAAGTATCTTTTTTGCCATTGCCTGAATAGCAGGAACAGCAACAGAATTACCAAACTGTTTATATGCTTGTCCATCAGAAACCACAATTTTAAATTTATCAGGATAACCTTGTAATCTTGCCCACTCTCTAGGGGTCATTTTGCGTATACCTTCCCGATTTACTTCTCCTTTAATATGCGTCACAGGAATAAAATTAGTTAATTTCTTATCAATAACCAAATTTCTTTCTCTGCCCATACCACCAACAACAATTGCATTTGATATCCCTGTATCTTCTATAATTTCATATCCAAAGCCATTGCCCTTACTTTCATGTCTTGCCTTATGATTTTTAAGAGTTTCTAAATATTGTGTTGATAAATAATACTTAACAGAAACTTCCTTTTCTTCTAAAATATCTTTGACTTTAACTTTAATATCAAGCGAAGACGGATATTCAAAATCTTTAATACCTAAGTCACCTCTAAATCCAACAATAAAAATTCTTTCTCTATTTTGAGGAACTCCAAAATCTTTTGCATTAATAGTTTGAGGGTCTGGCACATAATAGCCTAAATCATTTCTTAAAACATGTAATATTGTAGATAAAGTTTTTCCTTTATCATGATTAAGTAAACCTTTTACATTTTCAAGAAAAAAAGCTTTAGGCTTTTTCCTCTTTATAATTTCTGCAACATCAAAGAAAAGAGTACCTCTTATATCTTCAACCCCCCCCCTTTTACCAGCTATTGAAAAAGCCTGACAAGGAAAACCTGCACACAATATATCAAAATTATCCGGGATATAACTCTTTGTTTCTTCCTTTGTGATATCAGCAAAGGGAATTTCACCAAAATTAGCTTCATATGTCTTTTTTGAATATGTATCCCATTCACTTGTAAAGATACATTTGCCACCTAAATTTTGAAATGCAAGTCTAAAACCACCTATACCAGCAAACAAGTCAATAAATTTAAATTTAGGGGATTCAAATTCAGGAAATGGGATATTTTTTTTTAAATCGTTAATTGATATCGTTTCTAACTTCATAAATAAGCCTCTCAATTTTTTCAAAACAAACACTTAAGTTTTTCTTAATTTCTTTGCCCCAAAATCTTAAAACCCTCTACCCAGCTCTTTCTATATTTTTTTTAATTTTATTATGCCAAAAATCCACATTGCTCTTGTGGTCATATTTTCTTTTTTCCCAGTCTTTTCCCTACCACAATTCACTACCACAAAAGATTGCTATTCTCAAAGACTTAAATGTTAAATCCGGCTTACCAAAAACAGTTTTATCATTTTTTCTATATCGGTATCCCTTATGCCAGAGAGCTTTTGCAAGTTCTTGTTCTATCTTAGAACCTTTATTTTTAACAGCTCTCATATTTTTTTGTCTTTGTTCTTTCGTTAATTTATTCATAAGAATACCAAAATAAAACTTTGCAAAAAATTATAATATAAGATAGACAAAATCGGAAGGCTAAAACATTTAAACTCACGCAATTTTCAATAAACAAGTTCTAACATTGTCTAACCAGCGACCCTTTTCGAGCACTCCAGCAAGTAAGACCCGCAAAATGAAATAGTAATATAAAAAAGAAAAACCCCCTGGTTTTCACCATGGGGTTTTCACAAATTTCTTCTGTATCCCATCGCTCTCAGGCGCTATACAAGGTCGAGTTCCGTTCAAACGTTTGAGCTAAGCTTACTCCTTTAATGACCCATGTTCCCTCCACAATAGCAGAGAAAGATGCTCCTCTTTGCTTAGCATCCAACGTATTTTGAGCCATATTAATCAATAATAATAGCTTATGAACAAGTCTTTGCAGATCTTTGTTACCAATAGCTTGGGCCAGCTTAATAGCCTCACCCAAACCCTTTACCGAATCACTAGGAACAGCCAGCGCCTCTAAACCCAAATCTTGAATCGTACCAACATTATTCTGGTACGCCCTTAATCCTAGCACTAAATCTTCTAACTCGCTCACCTTCCTGTTAGCCATTGCTAAAGCATGAACTTTAGCATTGAATGCACCCAGAGCTATAATATACGCCTTACTATCCGCCGTAATAGCCTCAGAAGTTAAACCATAGCGGGTAAGCATTTCTGCTTCCGAGGTAGCCCCAGCTTCTGTCATCATCAAAGCTTTGATACCTTCAAACAAAGCCGTATATTCAAACACAGCCTCCGAAGGAAAGCTTTCTTTAACTCGAACAACTCCAACCCAACGACTCTTTTCGGTACTCCAGCGAGTAATACCCGCAAACGGACTATCTTCTGATTTATCAGTAAGATAAACTGTTTCTGTTTTAAGCTCACCACCACCCGTTTCTCTAAACTGAACTTGTTTTTGAGTTATACCGCGAGCGCCAGTATCAAAAGGCCTAGCTTGACCTTTAAATCCTTGAACACGACTAGCAACTTCTAGGCTTACCAATTCCCCCCCCAAATCTAAGGTTAAGTAACTACC
>CAZMGY010000026.1:0-64653 GCA_964565945.1 uncultured bacterium
CATCAACCCTGGCTATGCTTAATATGTTTCGTTCTTATCACTTTTCTAAAGATGGGCATGTTGAGAACTGTTTGTTGGGGCTTTACACAGTTGTTCGAAACGAAACTCCTGATACTGTCGAGAGGTTGCTGAATACGTTTGATCTTGTTGTACAAAGTTTTCCTAGAATCTTATTGAGCAAAGTGGGAGATCCCGAATATCCTATGTATGTCCGTCGCATACAAGGTCGGATGACTATGCTGCTCAATAATGTTACTTGGTTCGATAGATTGTTGCAGCATATGCTTGAAGGAGAGCAGGAAATTTTCCCTAGTTTACTAGCCCACGTGATTGATCTTTATGTTGTGCGGGCTTTTGATGTTGAATCGATGGAAGAGGTTGATTTTGATGCGATAGAAAAGATTGATTTGCAGAAGGAATTTGTGAACGTTATTAGTGCTGTGGAGGAGCCCGAAGATCTTATTGATGTTTTTAAAATATTGCATCAGGAAATGCGCGCCGGAATTGGTTGGGGTGAGACTTTGCGTCAAAATTTGGAGGATACTTTAAAAAAGACACTCAAGTTTGAGACAGCTTATAAAGGATTCTTGAGAATGCCGAAAGACGAAAGGCCCGAATGGGTTTCTGTTCTGGAAAACGCTGTAAATGTGATCGAGGAGTTGGAAAGCCTCAAGCAGCTGCTTGATCGCTCGAGCAATGCAACAAAAAAATCTACGCTTGAGTTTAAGAGGATACATAGCGATTTGGAAGCAATTTATCAGAAGTGGTCTTCTACGGGGATGCTCTCTTTAGCTCTAAAATCTGAGATGGATGCGAATTTAGCCCTTCTTTTAGGTCAAATAGTGAGCAACCTAAGGTTGGCGAGGGGTGAAACCGAGGCTAAAGCTTTTTTGCAAGAGCAGTGGGCGGAACAAGATATTGCGAAGAAACCCTTTGATGCGGATGAGATGGTTAAGACTCTTTTGGAGTTGTCTGATGATAAATACACACAGCAACGGATGAAGGCTTTTAAGGAAATGATGAATAGTGATGCAAATGTGGCTAAAACAGTTAGCAGGTATTTGAATGAGCTTAACGAAATTTTACAAGTTCGCGCTTACGCTTAAGTTTTGACTGAATGGCGCAATTTATTATAAATAGTGTTATAATATTAAGCTTATAATCCAAAAAAAAAGGATGCTTTTAAAAATGTTTATGCGAATCCTTGTTATAAATCTTCTTATTTTTAAATTATTTAATATACATTATTTAATGGCTTTAGCTCCGAGAAGTCACTTGTCTAAAATAGATGGACGCTCTTTGAATAGAAAGTCAACGAAAGTGAAACTTTTCAATGTGGAGCTTCTTTTTGGAGATTATAAATACACTGGAAAAAAGATTCATCAGGATCCATCTTACACTGATCTTCAGAAAATCTATACCGAGCTTATGCCTTATTACACTTGGGGTGATAAGGCCCCTCAAGCCTTTCTTAACGATCAGACGCGAGATGAATACTCTTGGTTGCGTGTAGCAATGGCGGCAATGGCGAAGCAATCTTTTTTGGAATACCATGAGATTAAAGACTACCAGCGTAATGAAAGTGTCAATAAGGAGATTACCTTCACCCCAGATGATGTGAAGAGTATGGTTAATGTTGGGCAAGGGCTGTTGGCTTTGTGGAAAAAAGTTGAACCCGAGTTTGAAAATCAAAAAGACATCCAAGAGGTGTTTGCCAATTTTGTGCAGAAAAATTTGTATTTTGTTTTGTTGGAGGCGCCTTCTTTAAGAGGTGAAGTCTTGCGTGATGCCATTGTTTTTCAACTTTACGATCACTGGACGCGTTTTAAAGCCTTTGATTCCATTTTCGACGAAGATTATTGGAAACAATTTAAGGATCCTGCAAGAGCTATATTTGATTATAGCAGGGATTTGCGTTTACAAGAAACCGAGGATCAGAAGAAGGAACTGTCTGAGTACATCCAAAATATGGATACTGAAAGTAGCTCGGCTGACTGGGGTGCCCTCTTGTCTCGGTGGAGGAAACTTTTGCTAGAGAGGCTTGGTCAGGGGGAGCCTGCGCAAAGGTTAATTCTGGATATGTTAAATAGATTTCGTTCTTATTACTTTTCGGAAGAGATGAATAGGATGCATCCTCCTGAAATTATTGCGTTTTTGACTTACTTGGACACAACTCTTTTTCTGGAGAGCAAGATTGCCCCAAAGTTGCTGAATGTGCTTGAGTTTGTCTTTAAAAGTTTTCCTCGGGTGTTACTGGTCAAACCAGGAGATCCTGAATATGTCCGTCGTATGCAAGGTCGCATGATGATTCTTTTCAAGAATAGGAGTGTGCTCGAGACCTTGTCAGAAAGTATAAGTGAACAAAAACTAGAGGTGGCTAGTAGTTTACTAGCTCACTTGATTGATTTTTATGCTGCGTCGGCTTCTGATTTTGATGAGATGGGAAAGATTAATTTGGAGAAGATTTTTGTGGATATTCTTAACAATGTGGACAGTCTCGAAAATCTTGTTGTTGTTTTTAAGGTATTGCATGAAGAAATGAACGCTGGAGATGGTTGGGAGAAGAATTTGCATCAAAATTTGAATGATGTTTTAAAGCCCCTACGCCACTTTGAGACAACTTATAAGAAGCTTTTGGAAGTGTCAGAAGATAAGAGGCCTGAATGGGTTTCTGCTATGGAGCGTGATAAAAATATAAATGTGATCAATGAGTTGGGGATCCTCAAAGATCTGCTTAATAAGTGGAGCCATGTAAACCGGTTTACGGTTGACTTTAAGGCGGCATATAGGGAGTTGCAAGTAATTTATAAGAAGTGGGCTCAATCGATTACTATTTTAGCTGTAGAGTCTGAGATGAGTCAGGATGTACTCGTTTTCTTAAGTCAAATAGCTATCAATCTAAGCTTTGCACGTAGTGAAGCCGAGGCTAAAGCTTCTTTGCAAGAGCAATTGGAGAAAAAAGAGTTGAAGCAACCCTTTAATTATATTGAGGTTACTACTGGTTGGCAGAAGAATTTGCGTCAAAATTTATATGTTGCTTTAAGGGATACACGCCATTTGGAGAGAAATTATAAAGAGTTGTTGGCAATGCCGGAAGACAAAAGGCCTAAATATGTTGCTGTTATTGAGGAAGATAAAAATGTAAATATGCACAAGGAGTTGGAGGCTCTCACACAGCTTCTTAATCCCTTGATCTATGTAAACTGGTTGACGCTTGACTTTAAGACGATACATCATAGCAAGTTGCAATTCGCTTATAACAGGTGGGTTAAGAACATACTCCCTTTAGCTGTAAGGTCTAGGATGGATGAGGACTTACTCGTTCGCTTAGGTCATATAGCTGGAAATCTAAAGTTGGCACTTGGTGAAATGAAGAAGCATCCTTCTTTGAAGGATTTGCATCAAAATTTGGATGATGTTTTAAGGGATACAGGCCTGTTGGAAAAAGTTTATAAAGAGTTGTTGGCACCGCAAGAAATAATACCTAAAGTGCTTTCTGTTAAGGAGAAAAATAACTATGCAACTATACTCAAGGAGTTGGAAATCCTCACACAGTGGGTGAGTGGTATAGACCTGTCTAAGGTTGACGTTAAAATGATATTGAACAAGTTGCAAGTGCTTTATAAGAAGTGGGATACTGACTTGCTCCCTTTAGTTAAAAAGTTTGAGACGAATGGGCCGCTATCCCTTTTGGTAAATCAAATGGTTAACAATCTAAAGTTGACACATAATGAAGTTAAAGTTGCTTTGCAAAAGCAATCGGAGAAAGATGTTCCTATCAGCTGGGATAAGGATTTTCGTCAAAATTTGGATGGTGTTTTAAGGGGTACACGCCAGTTGGAGACAATTTATAAAGGGTTGCTGGCAGGGCCGAAAGAAGTAACCCCTAAAGAATTTTTTTATAGGAATAAAAAGACATTTTTAACTATTCTCAAGGAGTTGGAGAGCCTCAAACAGTGGATAGATAATGTAAAGCTGCTTAAGGTTGACGTTGAAATGATATATAGCGAGTTGCAACCGATTTATAAGAAGTGGGTTACTGAGTTGCTCCCTTTAATTATAGCTTCTGGGCCGCATCCGGTCGTATGCTGTTTGGTAAATCAAATGGTTAGAAATCTAAAGTTGGGGAGGGATGAAGCCGAAGCTAAAACTTCTTTGCAAAAACAATTGAAAAAACAAGAGTTTAAGCGACTCTTTGATTATACTGATGTTCAGATTTTTTTGGAGTTGTCTAAGGAGGCATCCACAGCACAAAGAATACAGGCTTTTAAACAAATGATGGATAGTAACGAGGATCTGGCTAAAAAAATGGGCCAGTATTTGAATGGTTTTAACCGGGGTGTACAAGTCAACACTTAGGTCTTGACTGAGGCAGGGGATTCATCCTGAATACGTGAATGGCACAATTACCTGTGTTTTTTGTTGAGATCAACAAAGGGTATGCTCAGGTCAAACAAAAAATCGAGCTGTCAGACAAGATTGGACATCTTCGAGATAATGTGGGCGAAGCTCAGGAGATGCTCAAAGTTTGTTTTGTGAAGAGATTTTTTGCATGTATTAGCACTTTGCCAAAACAAACAAGTTGTCTTTTGGAATCATGGATCCCAATCTTCAGTAGCTAGCTAAAGTTAGAAATCAACCCCGAGTGTTCAGCTTTATAAAACTCTCTTTTAGGACTATGACTTAAAGTGATAAAATGCGGTCAGTATGTTTCGAAAAGGAGAAATGCATTGAGTCAAAAAAGTGTTCTGTCATTAGCTTTACAGCAGTGGGTTCAAGAGATGATGGCCTTGTGTCAGCCCGATCAGGTTTATTGGTGTGATGGATCTGAAAACGAAAAAAAGGTGTTAACAGAAAAAGCTTTGCAAACAGGGGAATTAATTTCTTTAAATCAGCAATTGATGCCGAATTGTTTTTTGCATCGTTCTGATCCGAATGATGTGGCTCGAGTCGAAGCGCGAACCTTTATTTGTTGTTGTCAAAAAAAAGATGCGGGGATTACTAACAACTGGATGGATCCCGAACAAGCTTATGCGATGGCGCATGATATTTTTCAGGGTTCGATGCATGGACGCACGATGTATATAGTGCCTTTTTGCATGGGTCCCTTGGGTTCAGAGTTTAGCAAAATCGGGGTCGAAATCACAGACAGTATTTATGTGGTTTTGAACATGTGGATGATGACCCGGATGGGGTCTGCCGTTTTAGAAACGCTTGGGGATTCGGACCAATTCACCAAAGGTTTGCATTGCACGGCTCAATTGGATCCTGAAAAGCGCTATATTTTACATTTTCCTGAAGACAATGCGATTTGGAGTGTTAATTCAGGCTATGGTGGCAATGCTTTATTGGGCAAAAAATGTTTGGCCTTGCGCATTGCAAGCTATTTAGGACGCAAAGAGCAGTGGATGGCTGAGCATATGCTTATTTTGGGCGTGCAGTATCCCGATCAGCATGTGGAATACATTGTTGCGGCTTTTCCTAGTTCCTGTGGCAAAACCAATTTGGCTATGTTGACACCGCCAAAGGCTTTGCAAGACCAGGGTTATAAAATTTGGACAGTGGGGGATGATATTGCTTGGTTGCGAGTGGGTTCCTCGGGCGAGCTGAGAGCCGTTAATCCAGAGTATGGCTTTTTTGGAGTTTTGCCAGGAACGAATAGCCAAAGCAATCCTGTCGCTTTGGCTTCGATGACCCACGATGCCATGTACACCAATGTGTTGCTCAAGCCAGATCAAACCGTTTGGTGGGAAGGTGCTGATGGTGATGTGCCGAGAGAAGGTGTTGATTGGAAAGGGGACGCTTGGTTGCCATCCTTGAGAAGCAAAGGAGCGCACCCTAATTCGCGATTCACCGCAAAGATTGATCAATGTTCTATTATTTCAGAAAAAACAGATGACCCCATGGGGGTACCAGTTTCGGCAATACTCTTTGGTGGGCGTCGGGCTGAATTGAATCCTTTGGTTTATGAAACTTTTTCTTGGTCTCATGGTGTTTACGTGGGGGCAACTATGTGTTCCGAAAAAACGGCTGCTCAAGAAGGAGATTCAACGTTCGAAATTAGGCACGACCCCATGGCGATGCGTCCGTTTTGTGGCTATAACATGGGTGATTATTTTCAACATTGGCTCGATATGGGCCAACTGATCACCCAAAAGCCGAAAGTGTTTTGTGTGAATTGGTTCCGTCAAGATGAAAATGGACGATTTTTATGGCCAGGTTTTGGCGATAATATGTGGGTGCTCAAGTGGATTTTGGCGCGTTGTCGCAATGAGGTTGAAGCCAAGGAAACACCTTTGGGCTATCTCCCTTATGTTGATGACCTCAATTTGGATGATTTGGACATCGACGAAGAGGATATGTGTAAGCTTTTGGAGGTCAATGCAGACAAGTGGTCTGAGGAGTTGGAACAGCAAGATGGCTTTTTGAAGAGTTTTGGTGAGGATCTGCCTGTTGCTCTATGGAAGGAACATCAGGCGCTTAAGCAAAGGTTAAAGGTATCATGATAGATAAACGATGGAAGCTAGGTATTTTGATAGGGATGCTGGGATTGAGCTCGTATGTGCAGGCTGAATCTCCAGTCGCCAATTTAACGCCCCGCAAAGCTGTGATGTATGCTTTGGAAGATAATTTTGATATTTGTATTCTTAGACTTGATAAAGAGCGTTTTGTTTTTGAAATGCCTAAAGAACTTTCGAAGTATGATGCTACGTTAAGTTGGGGTTTCGATGTGATTGGAGATCGTCAAGAGAAATCTTTGTTTGGGAATAATTTGGTTTCGAGTGCTGTTTTTGCCGAAGATATTTATTCTCAAGATGCTTCGATCACTCAAACAACTCCTTGGGGGAGTACCTGGAGTTTATCTTATTTGTTGGAGCATAACAATTATGGCAATGACGCTTTTAGTCATTACAACACCAGTTTGGCTTTCAGTATTGAGCAGTCCCTTTGGAATAATGCCTTTGGTTTTCAGAGTCGACGCTACGACGATGTGAGGGAGAAATCGGTTCAAAGCTTTGACTTGCGGACACAGTATCAAATGACCTTAGTGGCTCAAAATGTTTTGAATGCTTTTTGGGGAGTGTATTGTGATCAGAAAATTGTTCAAAATCGCCAACAAATTTTAACCATTGCCGAAGAGTTTTTGCAGTTAAATCAGCGCAAGGGCAAATATGGAGCGGTCGAGAGTAGCGACATTTTAGCAGCGCAGGCCAATGTAAAATTCAAAAAAATTGAACTTTTAGCCAGTCAAAATAACTTTGAAAGGTCTTTGTTAAATCTCCAGGACATGCTGAATCAAGGTGATTTACATGGTCGTTCCTTTCAAGAGTCTGCTCTTGTGCTGGGGGAGTTTCAGTTAGAGAAGAGCCTGGAGGAAGCTCTGCAAAAACGCTTAGATCTTAGAGCTATGCAAGAAGATTTGGCAGCTGCTGGTATACAGGTTGAGATTAGGCGCAACGATAAACGTGCTTCGATCAATTTAACAGTGTCTTACAATCCTGTTAACCGTGATGCCAGTTTCGATAATGCCTTCAAAGACAGTCTTAATGGTGATCATAGTGAGGCTTTTGTTGGAATTCGGATCACTTACCCCTGGGGGAATTGTTCGGCTAAGGCCAATTATGAGCAGCAAAAAGTTAATGAACAACGTGTGCGTACAGCTGTTGCTCAGTTAAGACAAACGATTCGTAGAGATGTGATGCATACTTATCGTGATTTGCAAACAACGCATCAGCGATATTTAGCGTTTCGAGAACTTGTTGATGTTCAGTGTCAAAAGTTGGAGGAGGAGACTCAAAAATATCAAACGGGGCGGTCGACAGCTCAAGTGACCATTGATTATCAGGATGACTTGTTGCAAGCACAGAATCTTTTGGTGCAAGAGCAGGCTCACTTGCATCGTTCTTGGGTAGCTTTGCATGTGGCCAAAAATACTTTATTTGAATATTGGGATTTATAATTTTATTATCCCCTGGTTCCTGTTTGCGTCATCTCGTGACTTGAAGGGGTTATTAGATTGAAAAAAAATAGTGCAGTAATAGGAATAAAAAAATAAATGAAAGTAACCGAATTTTTTATTGATCGCCCCAAGTTCACCAATGTTCTTTTGGGATTTATGATTCTTTTAGGGGTTCTGACTTTAAAAAGTTTGCCACGGCAAAATATGCCTGATGTTGATTTTGATGTGTTGACCATTCGCACCAATTACCCTGGAGCTTCACCCGAAGATGTTGAGGTTAAGGTGACCGACCCAATTGAAGACGCGTTGGAGTCTGTAGATGGTTTGGATAGGGTCGAATCGTTTTCAATCGAAAATATGTCGTATATTGTTGTCAAAATTGATCCAGACTTGGATTTTAATGAGAAAGAGGACATCAAAAGAGATGTCAGGAAGGCTGTGGATCGCGTGACCGATTTTCCTCAAGAGGTTGAAGCCAGACCTTTTGTGGACGAAAAAAAGTCGACCAGTTCTCCTATTATTGAAATAGCTGTTAGTGGCGAAGGTATCGATGAATGGACGATGCGTAAAGTAGCTAAGGATCTCGAAGATGATTTGCGAGGGATTGAGGGTGTGGGTGAGGTTGACAAAATTGGCTATCGCAAGAAAGAAATGCAGGTACTGGCCGATATCGAGAAAATGGATGAACATTATGTGGCGTTTGGAGATTTGTTACAAGCGATAGAGCTTCGTAATGTGAAACTATCTGGAGGAACCATTGAGTCATCCGTTAACGAAAAAAAAGTGGTTACTTTTGCTGAGTTTGAAGAGCCTATCGATGTCGGGGATTGTATTGTTCGGAGCAACTTTTCGGGCAAACAACTTAAGGTGAGTGATGTTGCTTTGTTGAAGGATGATTTTGAACAACGACGTATTTGGACACGAGTGAACGGTGTCGATGCGATTAATGTGAGGGTTAAACGTAAGCCTAAATCCGATGTGATCCGTTTGAGTCGTGAGCTTAATGTTGTGATCGACTATTACCAAGAAACTTTTTCCAAACAAGGTATTCAGGTGAAGGTCTTGATTGACTACACCCACTACACCAAAAACTTACTTGATATTGTGATCAATAGTGCTACCTTGGGTTTGATTTTGGTACTTTTATCGCTATTTTTCTTTCTTAATTTTCAAACGGCTTTATGGGTGGCAATAGGTTTACCAACGGCCATATTGGGTGCTTTTTTTATTTTTCCTTATTTTGATATGACAGTAAATCAGATTGTTTTGATTGCAATGATTATTGTGTTGGGTATGTTGGTGGACGATGCGATTGTTGTGGCCGAAAATATTAATCGCTACCAGCAAGAAGGCCTATCCTTCCGTGAAGCAGCGATTTTGGGTACTCAAGAGGTGTTTAAACCGATTTGTGTGACCATTTTAACCACAATCAGCTGTTTTGCACCTATGTATTTTATGACGGGGATTCTGGGTAAATTTGTTTTTACTATCCCTACAGTGATTATCTCGATGCTATTACTAAGTTTGTTTGAGTCTGTAACGATTCTTCCGTGTCACCTTGCGCATAGCAAAGCTTCGCGTATTCGACCTGTCGGATTTTGGATGACCAAGTTGAGAAATTTTTATGGTCGTTTTTTACGGCGGTTGTTGCATCACCGTGGTTTATTTATTGTGATTGCCATTAGTATGCTGATTGGATCAGTTTTTTTTAGTGTGGCTACGAATCGTTTTGTGTTGTTTCCGACCAATGATGCTAATGTTTTTTATATTGTTATTGAAACGAAGGTAGGTGACTCGATGGAGCAAACCTTGGAAAAAATTAAGCAAATAGAGGATAGAGTGAGTGAAATTTCTCCTGAAATTCTAAATAACTTTAAAGTTGAACTGGGACATCATCGTACAGAAGAGGCTATTAATACGCCTGCTGAGCATGAAGAATGGGCTTTATTTACTGTTTTCCTAAAACCTGCTAGTGAGCGAGATGTTCGCAGTGAAGTCGTTATTGAAGAGTTGCGAAAAGATTTTAAAAATTTAACTGGGTTTAATTTGTTGCAAGTGCGTAAGTTGCAGGGGGGACCTCCCGTTGGAGCTCCCATTACGATCACTCTTGTTTCGGATGACTTTGAAGGATGTGAAGTATACGAAAAAAAAATATGGGATGACTTATCAAATTTGGACGGTGTTTATGCCTTGGAAACCACTAATAGGATTGGTAAAGACGAAGTTCGATTACATTTAAATTATTCCCTTATGGCTCAAGTGGGTCTAACGGCTCGTGATGTGGCTGATACGATGCGAATGGCTTATGATGGAGTGGTGGCCACGAGTATGCGACGTGATGGGGAAGAGATTGATTTTCGTCTTCGTCTTCGAGATGACCAGCGAGGAAAGGAAGATTGGCTTAAGCAATTACTTTTACGCAATGCCGATGGCAAGTTGATTAGCCTCGAAGATGTGGCTTCTTTTAGTTATGGTCAAAGCAAAGAATCTATTAATCATTACAGTGGTCGCAAATCAATCACCATCACTGGTAAGGTTGATACCGAAAAAGTAACATCCACTTTTGTCAATAAAATGATTCGAGATAGTTATGAAAAAAAAATTAAGGCAACGTCTGGGCTAAAAATGATCTTTGGTGGTGAGGAAGAAGAAACCAAAGAAAGTATGCAAAATTTTAAGGTTGCTTTCTTGTGTGGATTGATTGGAATTTATTTTATTTTGCTCTTGCTATTGAATTCCTATATACAACCCTTTTTGATTATGGCCACCATTCCATTCGGAATTATCGGGGTTTTGATTGCTTTTTATTTGCATGGATTGCCCATGAGCTTTTTGGGTTTAATTGGTACCTTAGGTATGATTGGGGTTGTGGTGAATGATTCCTTAGTGATGGTGACCTATTTGAATAAATTGAAAGAAAAATATGGTCGTGTTGATGAAGATATGGTGATTGAAGGGGCTAAAATGCGCTTTCGGCAGGTTTTTTTGACCACAATCACCACAGTTTTGGGTTTACTGCCTACCGTTTATGGAATCGGTGGTTATGAGCCTTTTCTTGTCCCAGTGGTACTAGCGATGTCTTGGGGCTTAGCTTTTTCTACTGTGATCACACTTGGTTTGGTTCCTGTCTTGTATTCTTTTCAGAAATAGTTAAAAGACAGCAATAAAAGTCGTCTTCGTGGTTAGGGAGCTGTAGTACTCGGCTGTGTCATCCCGAGGCTTGACCGCCCGAGCCATTTATATAAAAGTTTGACGATAAGACCGTATATCCATAGTATAATGACCCCAGTGTATATGTAAGCGTGAGACAGAGGAGTTTTCTTAATATGAAAGACGATTTGTTAAAGTTAGTTGAGCTAGAGAAAATAGATTTCAAAATTTATCAATTAAAACGTAGAAAAGAAGAATATCCTGTTTTGATTGAAGCTTGCCAACGTGATATGAACGAGCTTGAGGCTCATTTGAATGCGCTTAAAGAGTCTTCTAAACAGATCGAGCTTGCACGCAAAGAAAAAGAAATCGAAATTGAGTCCAATGAAGAGCAAATGAAAAAAAAAGACAATCAACTGACTCAAATTAAAAAAAATGACGAATATAAAGCCATGTTGCATCAGATTGAAAAGTTCAAGAAAAAAAATGATCTCCTTGAGGAAGAAATTATTGTTAAAATGGATGAGCTTGATGCTGTTCAAGTTCAAATTAAGGACGAAGATATTAGAGTTAAAGAGGGCAAAGAGCAAGTGGCTGCTCGAGAAAAGGAAATCAAAGTTAATTTGAGTAGATTGGAAGATGATAGGAAAAAACTCAAAAACAATAGTGAACAGTGTTTGAATGGCTTAAGTCCCAAAATCAAAGACATCTATTTGCAAGTTTTGAACAAACGCAAAGACCGAGCCTTGGCTAGCATTAAAGAAGATACTTGCGGGGCTTGTCATATGGTTCTTCTGGCCGAGGTGATTGAGCAGACCCGAATGGGAGTTGATGTAATTTACTGTGACACCTGCTCGCGCATTTTGTATCATCCCGATTTATTGGCTAAGGTATCGACCTCTCACTTGGATGATGTCCTCTAATGAGCACAACCTCTATGGTGACGATGTGTGCCGATGGAGCTTCGCGCGGTAATCCTGGTCCAGCGTCTTACGGGGTAATTTTCCGTGATGAAACGGGTAAAGTGATTCATAGTTTGGCCGAGTGCATTGGCAAAGCGACCAATAATGTGGCCGAATATTCAGGTTTGATCGCAGGTTTGGAATATGCGGTGCAAGAAGGCATTTCTCACTTGCGGGTTTATCTCGATAGTGAATTGGTGGTCAAGCAAATAAAGGGTGTCTATCGGGTGCGTAATCACAATATCAAAACCTACTATAAAAAAGCCGTGGCATTGAGTGAACAAATTGAGTCATTTGTCATTAACCATGTCCGTCGTGCCGACAATGCCGATGCAGATGCTCTGGCCAATCAAGCTTTGGATGCTTTATGAAAGACCGTTTGATCAATCGTTTTTTTATTGAGCCTTCATCGATTGAACAGGAATCAATTGTATTGCGAGATACAGAGCTTTATCATGCTACGCGTGTGTTGCGTCTTAAAAAAAAAGATTTGTTCGATGCGGTGGATGGTCAAGGTCGATGTTTTCGTGTCGAAATTCTTCATATCGATAAACAGCAAGCCGAATGCCGGATTCTCAAACGAGATAAAGTGGAACGCAAGCAAACCATTCGGCTTAGTTTAGCCTTGGCTTTGCCTAAAGAAAAAGTGATGACTTTGATGTTGCAAAAGTCCGTTGAGCTTGGGGTTTACCAAATCATTCCTTTTATGGCCGAACGCTCTCAGGATTCATTAACACCCGAGTTATGCGACAAAAAAAAGACGCGTTGGACGCAAATTGTGCAAGAAGCGGTTAAGCAGTCGGGCAATGATTTTTTGCCACTATTGCAGTCTTTACAATCTTTGGAAGGTGTATGTGCACAGCTAAGTAAAGAGAGTTATGATGAAATTATTCTTTTGTCACCCTGGTGTAAAGATTCGTTCATTGATTTTGATCACCGCATGCGGCAGACGACAAATCCCAAACATGTGCTGGTTTGTATTGGACCCGAAGGCGGTCTAACCGAAGAGGAAGAGGAGCAATGGAAGTCCCATAGGGCACAGTCCTATAAATGTGGGGAATTATTGATGAGAGTCGAAACGGCGATGATGTTTGTCGCCACAGCGAATTATTTATGGAATTTGGGGCATGACAAAATTTAGATGGAGGACCCGTAAAGGCATAGGTCTTTTGCAGGTTGTTTTTAGTGTTTTTATTGCCACGGCCTTAACGAGCTTGGTGTCCCCAACACTTCAAAAGCTGAGTGACCAAAGCAAACGTGTTTTGGTGGATGTCGACAAGGAGCAATTGGCCGTCGCTTTGGAACATTACTATCGCGACCAGGGTTTTTATCCCGAGGGGGATAATGTCAATATGGTGCAGGCCCTAAAAGATAAATACATTTCCTTTGCGTCAGAAACGCTTAAAAACAATATTTTTGACAAAGCCGAGTTTGTCGACCCTTGGGGACGACCGTATCTTTATCATTACAAAAAAGGTGACAAGTCGTATCATTTGCGCTTTCAAGGTATGCCTGAGCGTCCTTTGTTTGGTTTGCCGAAGCCCTTGTTTAAACAAGAGACTCCTAATCGTCTCGGTGCTGGTGCGTCGTCAGAAAGCGAGGTTCAGCCTTCAGTGAATATTCAACCTGTCGAAATTGATAATAACGAGAGTGACCTTGGGCAAAACGACGTCTCTGTACCTGATGAGCCCGAAGCTTTGGATCTCTTGCCTTTGCATGCGATTCCTAACGATCGTTTGGTTTTTGTGACGGTCGAAAATGTTGCTTTGGCTTTGGATCGAGTTTTAATGAATCGTAAAGTGGGAACAGGGGAGTTCAGTGATTTGCCTTTGAGGGATTTCGATGCTAATGGAAACATTATTTGGTTTGAAGGAAGCACAGTGGTGAATGTGCTTGATTTTAACGTGCAAAATAGTGTGTCCTATGCTTACAAAGGCGAGTTTTGGATTGATTCCTTGCGCGATCAAACGGTGGCCACGCGAGAGGGTAGCGCGGTTCCTTCTGAAGAATTTGTGCAGGATTTAGCCCAAGCCAAAGCTTTGTTAGACGATGCTACTTTAGAGGTTGAGGGACAGTATGGTGTGAGCACGAAGGATATTTTTGCTACTCTGGTCACGCATAATGTTCCCATTATATGGGGTTACAAATCACGCCTTGAGTCTTCTGGGGGATTCGAGGAATCCACATTGGGATACACTTTGTCGTTTTCCGATCGCGTGACGGGAGAATTTCGTGAGTTTATTGTGGTCAATACACTTGAACTTAAGGATGAGCCTTTGAGCATGATTGCTTCCTTATTGGCTCACGAAGGTATTCATCACTATTGGAATCATCAAGCCCCAGAATTACCCAAAGAGGTAGCAGAATCGCTTGCGCCTGATGATTCTACCCCGCGTGGAGATGCTGGTCGGAGCTTTAATTCGGTCGATGAAGAGTATGAAGCCTTTTTGATGTCTTTACGTTTTTGGAAACAAGCACAAGGAGACGATAAAAATGAAACGTTCGATCAGCTGTTGGCCTTGCTGAATGGACCGAATGGCGAGAAAGAATTGCGGGATTATATGAGGACGGTTTACCATGACTTGGATGAGTATTAGAAGCTTTGGCCTTATTATTGCACTGGCCTTAATCGGATGGGGATGTGATCAAGGAGGAGAAGACTATCAAAGAACATGTTTGCCAGGTCAAGTTTGGCCCTATGCGCGTCAAGAAGCTAAGTCGCAAGAGGACTTTGAAACCGAAGAATGGCCTCTTCGTGTTGAGAGCCCTTGGGCCGATTTTCCCATTTCACTTGAAGTTCCCCAGGGGTTTAAAGTGAATTTTTTTAAGGATCCAGAGGGACAGTACAGTATGGTGCATTTGATCGATCGCCAAGGAGAATCCTCTTATCCGACCAACATCATGTTTTCAGTCGACTATACAGGGAATGGCGCTGATATCGATCGGGTTCATGAAGTGGCCAAAGAGAAACTGGCGCACCTAAAACAGGTGGCTGAGCCGACGACGTACCGTCAAAAGGTTGGCGAGGATATTCTTGTCTGGAGAACTGCGCAGCATACGATGATTTACCCTCCTTACATTAAGAATGCCCCTAAAGTTACGATTCGCGAGCAGTGGACTTTTATCCAACATTCTGGGAAGATTTATGAGTGGAGGATGAAAACGATGGTTCCTGTGTCTCAAGAAAGCCTGAATGTATTGAATATTTGCCTCCATAGTCTCGTATTTGATATTGATTAATGCCTTTATAGGGTGTTTTGTTCTCAAAATGTAACGATAGTTTGCTTTTCGGAAAGCCACTGTGCTATATTGACTTTTGTGTGATCTAGGGGGTTAAAAATGTCAAATTTGCGTGCTTTAGTGCTTATTCCAATGTGTCTGCTAAGCTTATCGTGCCGTTCCGAAGAAAAGGTTGAGCCTGTGGTGGCGCAGATTGGGAATTACAAACTGATGGTTAGTGATTATTTGCGGGAAGTGAAACGCCTGAGCGAAGCCGAGCGCGAGGCTCTCAAGTCGTCGGATGCGCGCGAAGCTTTTATGGAACAGCTGATTGATCAACAGGTTTTGATTGAAGAAGCGCATCGTTTGAATATCGATAAAGACAAAGAGTTTTGTTTGTTTGTGGAGGCTTTTTGGAAACAAGCGATGATTGAACGCTTGATTATACATAAAACACGAGAAGTGATTAAACAATTGACCATCAGTGAGGAAGAGGTTGAGTTTTATTTTAAAGAAATGCAACGCAAAATACATGCGTGTATTAGGGTTGTGGGGAGCAAAGCCATTGCACGCAAACTCTTGGCCGATGAAATGCTTAGCTACGAAGAAGAATTACAGATTCAAAAGGATTCGGGCTGGCATTGGTTTGCTTACGAAGAAGTTCAACCAGTTTATCGAAACTTCTTGTTTGGCATGGAAGAGGGCGATAAAAAAATCATTTATAACTACGATCTCGGTTGGGTG
Source organism: uncultured bacterium (assembly GCA_964565945.1). Taxonomy (GTDB): domain Bacteria; genus CAZMGY01. The sequence continues at coordinate 16,036 of CAZMGY010000026.1, forward strand.
GTTTTAGAAGTGAAAGGGTTTAAAGAGCGTCAAATGGGGTCTGAAGAAGACATGCATAAGCGTTTGATGGATGTTTTACAGGAAGAACGTGATTTGGAGATTTTGGATAAGTGGATTCGTCAGCTCCGAGCTAAAAGCAAAATTCATGTGAATAGTGATGTTTTAAAGCAATTAGAGGTGGAGTAGTTTGGTGGAAAAATTTAAACGTAAACAGTATTTGGTGAAAGATTTTCAGCTTAAGTTTGTGCAGCGTTTTGTGGGGCTTCTGCTTCTTTCGGTGGGTTTGGTTGGACTGGGGTTGTATTTTTGGAGTGCTGGTACTATGACCACCGTGTTCGAAAATTCACGTTTGGTGGTTAAAACCACGCAAGATTTTATTTTACCGATGATGATCGCTTTGACTTTGATTACTATTGCGATACTGGGCATTATGGGGTGGTTTTTGGTTTATTTGTTCTCGCATCGGATTGCTGGGCCGATTTATCGGATCGAAAAGCATGTTAAAGGTATTGGAGAGGGAGAGTTGGCTCATAAAGTGCTTTTGCGTTCGTCCGATGAAATCCAGGATTTGGCTAAAGCGGTCAACGGCATGATGGCAGCCTTGGCCGACCATGTGGATGATCTTAAAAAAGAATTCAAACGTTTGAACAAAATAGATCGTGATTTGGTTGAATTATGGCGTCCTAAGGGTAAGATTGATTACAAAGACCTGGAAACCGTGATCAAAAAGTTCAAAGACGTCGAGAAGGCGATTGAAGAGAAGCTTTCTCAGCTTCGCACCTGATTTTATTATTTTACTGTCTCCAATCATATCCAGTGGGATTCTGAAAAACACGCAATCCAAAAGCTGGTATCACCGCCAAGATGTGATCAAAGATATCCGCTTGAATGTCTTCGTATTGGGTCCATCGTGTATCTTTGGTGAACAGATAAATTTGGATCGGAAGACCTTTTTCGGTGGGAGCCAATTGACGCACCAAGAAGGTGAGTTTATCATTAATTTCGGGCTTTGTTTGCAAGTAATACTTAATGTAGGCACGGAAAGTTCCTAGATTGGTTAAGCGACGCCCGTTGATGGTGAGGGAGGTACCGCTACTTAGGGTTTGGTTGTATTCTTTGATTTCCTTGGTTTTGTTTTCAATGTATTCTTTGATGGTGTCATAGGCTTTGAATTGTTTGAGCATTTCGGGAGTGACAAACTGAACTGATGTCATATCAATTGCGATTGATCGCTTGATGCGTCGTCCTCCAGCTTGATACATGCCGCGCCAATTCTTAAAGGAATGTTCGAGAAACTTGTGGGTTGGAATATTCACAATGGTTTTGTCCCAGTTTTGAACTTGAAGGGTGTGCAGATTGATATTAACCACATCACCATCGGCCGAATATTCCTTCATTTCAATCCAGTCTCCAACACGGAGTGTATTGTAAGTGCTGATTTGAATGCTGGCCAGCAAAGCGAGGATAGTGTCGCGAAAAATCAAAAGAAGGACGGCGGTCATGGCGCCTATACCACTCATGAGAACAAATGGTGACTTCCCAATAAGGATAGAGACCAGAATGATAGCTCCTATAATAAAGAGGAAAATTTTGGCCAATTGGGTGAATCCTTTGGAGCCAGACTTGTTCTTGGCAATGGGGAGTGTGCAATAAATTAGATAACCCGCATCAACTAAATGTTGTAGCATTGCGACGATGGTAACAATAATCCAAGCCGAAGCCAGCCGTTTGATCATTGTTTCTCCATAAAGAAGGTGGGTGGATACTTCGTAAATGAAATAAGCTGGTGCAATGTATGCCAATTTATTGAAGACCTTGTGATTAATAAGGATGTCGTCCCACTGATTTTTGGTTTTATGGACGATGATGTGCAAACCCCTTAGGAGGAGCTTATGGGTGATCCAATAGGTCATACCGCCTCCAAGAATCATGAGAACGAGCAGTGAAAGCTGTTGGATGTAGGTGTGTTCATTGATAAAGGTTAAGACTTTTTCTAAAGTTTGGTAATTCATTTTGGAAACAATCTCCTTCTCCCAATCCCTCTGGGCGACATTATAACATGTTCCCATGACAAAAAAAAATATTAATTGACAAACCAAGCATGCTTAAATTAAAATGTGGGCGGGGTGTTTTGAGTATGGTTTTCCCGAAGCGGTGAGATTTTGCTTTGGTGCACTTCTTGTTTTAGGGCATTGTCGTCCGATCTTTTCATGAGCACTGTCGTTCTGAATAATAAATGAAAATGAAAGGTTTGGTTTCTTATGAATGTTTTCAATTTGTTTAGTCGAGGCGGCGTCTTTATGTTGACGGCTCTTATGGTCATGTTGAGTTCTAACCTGTACGCGGCAGAGCTAACAGATGTGATTCAAGGGCTTGATACAGTATGGGTTTTGGTATGCGCCTTTTTGGTCTTTTTGATGCAAGCAGGATTCAGCTTGCTTGAGTCTGGGTTCGTGCGCGCCAAAAATACCTGTAACATCCTTATGAAGAATTATATGGACTTTTGTATGGCGTCAATTGGTTTCTTTATCTTTGGATATGCCATTATGTTTGGTGAAGGAAACGGATTTATTGGCCTTAAAGGCTGGTTTTTAGTAGGAGCAGAAACTGCTGCCGACATTCCTTTACATGCTTTTTGGTTATTTCAAGCTGTTTTTGCTGGTACAGCCACGACGATCGTTTCTGGTGGTGTGGCTGAGCGTATGAAGTTTACCTCTTACCTTATTTGTTCTTTTATCATTTGTGCCTTCATTTATCCTATTATCGGACACTGGACTTGGGGTGGTGGATGGTTAACTGTCATGGGTTTTACTGACTTTGCTGGTTCGACAATTGTTCATGCTGTGGGTGGTGTGGCTGCTTTGGCAGGAACTCTTATCCTTAAGCCTCGTATTGGACGTTTTAACAAGGATGGTTCAGCTAATGCGATTGCTGGACATAATATCCCGATAGCGGCATTAGGCATATTTATCCTATGGTTTGGTTGGTTTGGTTTTAACTCAGGTTCTCAACTTGGTGTTGGTGCGGGATCCGAAATCTCAATGATTGCTCTTAACACAAACTTATCAGCGGCAGCTGGTTGTATTATGGCGATGATTTCGGTGTGGGTTCTTTTTGGAAAACCAGATTTGTCGATGACAATGAATGGTGCTTTGGCTGGACTTGTGGGTATCACCGCGGGTTGCGCGTTTGTTGAACCATGGGCTGCTATCCTTATTGGAGCCATTTCTGGTATTTTGGTTGTTGTTAGTGTTGTTATTTTAGACAAACTTCAAATTGATGATCCTGTTGGAGCTTTTCCTGTGCACGGTGTTTGTGGTATCTGGGGAACTCTTGCTGTAGGGATCTTTGGTGTTGCCAAATATGGTAGCGAAAATGGATTGCTTTATGGTGGAGGTTTTAGGCTGTTGATTACTCAATTGGTGGGTGTGGCTGCTATTTGTGGTTTTATTTTCGTGAGCATGACAGTGATCTTCAAAATTTTAGATGCGACTCTTGGATTACGTGTATCGAAAGAAGAAGAGCTTAAAGGCTTAGATATCGGAGAGCACGGGATGGAAGCCTATGCTGGTTTTCAAATTTTTACAACTAACTAAAAATTAAGTATTTATTTGAATATAAATTAAACTGGTTTAAGGGGAATACAAATGAAACTAATTACGGCGATGATTCAGCCACATAAACTAACTGATGTTAAGAAAGCACTTTCCACGTGTGAAGTTGATAAAATGACAGTTACCAACGTTGTTGGGTGTGGACGCCAAAAGGGTTTTAGCGAAACATACCGTGGTGTTGTGCACGAAGTGAACCTGATCAAAAAGGTTCGTTTGGAGATAGCTGTGAACGATAACTTTGTCGAAAAGACCATTAATGCTATTATAGAAGGTGCGCGCACAGGCAATATTGGTGATGGGAAAATTTTTGTTGCCAGTTTGGAAGATTGTATCCGTATCCGTACAGGTGAGCGTGGAGAAGAGGCAGTTGGATAATGCCTATGATTTTAGACATAGGCAGAGGTGTGTTTGGATCCCTTGCCTCGGTCTTTTGTCTTAAATACAATGAAGAAAGGAAAAAAGGATGAAGACATCTGAAGAGGTACTTAAGTTTATCAAGAAAGAAAGCATTGAGTTTATTGACTTTCGTTTTATGGATTTTCCTGGAAAATGGCAACATTTTTCAGTTCCAACCAATCAAGTTGATGAGGGAACGTTTAACGAAGGATTGGGTTTTGATGGTTCTTCAATGCGTGGATGGCAAGCGATTAACGAAAGTGATATGATCGTTATTCCTGATCCAGCCACGGCCAAGATTGATCCTTTCACAGCTCATAAAACAATCTTCATCATTTGTAATATTAAAGATCCTATTACAAGAGAAAACTATAGCCGTGATCCTCGTTACATTGCGATCAAAGCTGAAGAGTATTTGAAGTCAACGGGCCTCGCTGACACAGCTTTTTTTGGTCCAGAAGCTGAATTTTTTATCTTCGATTCGATTCGTTATGGCACTGAACCTTCGGCGTCTTTTTTCGAAATCGATTCGATTGAAGCTGATTGGAATACTGGACGTGATGAAGATATGGGGAATTTAGGACATAAAATTCGTCATAAAGAAGGTTATTTTCCTTGTGCACCAACCGATAAATTTCAGGATCTTCGTTCTGAGATGGTTGTTGAAATGATGAAAATGGGCATAGAAGTAGAATGCCAACATCACGAGGTGGCCACAGCTGGACAAGCAGAAATCGACATTAAATTTAACACGATGGTTGCCGTGGCAGATCAGTTGCAAGAGTATAAATACATTGTTAAAAATGTAGCTCACCGCGCAGGTTACTCGGCGACATTTATGCCAAAACCATTGTTCTCGGATAATGGTTCAGGCATGCACACGCATATTTCTCTATGGAAAGATGGACAACCTTTGTTTGCTGGTGATGGCTATGCGGGTCTTTCTGAGATGGCGTTGCACTTTATCGGTGGTATTTTGAAACATGCTAAAGGTTTGGTGGCTTTGTCTAATCCAACGAGTAGTTCTTATAAACGTTTGGTGCCTGGTTACGAAGCTCCAGTGAACTTGGCTTATTCAAGCCGTAATCGTTCCGCAGCGATTCGTATTCCTATGTACTCCGATAATCCAAAGGCCAAACGTATTGAGTTCCGTTGCCCAGATCCTAGCTGTAACCCTTACATTGCTTTTTCTGCAATGCTTATGGCAGGTCTTGATGGGATTCAAAATAAGATTGACCCAGGGGCACCACTGGATAAAAACATTTACGATCTTCCTGCAGAAGAGTTGGCTAAAGTGGATAACACTCCATTCTCGTTGCGCGATGCTCTCGAAGCTCTAAGAAAAGATCATGAGTATTTGTTGAAAGGTGATGTTTTCACCAATGATGTAATTGAAACATGGATTGATTACAAGTTGGAAAACGAAGTGGAAGCTTTGGAACTTCGTCCACATCCTTATGAGTTCCAATTGTACTACGACATCTAAAACTTAGATCTGTTGGACTAAAATCTCTAAAAGAACCCTCTCCTTAAGGTGGGGGTTCTTTTTTATGTTTATTAGCGTATAGTGGAAATAAGCCAGTTATAAAAGGGAGAAAAAAAGTAGTATTAAGCCTCTTTTTTGAAGGGCAACACCGTGCTTTTCGCAATTGGGTGTTACAAGGTCTGACTGAGGCGCGACTTAACCTACATTTAAAAAAACTTACCGTTATGATGAAACCTTGACCGTTGAACAACTGCCTAAACAGGCCTAGGTTTTTATGGTAAAGTGTGTTCATGGATTTGAGACTACAGCTTGATCATTTTTTACAGTTTTTAAAAGTTGAAAAAGGTTTATCCTGGCATACGCTTAAGGCATATGAGAGTGATTTAAGGTATTACATCGACTTTTTGGAGCAACATTTGATCGATGATATGAATCGTGTCGAGCGTATGTTGATTGTTGATCTTCTTGCAAAGCGCAGTCACGAGGGGGCTAAATCAAGTAGTTTAGCAAGACAATTGGTGGCGATACGAATGTGGCATCGTTTTTTGTACGACGAAAACGTTCTTAGTCAGGATGTGAGCGCCGCGATGCAGAGCCCAAAACAGTTGAGCAAAGTACCCGAAGTGATGTCGTTGTCTCAAGTCGAAGAACTTCTTAGTGTTCCAGATGAGAATGTGAAAGGTTTTCGCGATAAAGCGATGCTAGAAGTGCTTTACGCGACAGGATTGCGTGTGAGTGAGTTGGTGGGCTTAACAATGGAGCAAATTCATTTGAACGAAGGTTATGTGCGTTGTTTTGGCAAAGGTCAAAAAGAGAGGATTGTTCCTTTGGGGAGGCGTGCTGTTGAGGCTGTACAGGTCTACTTGCGTTGGTCACGGCCTTTTTTGCGCAAGGACGTGACGGAAGAAGCCGTTTTTTTGAGTCGCCTAGGACGAGGTATGACACGTGTTGGATTTTGGAAAACTTTGAAACAGTATCTTAAAATCCTAGGTTTGAATACGAGAATAAGTCCTCATACATTAAGACACTCTTTTGCGACACATTTGCTCGAATATGGGGCTGATTTAAGGGCTGTCCAGGAGATGCTTGGGCATACCGATATCTCGACCACACAGATTTACACCCACGTGAATGCTCATAGATTGAAAGATATTCATCAATGTTTTCATCCTCGTTCCTGATTTTATAATGAAATATTTTATTTTGAAATACTCTTATATTGTTATTTTATAAGATGTTATGATACAATCTAATAAGATTTTTTAATAAGGGAGGCGAGCGGTGATGGGACAGGTTTTTATTGGATTTGTAGCTATTCAGCTAGTGTTTGTTCAGGTTATTTGGGGTTTAGCCCCTGCTTCTAACTTGATATCAAAGGATTTAGAGAAGTTTTGGGATGGAAAAGTTTCTTCGCACGGACAAACACAGGGTGTTGGGATGGGATCTCGTCAACCTCTGTCAGTGGTGGATGCGTACGCTAAAGGTAGCGAAAATTACTGGTTGTCTAATTTTTACACACCTTCAGATGGATCTACATTGTTTCAGGTCAAAATGATTTGGGGTAAGGAAGAAATTTTATGTTTATGGAAGTCGGCGGAGCACTATTACAACGCAATGAAATTTTGGGGTATTAATCGCAAGGCTTTTGATGCTGTGAGAAAGGCTTCTACTCCAAAAGAGGCGCTTAAGTTGGGACAGAAATACCGATTGAATCCAGAGCAGATTAAAGATTGGGATGCTGGACTTAAGTTTCAGCGTATGCGCGAAGCTTTGTGGTACAAGTTTTCAGTCTCAAAGTATAAAGCTAAGTTAATGAGTCTGAATGGAAATGTTATTGTTGAATCCTCGGACACTGATTCGACTTGGGGCTTCTGTCCGCAAGTGTATGCGTCTAACAATCGAGATTTAAATGATTCTTCTAACTACTTGGGGCGACTTCAAATGGAGTTGATTGATTTTTGGAGTAAGAATCCTGAAGGATCTCTAAGGGAGTACTGTCGTTTCAAGTCGAACATGCGGGGCTATGCCGAGGAGGCTAAGGCCTTTTATGAGCAAAAGATTAAACCTCATTTAAAGGCGTATTTTGAAAAGTATAGTAAGGAGGATATTCATCAAAAGAGCGGTTTGCTTGAGAGCTTTTTAGCCGAAAGAAGTGTTTTACCTTTTGTATCCGAAGCTGAGCAGAGGGCTGTTGTGAAATCAGATCCTTTTGTGCAGCCTTCATTAGTGTGTAAGAAGTTGGTTCAAGCTTTTCAAAAGTTGTTTTCTGGTAATAAAACGGTTGATCAAAGTTTTCATGGGATAACCTCAAAAAAAATGAAAATAGGTCGTCGTAACAGCTTGAATGAGATTTATAATCCTCAAACGGGAGAGTTGATCAATGGTTTCAATATGGAACGGCATGATTTTATTTGGTCGTTTTATCCTAAGGTCTCTCGAGGAATCAGTGGTGCTTCTGAGCCTACTTATTTGTCTTATGATATGAAGGTTGGGAGGGATCCTTACAATATTTTGACTTATCCTCTGGCAACACGTGAAGCACTTTTTGACGGTATCTTGCAATTGCGCAGGGATCAAAACTTTCGAGCAAAGCTGAAACAAAATGATGATGTTTACTTGCGCCACATTGGTCTAGCTTACGACGAAGGGAAAAAAAGTTTAAAAATTATCAACGAGCTTGACTTCAAGGAGTATATTCGCGAACCTTACCAAACAAAAACTGTTAGGAAGAATGGCGTCCTAAAGGAGTATAAATTCCATAGGCATAATCGTCTACGTCTGTCACGCCGTTACGAATCTTTGGTTCTTTTTGGTGAAGTTGAACGGGCCATGGCCATGAAGGATTTGTTGCAAAACGAAACAGTGACTGAGGTCCAAGAGGATTATTGGCAGAAAACGTTTGAAAATAGTTTGAAAGTTCACAAGGTCTTGGAGCAACGAAAAGAGACGCTAGGGTCTGCTTCTATGCATGTGGGGGATGATTCCGCTTTGGAACAAATTCCTAAAGTCGATACAAAAGGAGGCCGGTGCTTTGTTTGGCACAAGGGATCCCTTTATATTCGTTTTTTTGATATTGATGATAAGAGTGATTTTTTGAAACAAAGTGTTAATTTTCAACCTACCCTATTTCAGGAGGTTGTGGGGAAGAATACCTTGGTTCGTATGAAATCCTCTAAAGGGCCTAAGGCTCGAGATGAGGATCGTTTGGGAGCCTATGTGGCTCGTCGTGGCGATGTGGGTATTAATTTTTTTAGCAATGCTGAGCGCAATGCTTTTTTAAAGTATGTGCTGTATGTTGACACTGATACTCTTAATAAGCATCATGATTTACGTAATCCATACGTTTTTAATAAAACAGGCATGGAGAAAGCACTTTACTTCCCCCAAAAGAGTGTAGATGAGCTTAAGACAATCCATCAGGGGTTTGTGGTGTTGCGTTCTGAAGATCCTGTGGTGTCGCGTTCTGAAGATCCTGTGGTGTCGCGTTCTGAGTTTTTCCAACTAGATCCTAAGGAATTTGTTTTTTCACGCAACAAACCAGGAGGGGTTATGCCTGGGGCTATCTATCACGATGTGAAAACAGGAGAGGAATGGATGGTCAAAATGGCAGGGAATCCTAGTGGTTTTTCTCCGACCTATCGTTATCGCGATGCGATGAAAGAAGTGATGTTGCTTCATGTGTTGCGCAAAATGGGGGTGGTTGTGCCCGAAGCTCGTATGGTGCGTGCCACTAACGGCAGCCTCTTGGTGGGGACCAAAATAGTGCCTCATGTCAAATTGTATGAGTCGTTATCTGAAGAGGAGCGTCTTAAGATTGCTCAGGACGAACTGCATCGGATGTATATCTATGCGGTGTTGTTTGCGAACGAAGACTTTTTTAGTCCCAGCAATCAAAATGTGATTTTTCAAAGCAATGGGAGTGGGGGATTTAATCCTTTTCAACTGGATTTGGGTGAAAGTTTTAAGGGGGACTTTAGAGCAATCGAGAAGGATATTCGAGTTGCTCTTAGCAATAACCAATTCTTTCGGCGCGGAGGGGACGATGGATTTAAGGATTTGATCCTTAAGGATTTAACGGACACTCGCTTACGAGGTCTGTTGGAAGAAGCTGCTAGCAAAGCCCAAGCTTTTGTGAAAAATTCAACAAAATTTTTGGCGGATTTTGAACTGATTCCTGGTGTTGTTAGCCCCGAGCCAGAGAAGTATTTTGATCTAGACGATCTTTTTCAGGATAAGACTAGGTCTGTTGAGGTTTCCTTAAAATATACACATAACGGCGAAAGCGAATTGCGGTTTAACACAGTCGAAGAATGTCAGGAATTTTATAATAAGTATGTTCAAACAGCCAGCTTTGCATGTGGTGTTGCACCCTATCCCTTTCCTTCTAATCATAATATTTTTGTGATGCCCAAGGATAACGATAAAATTTTGATGCTTAAAAAAACAGACAAGGCTGGCGATGCTGGATGCTACAAATCTGGTTACAAGACTGGATGGATAGGAATTAATTTTAAAACTAAGCAAGAACGTAGGGTTTTTGAACACTTGTTATCTATAGATCAATTGAAGAACAGGAATGTTGTGGAGCATTTGCATATCCTAAAAAATGAGACCACATTTTATGTTGAACCTCAAGTGCTGAAGGGTAAAGGCGGTTTAAAATGGAAAGCCAAGAGATTCAAATTTGCTAATCAGGTTGATATTCATGAGTATGATGCTCAGCTTTATCAGTTTTTGCTTGAGGAATTTATTGACGAGTTGAGGATAGGACAAACCGTTTTAGAAAAAGAAGCCAAAAAATTGGAAAATCAGGCTGTTGTTGCAGAAGTGGTTGCACGAGGTAAACCCGAAGCTAAACCGAGGAGGGGGGATCCTGGGAAATATCAGGAAAGAAAGCAGTCCAAGGATTTACTTATCATTGAGGTTGTTTTGCCAAATAACACTGGAGTGCTGACTCTTCAGATTGGTCGCAATGCCACGTATGAAGATTTTGAAGATCTATTTGAAGATCTGTCTCTTGAGGGAGACTGGGATGAGCAGAACTTTCAAGACAAAATTCACTCTTTAAATGGGCTTAGGCTTGATAACGATAAGGATTATGCCGAGACTCTACTGTACGAAGCGGCTTAATCTTCTCCGACATTTGAGTAGTTATTTGAGGAGGGGGGGGGGCCGTGCGAGAATAATTCCAATGCTTCACACGTGCTTATACTTGCGTTATAATAAGGACTTTGTGCAGGGTGAAAAGTATCCCGCAAACGAAGTAAGTATAAGGAGGAGTGTGATTAGATGAAAAACATTGGTGTATTAACTGGTGGTGGAGATTGTCCTGGTTTGAATTCTGTGATCCGTGGTGTGGTTCGCAAAGCTTTGCAGCATGGAATCGAAGTGATAGGGTTCCAAAACGGATGGAAGGGTATTTTGGAAAATGACCAACGACCCTTGAATTTAGAGTCGATTTCGGGCATTTTGCATCGCGGTGGAACTATTTTGGGAACATCACGTACCAATCCTTACAATGGTGATGATGCTGTGGTTAAAGGAAATTTAGAGACCATTAAGGCGACTTTTGAAGCTAATGGTTTGGAGGCTTTGGTGGCTATCGGGGGAGAAGATACCTTGGGTGTGGCTAACAAGCTGTGTCGTGCTGGTTTCAACGTTGTTGGTGTGCCCAAAACGATCGATAACGATCTTTCGGCAACCGACTTTACCTTCGGTTTTGATACGTCGGTGAACATTTCTATGGAAGCGATTGATCGTTTGCACACGACTGCCGAATCACATAGCCGTGTGATTGTGGTGGAAATCATGGGTCGCCACGCTGGTTGGATCACTCTTTATGCAGGTTTGGCAGGTGGCGCCGATGTAATTTTGATTCCCGAAGAAGAGTACAATTTGGACGAAGTGGTCGCGACCCTTAAAAAACGCCATGAGCGCAAAAACTTTAGCATTGTTGCCGTTTCCGAAGGCGCGATCGAGAAAGATGTCGATAGGATGACCCAAGATACTGAACTGGATGCTTTTGGTCATGTTAAATTGAGTGGTGTAGGCGAGCGTTTGGCCAAAAAACTCGAAGAGAAAACTGGCTTCGAAACCCGGTATGTGGTTCTTGGCCATGTTCAACGCGGTGGAGCCCCAAGCGCTTTTGATCGCGTGTTAGGTTTACGTTTTGGTGTCAAAGCTGTTGAGCTTGTTCTTGATAGTAATTTTGGTAAAATGACTAGTTTGCAAGGTAATAAAATTGTTGATGTACCATTGGAAGAGGGTGTGGGAACACTCAAAACAGTTGACAAGGATCTTTATGAACTGGCCAAAACTTTTTTTGGATAAAGCATGAAAGAGCAAGTTCAAGCTTATTTGCAAGAAAGTGCGCAGTTGAAACAAACAGTAGCGCAAGAACAATCTGTGGTGATTGTGTCCATGGTTCAGGCAGTCGTGGACAGCTATCGTCAGGGTGGTCAAGTACTGGCGATGGGCAATGGTGGGAGCGCTGCGGATGCGCAGCACTTTGTGGCTGAGCTTGTCGGACGTTTTCGTTTGGAAAGAGACCCTTGGCCAGCCATGGCTTTAACACCTAATTCGTCAACAGTCACAGCTATTGCTAATGATTATGGTTATGAGCAAGTTTTTGTGCGTCAAGTTAAGGCCTTTGCCCGAGCTGGAGATGTGATTGTAGGGATTTCCACCAGTGGTTGCTCGGCTAATGTGATAGAGGCCATGAAGGTGGCCAAAGATCAGGGCGCTATTTTGCTTGGTTTGACTGGACTTCCTGGAGTTCCGTTATTGGAGCTGTGTGATCATGCTTTGGTGGTTCCTGCCAAGGCAACGTCTTTGGTGCAAGAAGTTCATATGGCTGTGTTGCATTTGATCTGCCAATTGGTCGAGGAGCAACTGAGTGCTTAGCTGGGATCAGGCCAAACAGGCTGTTGAGGGATGGCAAAAACAAGGCTATAAAGTGGTTTTTACCAATGGATGTTTTGACCTTTTGCATGTCGGGCATGTGCGTTATTTGCAACAAGCGCGTGCTTATGGTGATGTGCTTCTTTTAGGACTTAATTCCGATGCTTCTGTTAAACGCCTTAAGGGCAATCAACGTCCGATTGTTCCCCAAGAAGAAAGGGCAGAATTGCTTGAAGCACTTTCTTGCATTGACGGGGTGGTTTTCTTTGAAGAAGATACGCCTTTGGAATTGATTGTGAGTGTGCAACCTGATGTGCTTACCAAGGGAGGTGATTACACCATTGAAAATATTGTGGGTGCCGAGGAAGTTATGGCATGTGGAGGGGAGGTTGAAATATTATCTTTTGTTGATGGTAAATCAAGCACTAATGTTGTTGAGAAAATTCGTCAGCTAGAGATGAGTGAGCCTCTGTCTGTTTCTCCAGATGTGTTAAGAATCATCGATGCCAATGTGAATCGGTTACGTGAAGGTGTGCGTGTTGTCGAAGAATATGCACGTTTTGTGACTAGAGAAGAGTCTTTGGTGCAATTTTGCAAAGATGTTCGACATCGGGTGTCGGCTTGGCTCAGTCAAAGCGATTGGATTGAGTGCTTGATTGAGGTGCGTGATGTGGCGCATGATTGTTTGCGTGATCAGATGAGTACCTCTGAGGGCGAGCGTGCTAATGAGCAGGCTGTATTAGGGGCCAACCTGCAACGGGTGAAGGAAACCCTGCGTGTATTGGAAGAGTATGGCAAAGTGATTTCGGTTGATTGGGGCGTGTTTTTCCAGAAAATACGTTTTGAGTGGTATGAGTTAGAGAAAGGAATACAAATATGAGTTTAGTGGTTGTCGGTTCGGTGGCTATTGATAATATTATTTCTCCCAAAGGGTGCAAAGACAATGCGATGGGAGGATCGGCGTGTTATTTTTCGTGTGCGGCTAGTCATTTTGCGGCGGTTAATTTGGTTGGTGTTGTGGGAGAGGATTACCCCAAAGAGCATATTAACCTTTTACGTTCTAAAAATATCGATTTGCAGGGTTTGGAGCATAAAGAGGGCGAAAGCTTTCGTTGGACGGGTGAGTATTCGAAGGACTTTATGTCAGTTAAAACGCTTAATTTAGCCTTGAATGTGTTTGAACATTTTGACCCCGTGTTGCCGGATTCTTATTGTGATTCGGAGTACGTGTTTTTGGCCAATATTGATCCTTTGTTGCAAATGAAAGTGATGGATCAAGTGAAAGAGCCGCGACTGGTTGTGATGGATACCATGAACCACTGGATCGAAACACGGAGCAAAGAATTGCTTGAAGCTCTTAAGCGTGTGGATATTCTTATTTTAAATGATGGGGAAGCGCGAATGTTGTCTGAGCAATATTCTTTGATTAAAGCAGCGAAGTCCCTGCTGGAGCTGGGGCCGAGTCAGGTGGTGGTTAAACGTGGGGAGCACGGATCTTTTTTAATGGGGCGTGATGGGGAGTTGTTTTTGATTCCAGCCTATCCCGTTGAAAATGTTGTTGATACCACTGGTGCAGGAGATAGCTTTGCGGGGGGTTTTATGGGTTTTATCACCAAATCGGGGGCGCTGACTCAAGAAACTTTTCGTTTGGCAATGGTGTACGGGGCTTGCGTATCTTCGTTCACGGTTGAGGGATTTAGTTTAGATCGTTTGGTCGCGATTACGGACGAGGATATTCAAGAGCGTTTTGATCAATTGAAAACGATGACCATTTTTTAAGGAGTATTACATTGAATTCACAAAAAAATATTTGTATTTAATGCCAGTATTTTATTGCACAACCGCTCAAGCGGTTTACTTGTTTGAAGAACATAATGTGTTGATCTTTCTTATGGAGGCTGTTTGCAAGTAATCATAATGGGAGGATTACCTTTAGAAGTATTCTCAAATTGACCCGAGACTTAGATTCGGATATAATACTCCTTTATTGTGTGCGACCTTGAGGCGGAGGCTCATATGTTTTTAAAGCGGTTAGAGATTTTTGGCTTTAAATCATTTCCAGAAAAAACTGTATTTACATTTAATAACGATGGTGTAACTGTGATTGTTGGCCCTAATGGCTGTGGCAAGAGCAATGTGTCCGATGCGATCAAATGGGTGATTGGGGAACAAAAGGCTAAAGCCTTACGTGGCACCCACATGTTAGATGTGATTTTCAATGGTTCGGAATCGATCAAAGCCCTTGGTATGGCAGAAGTATCCTTAGTTCTCGATAACTCTGCAGGCATTTTCCCAATGGAATTTTCTGAAATCAAGATCACACGTAAGCTTTATCGCTCAGGTGAAAGTGATTATTTACTCAATAAAAAACCTCGTCGCCTGAAAGACATCACGGAGTTACTGATGGATACGGGTTTGGGGTCAGATTCGTATTCGGTGATTGAACAGGGACGGATGGATCGAGTTCTAACCTCTAAACCCGAAGAGCGGAGGTTTGTTTTTGAGGAAGCTGCTGGGATTACCAAGTACAAAGCTCAGCGAAAAGAAGCTTTGCGTAAGCTGGAGCGAACATCGGACAACTTGGTGCGTGTGAATGATATTTTGACCGAAGTAACGCGACAAATGAATTTGATTGAGCGCCAGGCACGTAAGGCTCAGTGTTACAAGGAATTTTTTGATGAACTTAAACGTTTAGATGTCAAGGTTCAACGTGAACGGGCTAAAGAATTGGGGCAAGGTCTATTCCAAAACACCAATGCGCTAGCTCGTTTCGGAGAACAAGATAGGCATCTGCATCAGTCAATTGTCAAGATTGAAAAGAATGTTGTTGACTTGCGACATTCTTTGGAGCAATTGGAGCAAGAAATCGAGGATAAACAAGCTGAGCTTAACAAGGCAACTTCAGCGTTCAATGTTTTAGAGAATCAAATTGCCTTCAATCAGAACAAAATTCGTGAGCTCGAACAAAGCAAAGAAGAAAAGATTAAAGAGATTAAAGAAAACGATCTTCAAATGACTTTTTTGCAATCGCAAAAAGATGAAGAGGAACAATCTTTAGAGCAATGCCGATTGGATATAAAGGCTCTTGTTGCACTGATGGAGAACGATCAAAAGCATGTTCAACAAGCCGAGATTAAATTGCATGAGCATACGCATGAATTAGATGAGCACAAAAAAGATATCTTAGAGTTAGTGACCGAACAATCGCGCAACAAAGACTATATGGCTCATCGTGAGTATGTTTTGAAAACACAGGTGGCTAAAAAAGATGATCTTTTGGAACAGAAAGAAGGTAAGGAACAGCGTAAAAAAAAGCTGGCATGTTCATCTGAAGAAGTTCAGAAGCGTTTAGATACATCGCATGTTTATTTAAAGGATCTCGAAGGGCAGCGAGATCGGTTGCAGCAACAGGAAACCGATTTGGAGCATAGTATTGAGCAAAAGACAGAACTTATATCCGAGAAACGCGCGGTTATTTCGGCTCAAAAATCTCAACTGATTATCCTTGAAGACATGCATCGCAACTATGAAGGCTACTCTCAAGGAACCAAAGAAATTCTCAAAAAGCGTGATGTGGGCGAAGGTGTTTACAAAAATATTCAGAGTGACTTTGCTTCAATGTTGAGTGTGAAGGACGATCGCTACGAAGTTGCCATCGAAGCTGTTTTGGGGCAGTATGCTCAGTCGATTGTGGTGACATCGACTAATGATTTGCCTCCTATGATGAACCATTTGAAAGATCAGCGTATTGGTCGAGCTGCTTTTGTGGCTCTAGATATAGCTAAAGGGCTTGGCTTTCATGCAACTGTGATTGAACAGTGTTCGGGTTTTGTGGCACGAGCTATCCAGACGGTGTCTTACGATCAAAAATACGATCAGTTGTTGCAAGCTATGCTTGGAAATATTTTTGTTTTCCAAACATTCCAGGATATGGTTCAGGCCTTTCATAAGACCTCTCATAAGACCTCTTTGCCCCAGTGTAAATTTGTTTCTTTGAATGGTGAAGTTTTGGAGGGCACAGGGACGATTATCGGAGGAGCAAGTGCTTCAATCAATGTTCATGTGATTGGTCGCGAACAAAAAATTCAGGGTTTGTGCAAACAGCTAAAAGTTTTGGAGTGTGAGTTACTTATCCATGAGGCCGCTTTGCAAAGCTCCAAAGGGCAGTTGCAAGATTTGAAGCAGCAGTTGCATAATAAGCGCCAACAGATCGAGGAGAAAAATAAGCGTGTTCATCAAGATGAGCAAGAGTTGTCCCGTTATCAATTAGAAAATCAACATCTATCGGATCAAGTTGGACAAATGCATGGCGAGTTAGGTAAACTTTCTGTTGAAGAAGAGACCTTACTCAAGGATATTGAGCAGTTTAAACAGGTTAATCGAGATTTGGATGAACAGGTTAGACAGTTGCAACAAGAGCAACAGTATTTTGAAGAGTGCGTTCAATTGAATCAGGCAGCTAAAGAAAAAACTGAAGTAACTATGACGGAGCATAAGGTATCGTTAGCAACGCTGGAGGAGAAAGTAGTTGCGCTGCAGCGCCATTCGAAACAGTTGGCAGACCGTAGCGAAGATGAATTTCGACGTAAGCAAAATAACACAAAAGCTCTGGATAATTTTGAAGCCAAAAGAGAGCAACTTGCCCAAGATATTTTAAGCCATCAAGATCAAGTCGTTCAGGCACGTTTTGATCTTGATCAATGGCAAGGAGCTATCCGAGCTTTTCAAGAAAAAAGGCGTCATATTTACCAGGACTTACAGGATCAAGAAAAGCATATGCAAGAGTATCGCAATCAATTGATGGATTTGCAAAAATTTATTAAGGAACAAGAGGTTCAAAAATACGAAATCAAACTTAAATTGGATGCGATCAAAGAACGTGTTTTTGAGAATTATCAGCTCGAATGGAGTCAGGTGCTTCATTTTGATGTGGGTGAATTTGAGACTGAACTGGATAAAGACGAACGTTTGCAGTTTTTGAAAAACAAAATTAGCAGAATTGGCTCTGTCAATACTGAGGCGATTGCTGAATTTGATATACTTAAAGAACGTCATGGATTTTTATCACAACAAATAACCGACTTATTGGAAGCTAAAGAAGCTTTGCTTAAGGTGATTGCCCAAGTGAACAAGGAATCTCGTAAGCGTTTTAGGGAAGCTTTTGACCAGATTAATCAGCACTTCAAAGAATTGTTCAAAATTTTGTTTGGTGGAGGCCATGCGGAGTTGCATTTGCTAAATGAAAATGATGTGTTGGAATCAGGGATTGAGGTGGTTGTTTCGCCACCAGGTAAAAAAATGCAATCAATTACGCTTATGTCTGGAGGGGAGCGAGCAATGACCGGAATCGCCTTGTTGTTTGCCATGTTTCGGGTGAATCCAAGTCCTTTTTGTGTTCTGGATGAAATTGATGCACCCTTAGATGAAAGCAATGTGGATCGCTTTATTGACATTATGAATTCCTTTAAAGAGAAAACACAGTTTATTGTGATTACTCACAATAAAAAAACTATGGCTAAGGCCGATGTTATTTACGGGGTTACCATGCAGAAACCTGGGGTTTCAAAGTCGATTGCAATCAAGATGGTAGATTTTGCTAAACATGAACATGAACATGAATTGGTGACTGCCTAGCTTATGAAAATTATACATGCCTTATGGATACCTGACGACACTTCTGGAAAGCTACATTTTTGGGCTGAAAACACCGACCTTATTTCTTATGATCAACCCGCATCTGGATCGTTGCATCCCTATTGTTTGCCTCAGCTTGAGATTTTGGATGTTTTTCAGCGTTTGACTGGAGCGAAAGAGCATTGGGGATTCAAAACAGTGTCTTTGAATTTGCCGACCAATCAATGGGGGCCCTTGCCTTCGGAGGAGTGCTTCGAAAATGAGAATGCAACTAAGGATGATCGTCTTTATATTAAAGAGTGGACCGTACGGACGGTGGCTATGGGGTCAAACCTTTTGTGGCGTTATTTGTTCAAAATCACCGAAATGGCTCAAGTTAACATCAAATGGTCCGACTCGGTGGTTTATTGGAAGCATGTGCTTGAGTTTGCCCTCGAGCTTTTGTCGAGAGAATGTTTTTTGCCAGGAGCAGAACAAAAATCTTACAAAAGCAACGAAGTGCTTGCAACCTGGTCTCCGTATTTGAGCTATGAAGATCATCGTCGTATGTTATTTTTGGTTGAAGCGATGCCGATAGCGTTGCTGGCTAGTTGTGATTTATTATCTCTGAATCATACGCCACAAAGTTTGCTGTGGCATGCTCTTAAGGAAGTGTTGGACGCATTTATTCGCAATCAGTTGAATGACGACAGCCCTTACATTTATCGGATTAATGCTTCTAAAAAAGTGTCACACTTGCATGAACAATGGTTGAAAGCTTTATTTGCCCAGAAAAAAGAAGTTCGTGGTGAGTGCAAAAAAATTGATACATTTGTGAGCGAAATAAACACTTGGACCGATTTGCTTCAAATCGACTACTCGGCGTTTTTTCGCGTTTGTTTTCGCTTGGTTCCACCAGAGTCAGACGATCCCAATGAAGTTTGGGTTTTGACTTATTACTTGCAATCAAATCATGACTTGAGTGTGATGATTTCATCGAAAAAACTGCATCAGTGTGGCAAGGATATTGAAGAGGATTACGGCATTGATCAACATAGTATTTTTGAACTGGTTGAAAAAAACTTAAATAAAGCCTCGCGATATTATGAGCCTTTACAAAATTTGTTGGAAGGCTCATCGGATCCTTTGATTGAATTAAGTAGTGCTGAAGCATTTAAGTTTTTAAGAGAGACGGTACCTTTATTAGAAGCTAGTGGCTTTGGCCTCATGTTGCCTTCTTGGTGGAAAAAGCCACTCAAAAAACTTGGAGTTTCCTTGCGAGTCTCTCAGGTTGGTTTGGAAGGCAAAGTTCAAAAGTACATGGGGATAGATACAATCGTTGAATACGATTGGAAGATAGCTGTTGGTGATGAAATTTTGACCGAAGAAGAATTTAAGCGTTTGGTTGAGATGAAGCAATCTCTCGTTCAGGTTAGAGGGGAGTGGATTGTTTTAAAAGTTGAAGAGATTGAAAAAGCGATCGCTTTTTTCAAAAAACGTGCCAATTCTTTGCATATGACTTTAAGGGAAATGATGTGTTTGAGCATGGATGAGCAATCGATGGATATTGGTTTGCCTGTGATTGGGATTGACTATGAAAAAGCTAATGATACCTTGTTTTCAGCTGTGATGGAGCCCGAGTCTATTCAGAAACTAGAAACCCCTGAGGGATTTTGTGGCGTTTTGAGACCTTACCAAAAAACGGGTTTGTCTTGGTTAATCTTTTTGCAAAAAATTGGGCTTGGTGGTTGTTTGGCCGATGATATGGGTTTGGGAAAAACAATTCAGTTGATTGCTCTGTTTCTTAAAGAGCAAGAGATGGGGTTCGATATTTGTGGTCCAACTTTGATTCTTTGTCCGATGTCGATCATGAGTAATTGGAAAAATGAACTTAAGAAATTTGCACCGCATTTGAAAGTGATGATTCATCATGGTGTCAATCGACTTGATAAGGAAGAATTTATTGATGCAGTGAATACTTGCCATGTGGTTATCACGACTTATGCGTTAGCCTCACCTGAGTTGGATAAGTTGAGCCGAGTGAAGTGGCATAGAATCGTTTTGGACGAAGCTCAGAACATCAAAAATAATCATACCAAGCAGACCCAGGCGATCAAAAAATTGAATACTCCTCACAAAATAGCGGTGACAGGTACTCCTTTAGAAAATCGTCTTTTGGAACTGTGGTCGATTATGGACTTTTTGAACCCCAACTATTTGGGGAGTTCTAAGGCCTTTCGCCAAAATTATGCGATTCCTATTGAACGATTCAATGACACAAACACTTCGCAGCGCTTGAAAAAGATGATTCGTCCGCTTGTGTTGCGTCGCGTCAAAACTGATAAAAATGTGATTAAAGACTTGCCAGAAAAAATTGAAACAAAGGAATTTTGTTATTTAACCAAGGAGCAGGTAGCCTTGTATGAATCAGTGGTGCAACGCATGTTGCACACCATTGATAGTTATGCTGGTATTCAACGACGAGGAGTGATTTTATCCGTCTTGATTCAATTGAAGCAAATTTGCAATCATCCAGTGCAGTATCTTAAGGATAAATCGTCGTTAACTGGACGCTCTGGTAAATTGACGCGTCTTTACGAACTGTTAGAAGAAGTGATTGCTGAAGGGGATAAAGCGCTTATTTTTACACAATTTAGTCAAATGGGGCATTTGCTTAAGCATGACTTGCAAGAGGTTCTTAAGCAAGAAGTTCTTTTTTTGCATGGTATAACCACTAAAACGCAACGCGATGAAATGATTGAAGAGTTTCAGTCTGATGATTCTAAGGCTAAGGTGTTTGTTCTTTCGCTTAAAGCGGGTGGTCTTGGGCTTAATTTAACGTCGGCGAATCACGTGTTCCACTTTGACCGTTGGTGGAATCCTGCAATTGAAAATCAAGCCACTGATCGTGCTTTTCGGATTGGTCAAAAGAAAACTGTTCATGTGCATAAGTTTTTGTGCCAGGGAACCGTTGAGGAACGTATCGATGATATGATTGATCGTAAGCGTGAACTTACCGATCTTGTGGTCGAACAGGGCGAGAATTGGATCACCGAGTTATCGACGGATGATCTTAAGGAATTATTCCAACTCAAATTAGAGGACGTTGAAGTATGATTGACTTAGAAGAACACATTCATCAATTTTGGAAATTACGCTCCTCTTTGCAAGCGATCCAAATTAAACCTCGTAAGCCAGAAGCCCCCTCAGCATTAATTCAGGTTCTTAAAGATGCGCCCTACCGCATTGGTAAACGCAATATTTCACAGCACCTTGAGGAAGCTTATTTTAAGGTGAGTGAAGCTGCGATTAAAAAATCATTATCCGATTAAACGTATTAAAGGAAAGATCTATGAGCATGTGTCATTGTGGTTCGGATGTAAGTTTCAACCAATGTTGTCGTCCTATTTTAAACGGTGAAAGTAAGGTTGCAACAGCAGAAGCTCTTATGCGTGCTCGTTACAGTGCTTTTGTTGAGCAAAACTTTGATTTTTTAAAAGAAACCTTAGACCCAACAACCCGTGAGGGCTACGATGAAGAGAATGTGCGTCAATGGGCAACATCTTCAGAGTGGCACGGTTTGACTATTGTTCGTACCGAAGCTGGGTTGGAGGACGATTGCGAAGGTCTTGTTGAGTTTGTGGCGCATTATGCGATCAATGGTGAGCTTAAAGAGCATCGTGAAGCAGCTAAGTTTGTTAAGAGAGAAGGCTTGTGGTACTTTTGGGAGGGCGAATGGGTTAAGCAAGAGCCTGTCCGAGTGGTTAAAATTGGTCGCAATGATCCTTGTTCTTGTGGCAGTGGAAAAAAATACAAAAAGTGTTGCGCTTAGTTTGTTGATGAAAATGGAGAGGTGCTTTGAAAAATATAGAGGTTTTTGGAGCCAAAGAACATAATCTTAAAAATGTCGATGTGGTGTTTGAGCGTCATAAGTTGGTTGTGGTCACTGGGTTGAGCGGTTCAGGTAAATCTTCTTTAGTGATGGATACGGTCTATGCCGAGGGGCAAAGACGCTATGTCGAATCGTTGTCGGCTTATGCACGTCAGTTTTTGGGTTTGATGGAAAAACCCGACGTTGAGCGTATTGAAGGTTTGTCACCAGCCATTGCGATTTCTCAAAAGTCGACCAGTAAAAATCCGCGTTCAACGGTGGGAACGATCACCGAAATTTATGATTATATGCGCTTGCTTTATGCCAGGGTTGGTCAGCCGTATTGTCCAACCTGTGCCTTGCCGATCAGTAAGCAATCCGTTAGTAATATCATTCAGAAGATTTATGCATGCTGTGAAGGGCAGAAAGCCCTTATCTTGGCTTCGATCATTCGTGGAGTGAAAGGCGAGCATAAAGAAGTCTTTAAAAAGTTGCGTAAGGACGGTTATTTGCGCGTTCGTGTCGATGGTGAGGTGTGTTTACTGAAAGACGAAATTGTTTGTGAACGCTACAAAATTCATCATATTGAGGCAGTAGTGGATCGCCTTAAGGTGTCGTCCAAAGACCATGAACGCTTGGCGGATTCGGTTGAAACGGCGACTCGTTTAGGCAAAGGTTTAGTGATTGTTCAGGATGAACATAAGGATCATTTGTATTCGGAGAATTTTGCTTGCTTGAACTGTGGATTTAGCTTTAAAGAAATTTCACCACGCTTGTTTTCATTCAATAGTCCTTACGGCGCTTGCCCCGATTGTGACGGTTTAGGAAGGCGATCCAGCTCCAAAAGTCAGTATTACTTGATGAGACGTTATCAAAAAACTCAATCCGAGTCCGTCAAAGAAAAAATTGAGCAAGAGATGTCGGTCCTGATCTGTAAAACCTGTGATGGGCAGCGACTTAATCCTGGAGCTTTGAGTGTTAAACTGAAGGATCACGACATTGTTCGATTGAGTTCTTTGTCGATTGATAAAATTAATCAGTTTTTTCAAAAGCTCAAGTTAAAAAAACAAGATCAAAAAATTGCAGGTAAGATCCTTAAGGAAATTCAAGCGCGTCTGTCGTTTTTAATCAATGTTGGTTTGACGTATTTGAGTTTAAATCGTTCGTCGGCAACTTTGTCGGGGGGTGAATCTCAAAGGATTCGATTGGCGACTCAAATTGGCTCTGGTTTAGTGGACGTGTTGTATGTTTTGGATGAACCTAGCATCGGTTTGCATCAGTGTGACAATGACCGTCTGCTCAAAACACTAGAGAATTTGAGAGATAGTGGCAATACTTTGATTGTGATTGAGCACGATGAAGACACCATGTCACGTGCCGATCAAATTGTTGATGTGGGCCCGGGTGCTGGTGTGCATGGAGGTGAAGTTGTTTTTTCGGGAAGCTACGATCAGATTTTGAAAGATAAGCAGTCGGTGACAGGTCAGTATCTGAGCGGACGCAAGAAGATTGCTATTCCTGAGCAACGTCGACAAGGGCATGGAACGTTTTTAACGATTCAAGGGGCGGCACATAATAACCTTAAAAATATCGATGTTGAGATACCTCTGGGTTGTTTTGTTTGTGTGACTGGTGTGTCGGGATCGGGTAAAAGCACCTTAGTGAACGAAATTATTCATAAGGGTTTGGCTCAAAAGCTTTATAAATCTAAGGATAAGCCAGGGCTCTTTTCTGCGTTTAAAGGGATCGAGAACATTGATAAAGTGATTGTGATTGATCAATCTCCGATTGGCCGCACGCCACGTTCGAATCCTTCGACGTACATTGGACTGTTCTCTCATATTCGTGATTTGTTTGCTCAGATACCCGAATCGGCAGCGCGTGGCTATGGGCCAGGACGTTTCTCTTTTAATGTTAAGGGAGGACGTTGCGAAACATGTGAAGGAGCTGGTCAGATTAAAATCGAAATGCACTTTATGCCCGATGTTTATGTGATGTGTGATGAGTGCAAAGGTAAACGTTTTAACAAAGAAACTCTCGAAGTGATGTTTAAAGGGAAATCGATTTCGGATGTGTTGGATATGACTGCCGAAGAAGGGATGTCTTTTTTTCAAAATATACCGGTGATTCATAAGAAGCTGGAGACTCTGGATAGTGTGGGGTTAGGCTATATTGGGCTAGGGCAATCTGCTACCACTTTTTCGGGTGGGGAGGCACAACGCATCAAGTTGTCACGTGAATTAAGCAAGCGTGGCACGGGCAAAACCCTTTACATTTTGGACGAGCCAACAACTGGTTTGCACTTTGCCGATATCGAACGTTTGTTGCATGTATTGGAAAGGATAGCTGACAAGGGCAACACTGTTTTGGTAATTGAACACAATTTGGATGTGATTAAGGTGGCCGATCATATCATCGATCTTGGTCCTGAGGGTGGTGATGGTGGAGGACAATTGGTCGCTCAGGGTACACCAGAGCAAGTAGCCCAAACTAAAGGTTCTTACACGGGTTCTTTTTTGAAAAAGCATTTGGCGTAAGTTTATCTCGTCTGTAATTAAGCTATGCTTTAATATAATTAATTTGATACAACTTTATGTAAGTCATGTTAAAATGACTTCGTGAGATCTTTTTTTTTAAGTATTTATGTATTTTCGGTGCTCATTAGTTCCGTTCTTTGGGGGCTAGCTGTGCCGAGCTTTGTCGGTGATATTAACTATATTCAACTAGGGAGCGACTATTTTCTCTCGTTTCGTTTGCCCGAAGAGACGAAGGAATACAGCCTTACACATCATAGTGTGAAATTTTCTATGCAAGGCAGCACCTTTAACGCCTATCAAGGGAAGAGTGTCTACCTTCTTCCAGAATTAAAGATTGATTGTTTGAAAGATCTAGCCATCGATAAGGATTATGCTAGGGCTTTGCTTCGTTTGATTATTGATTTGAATGAGGAGGAGATCTTACGTCGCACTAAGGTCATGTTGCTCAATTCTCTAGTCAAGTTTATGGCATATATGTTGGACGATAGCGATGTGGAATCGATTATGAGGCCTTGGTTGCAAAACTTAACGTTTAGTTCGTTGGAGGAGGCCATTATTGTGTCGGATGTGGAATGGAAAGAGCGAGAGGGTTTTAATTTGATTCTTTTAGATCCATTCTATATGGGTGATAACGTTTATTATGGTCCCGTTGTGTTCGAAAACAAGAATGTTCATTTGATTAAGCATACAAGTAAAGCTGCGAAGGATTCTGTGCTTCGTAAGTCTGGGCAGACGTATTTGTTTACTAATCATGCGTATTTGTTTACTAATCATGTTAATAATATTGAGATAAATGAATTGTTGAATGATTCTGAGCGGCAGGTTGTGGAAGATTTTTTAGCCATTAATATCCGAGAAACGATCTACTTAAAAAAGATCGAGCATCAAAAGTTACCAGATTTTTCTTCAATACTGGGAACATATTGGCTTTCCCCGAAACATGTCGAAGAGTTTAGGCAATATGGGAATCAAGACAGGATTTGCGCCTTATATCATGAGTTGATTGCCGATGGTGTCGAAGAGGCCCGAGTTAAGGAATGGATGCTTCGTTTGATGGCTGCTTATTATCAAGATCCAGTGACCATGGAGCCTGTTATAGGAGAAGATAATGTTGTGCGCAAGATTGAGCCAAGTAAGGGGCATCGGATGGATATTAACGAAATACTCTATCTTGAACTGGCGATGAATGTGCTGATAGATGCTAGAAAACATTTGATTAAAGAAGAAAAGGATGTTCGTCGGCAGAGGGCTTTTTGGGGCATGGTCAATGTCAATCTAGAAAAGATTGTCCAAGGGATACATTTGATTCCACTAAGGTTCCATTCGAAGTTGATTTTTCATCGGGCTCAGCACTTGTGGTCGCAATTGACTTTTTTGTTCAATTGTCCCGAAATAGACTATTGGCAAAAGGTCCCAAATAATCCAGCTTGGATGCCTCTAGAACAAGAGCAAGCTGCTTTTGATTTTTATGCCCAGCCCAGAAGGCGTAAGGATTTGAATATTTTGTATAAATGGATGTTTGATATATACGAACATCAGCATCCACCAAAGCATGTGATGGAGTTTTTGAATGCTCACCGCCAAACACATTTCTATCATCCTAAGTTCTGTAAGCTCGACGGGAACATGACCTCTTGGTTAGGCTTAAAGCTTAAGAAAAAAAATATTCGAGAGCAGAGAGACTTCTTAGGATTGATGGAGGGTGCCGATCGGCGTTATCGAAGCTATGGTATTCAAAGCGAATTGTGGTTTGAGCACTTAGCTAACAATATGGATAATTTTGAAGAGCTACTGCGTAATCACATGTTATTCTCCCCTTCGTCCCCAATGTTCGCTACAGTTTTAGCCGATTTGATTTATGTTACGTTTCTCTTGGAGAAACGGCCTAAGATTGCAAATGACAACATCGGACAAACGCTTCTTAAGATTTTGAAAGATCCTGAACAGTTTTCTCAATGGAACATAGAAACAATCCATGGACTTTTGGATGAAATTGTGCAAAAAACAAAGGGTGCTGGCTTTGACCAAGAGAATCCTCGTACGCTTGATGATCTCATAGGAGAAATGGGTTGGGGCAAAGGGTCTATGGAAAAGCCGACTTGGCAAAGTTTGTTTTTGTATTTTGTTTTTCAAGATGAGAGACAAGATAATCTTCTAAATGTGCGTGTGCGTCAGAGTTTTGCACTTAGTGATAGGGAAGAGCCGATCTATATTGAACTTTCGCATGACTCTTACGATGCTTTAAAAGCAATGATCGAGGAATGGGGTTATGGTGATTATGAGCTTATTCTTAGTGATACGAAGCACGGGTTTCCAACTTCTCTCGTGATAACCGAAAATAACTATTTACGTGTTTTTCATTCGAGGTTTATCGACAAGGGACAACTTTATCTAAGGCCTAAAAGGGGATCCTCAACGCAGATCTATAAATTTATTTTTAAACAAGCTTAAAAGGATCACTGATGAGGATCAATTCCTGGCTTGATTTTATCCTAATGTTATAGTATGATATCTTGGATACCTTTAGGGTTTCCCTATTAAAGTTTAAAGGAAAATCTAACAAAGAGGTTGTTATGCCACGTTTTTTACCAAAAAAAGAAGGTTTATATCGCCCCGATTATGAACATGATGCGTGTGGGGTGGGGTTTATTGCTCATCTCAAAGGACAAAAGTCACATGATATTGTGAGCAAAGGTATCGAATTATTGCTTAACTTGGAGCATCGTGGTGCGGTGGGTGCCGAACATAACTCTGGTGATGGAGCTGGTATTTTAATTCAATTGCCACACGCTTTTTTTCAATCCCTATCGGGTGAATTGGGGTTTGAGGTTCCTGAATTTGGTCATTATGGTGTCGGACAGGTTTTCTTGCCTCCTCAGGAAGATTTGCAAGCCCAATGTCGTGAAATTTTTGAATGTTGTGTGCGTGAATGTGGTCAAGAGGTCTTGGGATGGCGTTCAGTTCCTCAGGACAATTCGGTCTTAGGTAGCATGGTCAGAGAGCTTGAACCAGAAATGGCTCAGGTGTTCATTAAACGTGACGGAGGCTGTCCCGACGACTTGGCTTTTGAACGTAAGTTGTTTGTGATTCGCAAATACGCCCAAAATCAAATTTTAAAGCAGGTTAAAGGTGCCGATCAGTATTATTACGTTGGTTCACTGTCTTACAAGACGGTGGTTTACAAAGGTCAGTTGATCACCACTCAGTTAGCGGGCTTTTTTGATGATTTGCGCAATCCCGAAACAATCTCGGCGATTGCTTTGGTTCACAGTCGTTTTTCGACCAACACCTTTCCAAGTTGGCCTTTAGCGCAACCGTTTCGTTATTTGGCTCACAACGGTGAGATTAACACCCTGCGCGGGAACATCAATTGGATGCGAGCTCGTCAAAGTTTGTTTAAATCAAATGTGTTCACCGAGGACGAAATGAGCAAAATTTTACCCATTTTGGATGAGGATGGATCAGATTCGGCCGTTTTGGATAATGCAATTGAATTTTTGACCCTGGCAGGTCGTTCATTGCCGCATGTGATGATGATGATGATTCCCGAAGCTTGGGAAAAACACACTGAAATGAACCCTGAACAAAGAGCTTTTTATGAATTTCATGCAACACTCATGGAGCCTTGGGATGGACCCGCTTCGGTGATTTTCACCGATGGTCAATTTATTGGTGCAACCTTGGATCGTAACGGTTTGCGTCCTTCGCGCTATTGCTTAACCAAAGATGATGTTTTGGTGATGGCTTCCGAGCAAGGTGCTTTGGAATTTGTGCCCGAAGATATTGTTCTTAAAGGGTGCTTGCAGCCAGGCAAAATGTTTTTAGCCGATCTTGAGCAAGGCTGGATTGTTCCCGATGTTGAAGTGAAAGCTCAGTTGGCGAATGCTCAGCCTTATGGAGAATGGATTGATCAACAAAAAATCGAGCTAAGTGATTTGCCTTTTGATTACCCCGTTAAACAGCCCGATCATGAGACGACTCTTAAACGCCAGAAGTGTTTTGGCTATAGCTTGGAAGAGCTAAGATTGCTTGTAGAACCAATGTTTAGCACTGGGTACGAAGCGATTGGGTCGATGGGTAATGATGCGCCAGTGGCGGTTTTGTCGGATAAGTCGATCAATTTGTTCAACTATTTTCATCAACTTTTTGCTCAGGTGACCAATCCTCCGATTGATCCAATCCGTGAAGAAGCCATTATGAGCTTAACCACGTTTTTAGGACCCCAAGGTAACATTTTGGATGAGAAGGATGAGCGTTACTTTGTCGAAATGCCTCAGCCATTGATCACTGATGAGCAAATGGCTCGTTTGAACGGAGCCAATACCGAATATTTGAAAGCGAAAACATTGCCGATGTTGTTTGATCCGAAAAAGGGAGGTCTTAAAATAGCTGTTGAAGCTTTGTGCGATGTTGCTGTCCAAGCGGTTCAGGAAGGCCATTCAGTGATTGTTCTTTCGGATCATTCTGTGAGTGCCAGCCAAGCGCCGATTCCTTCGCTATTAGCGACATCCGCGGTACATCATCGTTTGATTAAAGCTGGATTAAGAACACAGTGTGGTTTGGTAATTGAGACGGGTGAGGCTCGTGAGGTTCATCATTTTGCTGTCTTGATTGGTTATGGAGCCAATGCGATCAATCCATACTTGGTCTTTGAAAGTGTTAAAGATATGCAACAGCGTCACTATTTGGATGCGGAGATTAGCCAAGAACAAGCTGAAGCCAATTTTATTTATGCCGTGGGTAAAGGTTTATTAAAGATCATGTCTAAAATGGGTATCTCGACCGTTCAGTCCTACATGGGGGCGCAGATTTTTGAAGCGGTTGGATTAGGTGAAGAACTGATTGATAATTATTTCTGTGGAACAGCTTCGCGCATAGGTGGTATCGGTTTTGCCGAGCTTGAAGAAGAAACCTTGATTCGCCATCGTTTTGCCTATCCTTCGAAAGATACCGAGGGGGATCATACCGATATTGATGGCGGAGGTCAGTATCAGTGGAGACAACGAGGCGAGCGTCACTTATTCAGCCCAGATGTGGTGCATTTGTTACAACGTTCGGTGCGTCAAAACAATTATGACATGTATAAGCAGTTTACCGTTTTGGTTAACGATCAAAATAAACAATTGTTAACCTTGCGTGGTTTGCTCGACTTCGATAATCGCGAATCAATTTCGCTGGATGAAGTTGAGCCGAGCGAAGCTATTTGCAAGCGTTTTGCGACTGGTGCTATGTCTTACGGCTCAATTTCAATAGAAGCCCACACAACTTTGGCAATCGCTATGAACCGGATTGGTGGCAAAAGTAATACAGGTGAAGGGGGTGAAGATCCTAAGCGATTCGAGCCCATGGAGAACGGCGACAATGCCTGTTCTGCCATTAAACAAGTGGCTTCGGGACGTTTTGGCGTAACGTCCAATTATCTTGTGCATTCCGAAGAAATTCAAATCAAGATTGCTCAGGGAGCTAAGCCTGGTGAGGGTGGTCAGCTACCTGGTTACAAAGTGGATGATATTATCGGTAAAGTTAGACATTCAACGCCTGGTGTTGGTCTGATATCACCTCCTCCTCATCATGACATTTACTCGATTGAGGATTTGGCTCAGTTGATTTTTGACCTTAAAAACTCAAACACTTCGGCGCGGATTAATGTAAAATTGGTGTCCGAGGTTGGTGTGGGAACTGTGGCTACTGGTGTGGCCAAGGCACACGCCGATGTGGTGTTGATTGCGGGCTACGACGGGGGAACAGGTGCTTCTCCGCAAACATCGATCAAGCATGCAGGTTTGCCTTGGGAGCTTGGTTTGGCCGAAACACATCAAACACTTGTTAAAAATAAATTGCGCAACCGTATTGTGGTTCAGACCGATGGTCAAATTCGTACTGGACGTGATTTGGCAATTGCGACTCTTTTGGGTGCCGAGGAATGGGGTGTGGCCACTGCAGGATTGGTGGCTATCGGTTGTATTATGATGCGTAAGTGTCATTTGAATACCTGTCCAGTCGGGATTGCGACGCAAGATAAAGATTTACGGGTTCTGTATCATGGTGAAGCTGATCATGTGGTGAACTACTTCCGTTTTATGGCCGAAGAGCTTCGGGAAATTATGGCCGAACTTGGTTTTCGCACGGTTAATGAAATGGTGGGACGCGTTGACAAGTTGAAAGCCCGTAAGGATGTTTCGCATTGGAAAGCCAAAACCTTGCGTTTGGAAGATTTGTTGCACAAAATGGCTGAAAGCCAAGATGGTCAAGATTTCTGTTATGAAACTCAAGATCATGGTTTGGAAACAGCTTTGGATTATGAACTTCTAGCCAAAGCGAAAGATGCGATTGAATCCAAAAAACCTGTTCAAGAGAACATTCATTTGCGCAATATCAATCGGACAGTCGGAACGATTTTATCGGCCGAGGTGACTCGGGCTCATGGCGAAGAAGGTTTAGCCGCCGATATGATTCATTTCAAAGCGACAGGAAGTGGTGGACAAAGTCTAGGAGCTTTCAGTGTTTCTGGAGTTACCTTTGAACTCGAGGGGGACGCTAACGATTATTTTGGCAAAGGGATGTGTGGAGGTCGTTTGATTCTTTATCCTCCCAAACAATCAACCTTTGTTCCCGATGAGAATGTAATTGTTGGCAACGTAGCCTTTTATGGAGCGACCAGTGGAGAATCTTATATTCGCGGATTGGCGGGCGAACGTTTTTGCGTAAGAAACTCTGGGGTTGAGGTGGTTGTTGAAGCTGTCGGGAATCATGGTTGTGAATATATGACGGATGGTCGTGTGATTATTTTGGGCGAGATCGGTCGTAACTTTGCTGCAGGGATGAGTGGTGGAATTGCTTATATCTTTGATGAGAACGATACCTTAACGCATCGCATCAATTCTGGCTTAGTTGATTTAGAACAGATTGAGGATGGTGAGGAATCTAGCTTTGTGAAAGGCAAGATTCAAAATCACTTCGATTACACAGGAAGTCGCAATGCAGAGCGTATTTTGCAAGATTGGGACATGAACAAAACTAAGTTTATCAAGGTTATGCCTCGCGATTACAAGAGAGTCTTGATGGAACGTCAACAGGTAGCGGCTTTTGCCTAAGACAAGGAACAGGATAACAGAATTATGGGTAACCCGACGGGATTTAAAGAATTTGATCGACAAACACCAGATTACGTGCCAGTTGAAGAACGTGTTGAACATTTTAATGATTTTATTCAACCGCTATCTTCCGAAGAGCTTAAAAATCAGGCAGCGCGTTGTATGGATTGTGGCGTCCCTTTTTGTCACAGTGATTATGGTTGTCCTTTGGGCAATATTATTCCTGAGTTCAATGATTATGTGTATCGTGACTGCTGGGAAGAAGCTTTTCAAAGTTTGCTGTCGACCAACAATTTTCCTGAGTTTACAGGACGTATTTGTCCCGCGCCTTGCGAGTCGGCCTGTGTTCTGGGTATTATCAAACCACCTGTGACGATCAAAAATATCGAAGTGTCAATTAGTGATAAAGCCTACGAAATGGGCTATATGAAACCTACTCCTCTGGCACATCGCACAGAAAAAAAAGTGGCTGTGATTGGATCGGGTCCCGCAGGATTGGCGGTCGCAGATCAGTTGAACAAAGCTAGGCACTTGGTCACCGTTTTTGAACGTGAAAATCGCATTGGTGGTTTGTTGATGTATGGCATTCCTAATTTTAAGCTGGAAAAATCAGTAGTTGATCGGCGTGTTAAGTTGATGGAAGAAGGAGGCATTAGGTTTCAAACCAATGCCAATGTAGGCGTTAATGTTGATGTGGCAGACCTCAAAAAGGATTTCGATGCGATTGTTTTGGCTGGTGGATCGACCGAAGCACGTGACTTACCGATTGAAGGGCGTGATGCCGATGGTATTTATGTGGCAATGACTTTTTTAACCCAAAACACCAAACGTGTTTTGGGCGAAAAGATTCCTAAGGATCAAGAGATTTTGGCCACAGATAAGCACGTGATTGTGATCGGCGGTGGGGATACGGGCTCGGACTGTGTGGGGACGTCGATTCGTCAAAAAGCCGCTTCGGTGACTCAAATTGAATTGATGTCGCAACCTCCTGAAGAGAGAGATGCAACGATGCCTTGGCCTTTGTATCCACGTATTTTTCGCATTTCGAGCTCTCAAGCCGAAGGATGTGACCGTGACTTTGCGGTGTTAACCAAAAAATTTATTAAAAATGACCAGGGTCAAGTGACAGATTTGAGCTGTGTGCGGATTGAGTTGGAAACACCCGAGCCTGGACAAAGACCTGGTTTTAAAGAAGTGGAAGGTTCCGAGTTTGTGCTTAAAGCCGACCTTGTTCTTTTGGCGATGGGTTTTGTTCATCCTGAGCACAAAGGTCTTTTGGAGCATTTGGGCGTGGAGAAAGATGAGCGTGGTAATGTGAAAGCTGACGGTCAATACGCCACAAGTGAAGGTGGTGTTTTTGTAGCGGGAGATATGCATCGAGGTCAGTCCTTAGTGGTTTGGGCGATTTCAGAAGGACGTGAATGTGCTTACCATGTTGATGAGTTCCTGATGGGGCATAAGTCGCGCCTTTACCAAAAAAACCATTCATTTTCGGAGCAAAAAGCAGTATAGCTGGGGGATGGAAAACATATGGAAACCACCAAAGCGTTAGTGGTTTTAGAGGATGGATTTGTCTTTGAAGGCGAGTCTATTAGTGTATCTGGAGAGATCTGTGGCGAAATGGTTTTCAATACCTCAATGACGGGGTATCAGGAAATTCTGACCGATCCGTCTTATGCGGGGCAAATTGTTACGATGACCTATCCTTTGATCGGTAATTATGGTGTCAATGCAGAGGATGTGGAATCCGATCGGGTTCAAGTGCGTGGTTTTCTTATGAAGGAATACAGCGAAATTTATTCCAATCATCGAGCCACGCAAAGCTTAGCTGATTATTTGAAAGAAAATAATATTTTAGCGGTGCAAGGCATTGACACGCGTAAGCTCACCAAGCATTTGCGTGAAAAGGGTGCTATGCGAGGGATTATCTCGACCGAGGATTCGGACATAAATTTCTTGCTTGCCAAGGTGCAATCATCTCCGTTGATGGAAGGCCAAGACTTTGTTCAACACGTGACGACTGATAAGTCTTATGTGGTTGAAGCGCAAGGGGACAAAAACTACACGGTCGCGGCTCTCGATTGTGGAATTAAGCGCAATATTCTTCGTATTTTTAGCGAAATGGGCTGTGAGGTTCATGTGTTTCCCGCCCGTGCAACGGTTGATGATTTGTTAGGTGTTAGTCCTGATGGCTTTTTTATTTCCAATGGGCCTGGTGATCCTGCGGCTGTGACATATGCTGTCGAAACAATTAGAAAGTTGTTGGGGGAAAAGCCTATGTTTGGTATTTGTTTGGGGCATCAAATTTTGTCGCTGGCTTTAGGGAAAACAACCTATAAGCTTAAGTTTGGCCATCGCGGAGCCAATCATCCTGTGCAAGATGTAAGCAATGGTCAAGTGGCCATTTCGTCGCAAAACCACGGGTTTTGTGTTCACTCAGAGACACTCAAAAGCGATGAAGTTCAGGTCAGTCATTGGAATCTTAATGACAAAACGGTGGCGGGGATTCGTCATATGAAATGGCCGGTTCTGGCGGTGCAGTATCATCCCGAAGCTTCTCCGGGACCTCAAGAAGCTCGGGTGCTGTTTGAAGAATTTATGGAAATGATGGACAACGAACGCATCTAATTTGAGAGATGTTCGCAGGCCGATAACGTCTTAATTATTAATGAGGAAGCATGCCAAATGCCAAAGAGAACAGACATTCAGAAAATTTTAATCATTGGATCAGGTCCTATTGTGATTGGTCAAGCCTGTGAATTTGATTATTCGGGAACTCAGGCATGTAAGGCTCTTCGCGAAGAAGGGTACGAAGTTGTTTTGGTGAACTCCAATCCAGCCACGATTATGACTGATCCTGAATTGGCTGACCACACCTATATTGAACCGATCGAAGCTTCGGTTATGTCCAAGATTATCGAAAAAGAACGTCCCGATGCTTTGCTTCCGACACTTGGTGGGCAAACAGGTCTCAATGTGGCAATGCGATTGGTGGAGTCGGGGGTTTTAGACAAATTTGATGTCAAAATGATTGGAGCGAATGCCGCTGCGATTAAAAAAGCTGAAGATCGCGAACGTTTCAAAGAAGCCATGGAAAGTATTGGTTTAGAATTAGCCAAAAGTTTTTTTGCCTACAATATGGATGATGCACGCAAAATTGCTGAGAAAATGGGCTTTCCTTGCATTATTCGCCCCAGCTATACACTTGGAGGCCGTGGCGGAGGGATTGCAACCTCAATGGAAGAATTTGAAAAAATAGCCGCCTTAGGTTTAGAAAGTAGCCGTATTCAGAAAATATCGATCGAAGAATCCATTTTAGGTTGGAAAGAATACGAGCTTGAGGTCATGCGTGACACTAAGGACAATGTTGTGATCGTTTGTTCAATCGAAAACTTGGATCCGATGGGGGTTCACACGGGCGATAGCATTACCGTAGCACCAGTGCAAACTTTAACTGATGTTGAGTATCAAGAGATGCGCAATGCAGCCATTGCTATCATTCGTGAAATTGGGGTTGAAACAGGGGGTTCCAATGTTCAGTTTGCCCTTAATCCTAAAGATGGTCGTTTGATTGTGATAGAGATGAACCCGCGTGTGTCACGTTCTTCGGCATTAGCCAGTAAAGCGACAGGTTTTCCGATTGCTAAAATTGCGGCCAAATTGGCCGTTGGTTATACCTTGGATGAACTTCAAAACGATATCACTCGCAAAACTCCTGCGTGTTTTGAACCGACCATTGATTATTGCGTGATCAAAATTCCTCGGTTCACTTTTGAAAAATTTCCCGAAGCAGGTGATGCCTTGGGGATTTCGATGAAGTCGGTAGGAGAAACTATGGCAATTGGGCGAACTTTTAAGGAGTCTTTGCAAAAAGGTTTGCGTGGTTTAGAGATTGGGCACTATGGTTTGGATAATAAGTTGGACTTTCGTGAGATTGATCTGGAGAAGTTGATGGATCGTTTAACCGTGCCGAATGCTTCCCGTATTTTCTATTTAAAGTATGCTTTCCAAGGAGGGATGACGGTTGAGGACTTGGCTGAGCATACCAAAATTGATCCTTGGTTTTTGCATAACATCAAGCAAATTGTTGACTTGGAAAATCTTATCGTGCAAGAGTATCAAGGTTCAGAGACATTAAGTCGAGCGACTTTGCAAAAAGCTAAAGAGTATGGATTTGGCAATTATCAGCTGTCATTGTTGTTGGACGTTTCGGAAAATGAAGTGAGGCGTCTTTTTAAGGATGAGGGTGTTCAGGTCGTTTATAAGTTGGTGGATACCTGTGCTGCCGAATTTGAAGCTTACACCCCTTATTATTATTCTACGTATGAAGACGAAGATGAGGCTAAAAAGTCCGATAACAAGAAAGTGGTTATTTTAGGTGGGGGGCCTAATCGGATTGGTCAGGGAATTGAATTTGATTATTGTTGCTGTCATGCCGCGTTTGCATTGAAAGATTTGGGTTACGAGTCAATTATGGTGAATTCGAATCCCGAGACAGTGTCGACGGATTATGATACATCTGACCGATTGTACTTTGAGCCACTCACCTTTGAAGATGTCATGAACATTATGAACGTAGAAAAGCCAGATGGTGTGATTATTCAGTTTGGTGGGCAAACACCACTCAACTTGGCACGTCAGCTGGAAGATGCTGGTGTTCCTATTATTGGAACTAAAGTTGCCTCGATTGAAGTAGCTGAATGTCGCGAACAGTTTGCCGCTATGATGGATAAGTTGGGGATTCGCCAGCCGAAAAATGGGATTGCGTATTCCCTAAATGAAGCGTTCAAACAAGCGCAAGAGATTGGATTTCCATTGTTGGTTCGTCCGTCTTATGTGTTAGGTGGGCGCGCAATGAGAATTCTTTATTCCAAAGATGAGTTAAAAGATTTTTTTGACGAAGCCAAACAAGCCTCCAAAGAGGGGTCTGTGCTGATTGATCAGTTCTTAGAGTCGGCCATCGAGGTGGATGTGGACGCTTTGAGCGATGGGGAGGATTGTTTTGTGGTTGGCATTATGGAGCATATTGAGGGGGCTGGGATTCATTCTGGTGATTCGGCCTGTGTATTACCTAGCCAAACTTTGAGCACAGAAATTTTAGAAGAGATTGAGGTGTCCACCAAGAATATAGCTAAAAAGCTTAATGTGATTGGTTTGCTTAATATTCAATTTGCGGTACGCAACAAGCAGCTCTATATTATCGAAGTAAATCCCCGCGCTTCGCGAACTGTGCCTTTTGTGAGCAAAATGACAGGCAATCCTTTGGCTAAAAAAGCCATTAAGCTTATGCTTGGAGCTAAACTGAAGGACTTAACTTTGCACCCCGCGATCCCTAACGGATATGTGGGCATTAAAGAATCTGTGTTGCCATTTTCCCGTTTCTCTGGGGTTGATATTGTGTTGGGACCAGAGATGAAATCGACTGGAGAAGTGATGGGAATTGCGGCTACTTATGGAGAAGCCTTTGCCAAAGCTCAAATGGCGGCTGGACAATACTTGCCCAAAAAAGGTTTTGTCTTTGTGAGTGTGAATGATCACGACAAAGAGGGGATTATTCCGGTGGCGCAGAAGCTAGAGGATTTAGGTTTTCAAATATTATCAACGCCAGGGACAGCTCGTGTGATTAAGCAAGCGGGTGTTAAGGTTCGTGAGATTTCTTCGATCACGCCTGACAAAGAGGATTTGTTGGATATGATTGAAAAAGGTAAAATTCGCTTAGTTATCAATACCCCCTCGGGGCAGAAAAGCCAGACGGATATGAAAAAAATTCGAGCCAGTGCGGTGATGCATGATATTCCTTCGATCACAACCATTCAAGGCGCGTGCGCCGCGATTAAGGCAATCGAACATATCAAGCAAAATGATATCTGCGTTAAGACTATCCAGGAGTACCATTCCGTTTTGTAGCATTCTTCATTAGAAGATCTTTACTCTTTTAACAAAATCAGGTACTATGTGGTTCGCTTTAAAACAGTGGGGTGTGTGTGAATGATTGAAGTTTCTCATGTCAGCAAAGAGTTTAACGGTGTAACGGTCATTGACAACATTGATTTTGTGGTTGATTCCAGGCAAATGGTTGGTTTTTTGGGTACTAATGGCGCTGGCAAAACAACCACTATGCGCATGATTGTGGGGTACCTTAAGCCGAGTCAGGGGACAATGCGGGTTGCTGGGCATGATGTTGTCGAAGAACCTTTGGAGGTCAAGAAGAATATTGGCTATTTGGCCGAACACAATCCTTTGTACACCGAATTGCGCGTACATGAATATCTTAAGTTTCGTGCCGAATTAAAAGGCGTTTCCAAGTCCAACATTCGCGCGCGTGTGGCAGATGTGCTAGATAAGTGCTGGATTAACGATGTGGAGCATCGTATTATTGGACAGTTGTCCAAGGGGTATCGTCAGCGTGTTGGTTTAGCCGACGCTCTGATTCATAATCCTGATGTCCTTATCTTGGATGAGCCCACCAGTGGTCTGGATCCTTACCAGATTATTAAAACGCGTGAATTGATTAAATCGCTTGCTGATGAGCACACCATTTTGTTTTCGTCTCATATTTTGCCAGAGGTCGAAATGTTGTGCGACACTATTATGATTATCAAGAACGGTCAAATTGTGGCCCAAGGAACTGCTGAGGAACTCAAACAGTCGGCTCGGACGCATCCTCAAGTTAATTTGGTTATTGAGGGGTCTGTCGCAGACGATATGAAGAATTTGCTAAGTCAGATAAAAGATGTGATTCAAGTGATCCATCGCGGAGCTCACGCGCAGGGGGAGCGATTTGAGTTGGTTCTTGAGGATGGCAGTGATGTGCAAAAAGATATTTTTCAGTTGGTCAGTGAACAATCCTGGACGATTGTTCAGATGAGTTCTGGCGAAACGCGTTTGGAAGATCTGTTTGTACAAATCACGATGAACGAAACTACGATGGATGTTCTCAATAATTCACCAGAAAATCTCCCAAAAAATTTCGAAGATAGTGAGGACGATGCATCATGATGGCTTTGTTCAAAAAAGAATTGCGGACACTGTTTTGTTCCCCTCTTGCCTATGCGGTTGCCGCGGCTTTTGCCACTATGAACGGTTATGTTTTTTGGATGCTTTTGAACTTATTGGCTCAACCGATGGGGCAGGTGCAAGCAGAGTTACTTAACCTCTATTTTGGAGGAACTTTCTTTTTTTGGTTATCTCTAACAGCTATGGTGCCTTTAATCACCATGCGCCTTATCAGTGAGGAGAAACATAGCGGTTCTATTGAGTTGCTCATTACGGTGCCTATCACCGATACACAGATTGTGATGGCTAAGTTTTGGAGTGTCTTGATATTTTATCTTTTCTTGTGGGCTCCAAGCTTTATTTACACATTGGTTACCATGTCCTTAGGTTCTTTTGATTGGGGTATTTGGTTGTTGTGTTTAGTGGGTGTTGTGTTGGCTGGGGCGATGCTTTTGAGTTTGGGTTTAATGTGTTCGGCTTTTTTTAGCCATCAATTGTTGGCAGGAGTGATGGCGTTTGGTTTTTTGATGGTCTATTTTTTATTTGGATTTGCTGAGATATTCGGAGCTGTTACGCCCTTAAGGACGTTTATGGAGCTCACGTGGCTTCTTTCGATTTTTGAACAGCTGGGGTCGGGTCAATTGAAATCGAAACATGTGATTTATCTCGTTTCCATGACCTGGTTACATTTGTATGTGGCGGTGCAAGCTTTGAGGAATCTTCCGATGGAGAAGCTAAAGATTAAGCGTATTTTATTAGCACTTGTGGTGATTGTTCTAATCAATTACCTGGGGTTGTTTTACAATCAATCTTATGACCTAACCCGTGATCACTTGTTTAGTTTGAGTGACAAAACACATAATGTCTTAGAAAGCTTGGATGAAGATGTGGATATAGTGGTCTTTCTGCAGCGTACCAATGTATTGTATGGCAAGGTGAAAGAATTGTTGGAGCGTTATCAGGACGAGTCTTCGCTTATTCGGGTAACCTATGTGGATCCCGTGAAAGATCTGGCACAAACCAAAATTTTATCTTCCAAATATGGCGTGGAGTTTCAGGAAGAAATGATACTTGTGCATCATAAGTATCGGACTAAGTTGGTTCCGCAACGAGATGTCGCCATTTATGATTATTCGACGGTTTACTCAGGCATGCCACCTCAGTTAAAGAGCTTTGCCGGTGAGGCGACGATTACGGGAGCGATCCTTAACTTGCAACAAACCAATAAAAATAGAGTTTACTTTTTAACAGGTCATGGCGAGAAAAGTCTTAATGATTCAGGACCAGAAGGCTTGAGTGAATTGCATACCGTGCTTAAAAAAGATAATCTGGAAATGGCTCCTTTGCACTTGGTGGGCTTGAAAGACTTGCCCGAAGATCTCAAATGTTTGGTAATTGCGGGACCAAGCCACCGTTTATCGGATGAAGAGTTAGCTTTTCTTAAACAATTTATCGAGGATGGAGGGCGTTTGCTCTGCATGATTGATGCCAGTATCGAGAGCAACTTGGTCGAATTTCTTAAGTCCTATGGTATCGATGTTGCCGATAATATTATTCTTGACCCTCAAAGGAAGCAGGCCAACACCACGATTTTTAATTTGTTCACATGGGAATACGAACCTCATCTCATCACCGAAAAAATGGTGAATATTTACACAGATTTTCTTTTGGCCCGCTCAGTTTCGGTAGGGAATGCCAATCACTTTCAATTGCAGGTTTTGACGCGTTCGTCGAGTGAATCCTGGGGAGAAGTCGACTATCAGGTGATACCGTATGCCTATGAGAAGGGCAAAGATCTTGCGGGACCTCTTTCGGTAGGTGTTGTGGGGGAAGATCCCCACACTAAGGCGAAACTTGTGGTTTTGGGCGATAGTGATTTTGTGTGCAATCAGTTTATCCCCGTCGGTGGTAACAAATACTTTTTTATGAACACCTTGCATTGGTTGTTGGATCAAGATGAGTTGATTAGCATTCCTCCAAAAGATATCGTTTCGATGAGCTTGCCGTTGACACAGCGCCATTTGTATTGGTTCTTTATCTTGTTTGTTGTGTTTATGCCTTTGACATGGGGTGTGTTAGGGGGTATTGTGTATTTTGTGAGACGAAAGTAAGTGATTAAACAAATATCCTCCCAGAAGCTTTTGCTCGTTTGTATTGGAGTGCTTGCAGTATGGGTTGGATTGGTTCATCAAACATCGTCCCGCCGTGTGACCGATCTTCCTAATCAAATTCTTAAGATTAATTCCGATAATATCCTGCGCTTCGAAATCGATGCTTTTGCAGGAAAGTATGTTGTGGCCAGGGAACCTGGGCAAGACTGGGCTTTGGTTGCCCCCTATAAGGCTG
The DNA here is from genome assembly GCA_964565945.1 of uncultured bacterium. GTDB lineage: Bacteria > CAZMGY01. Next base: position 56,889 of record CAZMGY010000026.1, read on the forward strand.
TGATTGAACAAAAGTTTTTCAACGTTTTGGCGCTTGTATTTAACCCTCTAGTGGTTGAGCGGATCGTGGAAGATGAGCCCAGTGCTAAGGATTTAAAAACCTATGGCTTAGACCAAGCTCTATTGTCGATGGACATTGTGACTCAGAGTGATCGCTGGACCATGTTGGTCGGGAGATTGGCGCTCACAGGCGATGTCTATTATGTCAAATTTAAGCATTTGCCTCAGATTTTTCTGGTATCCCTAAACGTGGTCTTAGATATCTTTCGTGAGGCGCCTCGCTTGCAGATAACTAAGCTTTTCCCTAAGGAGATGGAGGGCGTGGAGTTGCTGCGTTGGGTGAATGAGGATCACGAAATTTTTGAAATCGAGAAGGCCGAAGAAGGGTGGTGCCTTAAGCAACCCTTTGATTATGCTCTTGATGTCGACAAAATTCAGCAGTTGCTCACCGATTTGGGGCACCTTGAATTTAGACCCGAATTGTTTGAAACGGATGTGGATTTTTCATCACCGCATCTGAGAATCGAATTTAAAATAGAAGGGGAGACGACTCTTAAGACCATTGTGTTGGCTAAACTTGAGCCGCAACATGAAGCTTATCCGATTCGGGTGCCTACTTCCGATAAAGTTCACTTGTTTAGCCAGTCTTTTGTAGAGGAATTTCTTTTTGATCCCTATCCGTTGATGAGTACACAGGTCTATCCTTTTATTAATGGTGATATCGAGCACTTAGAGGTGCGATCCTTAGGAGAACTTCGTTGGAAGGCCCAGCAAAATAAAGAATTTTTTTGGGAGCTATGGCAGGACGAGGAAGTACGATTTTTTCCGAACCATAGGTTTTATTTGTTTCTAACCATACTGGAAAATGATATGGCTGTGCGCCATGTTAGGCGGGAGGAGGAACTTTTCGAAGGGGAACCAACCTTACAAATCAAAGTGACTCTACGCAATCAGCACGAATATGTTTATACCTATTATCACCGCCATCAGCAATGGTTTTTGCGTTTGAACGGCGACATTTTGGAAATGAACAATAATGGCTTTGAACATTCGTTAGCAACTTTAGATGATCTAAAAGGGAGCGATCCTAATGCTCCATCCTGATGCCGTATCGATTCAAATTTTTGGCGATACCGATCATGGCTGTGTGCGCGAGCAGAACGAAGATGCCTTTTTTATTCATGGAAGCTTGCCTCTGGCCTGCGTGTGTGATGGAATGGGAGGGCACAATGGCGGAGCCGAAGCCAGTGCCATTGTGGTTGACGTATTTAAAACATATGATATACTTGAATCGTCTTGGAAAGACGATTTTGGTTCTTATCAAACCAATGTTGCCATGTGTCAAGACGAGAATAATCTTGTTAATTTGGCTCACTGGGCAAACGAACAGGTGCATGAACGGAGTTTTCAGGATGCTGCGCTTACTGGTATGGGCTCAACTTTGGTCGCTCTTTATGTGCGACGGAATAAGGATGTGTGTGTGATAAATGTTGGAGATAGTCGAGCTTATTACATTCAAGATAAAATCATTCGCCAGATGACCAATGATCATTCTCTGATTGAAGAACGAAGACAAAGTGGTCATATGAGTGAAGAATTGTTAGCCCAACAAGACATTGATCATGTGATCACAAGGGCTATTGGTTCGCAGCCGACAGTGGAGGTTGATTTTTTTAAGGAGCCTATTCACAAAGATTATTACCTTTTATGTTCCGATGGATTGACATGTATGCTATCTAACAACGAAATTCATGAATGTGTGATGGACTCACGGGATGACGGTCATCAGGCTGTTAGGGAGTTAATACAGAGAGCTAAAGATCGCGGTGGCACAGATAATGTGACAGCAGTTCTCTTGAAAGTGCAATAAAGTAAGGAGTCAAAAAAAACATGAATATGTCTTTGCGACGAAAATGGGTACTAATTATAGGTGTGATTCTTCTGATGGCTTGGAAAATTACCCCTATTGAAAAAGCTGTAAATCTTGGTCTGGACTTGCAAGGAGGTAGTTATCTCACTCTTGAGGTTGATGATTCCAAATTAAGCGAAGAAGAAAAGCGGGACATTGTTGATGTTGCCCTCGAGATTATTCGCAATCGTATTGACGAATTTGGTGTTTCGGAGCCCGTAATTCAAAAAGGAAGTGGCAAACGAATTATTGTTCAGGTTCCTGGAGTTGGAACCGAAGCAGCCAAACGTATCAAAGATATTATTATGCGTCAGGCTCATTTAGAGTTTCGTATGGTGGTTGATAAGGAGAAGAAACGTAAGCGCGCCCTTGAAGGCACGCTGTCACCAGCTGATCAACGCGATTTTGAGCTTTTACCGATGGCCGATGGTTCGGGAGAGGCTCTTTTATTGGAAAGAACAGCCTATGTGACTGGGGATATGTTGACCGATGCTACTGTCGCCTTTGATCAAAGTGGTTTTGGTGGTGTGTCTGTGTCGTTGAACTTTAACAAAAAAGGCGCCCGTCGTTTTGAAAAATTAACTAGTGAGAATGTCAATCGTCGTTTGGCGATTGTGCTGGATAATAAAATTCAATCAGCGCCAGTGATTCAGCAAAAAATTGGTGGAGGACGTGCCCAAATCACAGGAAGCTTTAATGTGGATGAAGCCAAGGATTTGGCGATCGCCTTGCGTGCGGGTGCTTTGCCTGCGCCGATCAACGTATTGCAAGAAAGCACTGTTGGGCCATCGTTAGGAGCGGATTCGATTCGCAAAGGTGTCAAATCAGCTTTGTGGGGCTTTTTATTGGTGATTGTGTTTATGCTCATCTACTATCAAGTGGCTGGCCTGATTGCCAATGTGGCTTTATGTTTGAACCTTTTGTTGGTGGTCGGTGCGTTGTCTTTTTTTGATGCGACTCTAACGCTACCGGGTATTGCGGGTATTATTTTGACGATTGGTATGGCGGTGGATGCCAATGTTTTGATTTTCGAGCGCATTCGCGAGGAGCTACGTCAATCGAAAACAATCAAAGCTGCACTTAATTTTGGTTTCGATAAAGCCTTTGTAACAATCATGGATGCCAATCTAACGACCTTGATCACAGCTTTAATCCTATTTAAATTTGGAACAGGTCCCATTCGTGGTTTTGCGGTGACACTCTCGGTGGGAATCTTGTCGAGTATGTTTACATCCCTGTTTGTGTCGCGGGCTATTTTCGAATTGGTGTATCGTAAAAAAAGTATTAAAACTTTAAGCATTTAATGATTGATCAGGGATTGGAGATTTGGGTATGAAGCTGGTGAGTGAAAACGTTAACATAAATTTTGTAAGCAAAATGAAAGTGGGAATTGTGCTGTCGGGCATTATTTTAGCGATTGGGATGCTGGTCTTTATTTCTCGAGGTGAGCGCAATTTTGGTATCGACTTCACTGGGGGTATGATGCAACAGGTTCATTTTAATAAACCCACCTCGGCAGATCAGTTGAGAACAGCCTTTAATCGTTTGAATTACGACGATGTGTCGTTGCAAGAAGTGCATGAGGGAGATAAATCTATTTTTATTGTTCGCTCTTCGGTGGAACACGGCAAAGATGTGAGAACATCGATGGAAAGGTTGCATGGAGTTGATCAGATGGAGGTGATGCGCGAAGAAATGGTGGGACCCGCCGTTGGAAAAGATTTGCGTCGGCAAGGCTTTTTGGCCATTCTTTTTGCTTTGCTGGGTATTTTGATTTATGTGTCGTTTCGTTTTGAGTTCAAGTATGCGGTGGGTGCAATTGGGGCACTTTTTCACGATATTGTGATCACGGTGGGCGTTTTGTCTTTGTGCCAAGTTGAAGTATCCTTGCAGATTTTGGCCGCCTTGCTAACCATTGTGGGTTATTCTCTTAACGATACAATTGTGGTGTTTGATCGTATTCGGGAGACACTCAAACTGAATCGAAAAAAAGAAAGTTTTGAAAATGTGATTAATCAAAGTATCAATCAGACGCTTAGCCGTACTTTGCTCACATCGATCACAACCTTCATTGTGGTTTTTATGCTGTTTCTTTTTGGAGGCGAAGTGATTCGTGACTTTGCTTTGGCCTTGATGATTGGCGTGATTGTGGGAACTTATTCTTCGGTGTTTGTGGCCACTTCTAGTTTGCGTTACTGGGAACCTGCAACTAATTGAGCTTAGTCACAGCGCGGATTCACGATGTTCGGTGGCTTTGGCCCCTGCTTAGCGAGCATGATCGATGTTTGATCGAAAAGCTGAGTCAGTCCTTGAATTGTTCTCAAACTGTTGCCTCGTTACTTTGGCAACGGGGGCATCGTAGCGAGGCTCAAGCGCTAAGTTTTTTAAATCCTCAAAGCTCAGCCTTGCATGATCCGTATCTTTTGGCTGATATGCAGCAGGCGGTGGCGCGTATCCGTGTAGCCTTGGTTAAGCAAGAAGGTATTTTGATTCATGGAGATTACGATGTCGATGGTGTGACCTCGGCGTCTTTGTTATACCTGGGTCTTAAAGCCTTAGGTTTTCAAAATCTTGACTTTTTTTTGCCAAACCGCTTAGTTGATGGTTATGGAGTGAGTGAGGTTGCTTTAAACAAAGCGAAAAATGAAGGTTACAGTTTAGTTATCACCTCCGATTGTGGAATTACGGCGATTGAAACCGTCGAGAAAGCCAATCAATTGGGGCTAGACGTGATTGTGACCGATCACCATGAGCCCAAAGAAAGCTTGCCTCCTGCGCTGGCTGTGATTAATCCAAAACGTAAGGACTGTCTGTATCCATTCAAAGAATTAGCAGGGGTCGGTGTAGCCTTTAAATTGCTGCAAGCTTTAGGCGTGAGCGATGATTTTTGGGATTTGGTGGCTTTAGGAACGGTGGCCGATGTGGTGCCTTTGCTTGATGAAAACCGTATTTTTGTGCATCAAGGGCTTTCTAAGTTAGCCCAAACGTCTAAGGTTGGTTTGCAGGCCTTGCTTGATGTCTGTGGTCTTAAAGATAAAGAAATTAGCAGTGGGCACATTGCTTTTCAAATGGCGCCGCGCATCAATGCGATTGGTCGCTTAGGTGATCCCTCGGATGGTTTGCGTATGCTAATTAGGCAGGATGAATCGTTTGCCTACAGTGTTGCTCAAAAGCTGGATGATGATAATCAGGAACGTAAAGTAATCGAAAAAAGGATTCTCGACGAAGCTCATGAGATAATTCGCTCTCATGAGCGTATCAACAAAGACAAAGTCTTGGTTGTGTATGGCCCTGATTGGCATCAAGGTGTGATTGGCATTGTGGCTTCTCGCTTGGTCGAAGCATATTATAAGCCTGTTTTGATGATTGCGGCACCGGAGGAGGGGATTTGTAAAGCTTCGTGTCGAAGCATTCCTAATTTTCACCTTTTGTTAGGTTTGGACGCTTGTGCCTCGCTTTTGGAAGCCTATGGTGGGCATGCCTATGCAGCAGGTTTTTCGATTCGAGAAAATCAGATCGATGCTTTGCAGGAGATGATTAACCGTTATGCCAATCAAGTCTTAAGTGAGGAACAGATGTGTCGAGAAATTTCGATTGATGCCGAGGTGTCGTTTGAAGATCTATCGCTTGAGTTATACCACGACCTTCAGCATTTGGCTCCATTTGGTGCTGGTCACGTGACTCCTATTTTTGGAACGCGTGGGGTACATCTTGTGAGCCGTCCATACCTTGTCGGGGGATCTCATTTGCGGTTACAGGTTGGTGTTGGAAGGGGGCGTTCACTTACTGTTATGGCGTTTCAAATGGGGGATCAATTCGACGATCTGTATGCTACTTTTAGTGCCAAAACGGCTCTCGATATTGTCTGTCAGATACATCTCAATACTTGGCAAGGGCAGACATCTTTGCAGCTGCATCTTAAAGCTTGGGCAAAGCACTAAATTACCACGTCGTTTTTTGCAAAGACTCCTTTCAATGATAAGTTTAAGCAAGACGTCATTAACAAGTATAAAAATGGAGATGATGTATTGTTAGTTGATTTATGCGTTGTAAGCAACTTGAATCATTGATAAAAGATTCTTGTTGAGATCATCGACCTTTAACAGGTTGTCGCTAGCTTTATCTGCAGCTGCTAAAGCATCATAGAGAGTTTCTCGAAGAGGATCAAATTTAAAATTTTGGATGAGAGCGGTATTTTTGTGGACCCATTGCAAGACTTGTAAGTAGCTCTTAGAGATTGCATGATACTCCTCTTTGATTAATCCCTCCTCTATTAATCTTTGTAGAGCATCTAGGATTTCCTCCAAAGCTTTAGGATTATGACGCGCTGCCATAAGTAAGGCGTTGGCTTGCACCTCTGCATAATATCCCGAAACCATGTCGATTCCTGCGCTTGGGTCTGGCGCGTATTGGCCAAGCTTCGCCATATAAAGAGCGACAAGGCCTTCGTATCGTACACCTCGAAGATTTTTAGATAAGCGATACGTGGCTCCAGAGTCATAGTAGCCCGATCAATTTGAGGTGTAATCCTGATAGCGTTACCAATCTTTTCAGTTTTGTGAGTTGCAATAAAGGGTATCTCTGGCGAGATGATGAACTGAGTAGGTACAATTTCGACTGTTACTTTATCAAGTTGAAGTTCTGTACGCACTAGATCAATACCAGTATCATTGTACCTAGTATCAATAGTCCCAGCTTTCCGTATATTGCGCGCCTTCTCTTTTGTAGAGTCGCCTGAAAAACCCTCCCAATAAGCTTCTATAGCCTTTGCCGTGGCTTTAGGAAAACTGGTTTGTCTAGCAGATACTTCCTGCTGACTTACATTTTTGAAATTTTCCTCTGCTTGTCGAAAGGGCACATCAACACCTTGAGTTTTTGGAGCCAAACTAAAAAGCACTTGGTTTTGGGTGAAAACGAGCACGCCAGCTAGACCTAAAAATTTTAAGGTTTGAGTTACGTGTTTCACTGTAATTGTCTCCTTTGATTGATATTGATAATATTAATTTGGTTGTCGAAATTCTCATACCCCATACGATATAAAATCAATCAACGGGGGGGGGGGCATCCAAAAATAGAAAACAAAAAATCACAGAAATCCCAACTGCTATTATGGTTTCAACAAAAAAACCTTTTCACCCAATGGGTGAAAATACCAAAGGCAATTGATTGTTGGTGAAATCATAATGTTTAAGTGAAAAAATAGTGGTTAAGTGGTTTTTTAGGTTGAAAAAACTATTTTTGTGGTGTTAGTGGTTTTTGTTTTTGGATTTGGGTACAGGAAAAAGAAGTGTTGCATCTTGCTGGATACGAAGAATCTAAGCCTGTTCGTATCGGTTCGGTAATGTCGCTTATAAGCAAAAGTAGCACGATATTTATGGTATTTTGGCGGATTTGATTCACTATAGCATCGACACGTATTTTCAAAACTTGGATAACATTGAGGACCTGTGGAGTATTATCTATGCGAAGGATCTTCGCTATGTCAGTACGGTGGAACGGACTTGGGAAGAACTTTGCCAAGACCACTTGATGTATCGCTACAACAGCGAAGATGATTTTGAAATCCCGTCCTCGTCGTTCACGGTGTGTACCTTTTGGATGATCAATAGCTTGTACAAAATAGGTCAGAAGCAAAAAGCGTGTGATATGTTCGAGAAAGTGCTGGAGTATAGCAAGCATTTGGGCTTGTACAGCGAAGACATTGATTTCAAAACCGAGTGCTTGTTAGGAAACTTCCCTCAGGCCTACAGTCATATATTTCTTATCAATACGGCGATTACCTTGTCTCAAGATGAAGATTTGAGAGATCGCGATTGTATTCAGAATCGATATCGCGATTGTTAAAATATAAAAAACA
>CAZMGY010000027.1:0-4429 GCA_964565945.1 uncultured bacterium
TCTAAGCGGGAATTTGAAAAAATCACTCAGTACATCACTTTTCAACTTGAACAACGAGAGTTGGAAAAGGGAAAAGCCAGGATGGATCAAGGTTCTTCCAAAAAATCAAGAATATTTCCGTTTTTTAGTCGGAAGTCAACGAAAATAAAACCTTTTAATGTGGAGCCTCTTTTTGGAGATTATAAATATATTGGAGGAGATGTTAGTTTGGATCCACATTATACCGATCTTCAGAAAGTCTATGCCGAGCTTCTGCCTTATTACACTTGGGGTGTTGATGAACCTCAAGCCTTTCTTAACAATCATACACGAGAGGAATACTCTTGGTTGCGTATGGCAATGGCGGCAATGACAGAGCAATCTTTTGCGGAATACCATATAATTAAAGACGGCCAGCGGCGTAATGAAGGTGCTGGGGGCATTGTCTTCACAGCAGATCATGTGAAGCGTATGGTCGATATTGGGCAAGGGCTCTTGGTTTTGTGGCACAAAGTTGAACCTGAGTTTAAAAAGCAAAAGCAAACCCAACGGGCGTTCGCCAATTTTATGTGTAAAAATTTGTATTTTATTGTGTGGGAGATTCCTTTTTTAAAAGATGCAGACTTGCGTGATGCCATTGTTTTTGAATTATACGATCGCTGGACGCGTCTTAAAGCCATTGACAGCATTCCCAGCGAAGATTATTGGAAAAAATTTGCGAATCCTTTGTTGGTACTGTCCGAGCAAAGAGATCCTTTAAGAGTTCCTATGTTTGATTATTTTAGTGATACGCGTTACACAGAGAGCTTGTATCAGTGGACTGAACTTTTGCCACAGATTTATGGTGATATGAAGCGTGTGCCAGAATCAATCCTGGGTATGCTTAATATGCTTCGTTCTTATTATTTTTCGGGAGAGATGGATAGGGAGCATCCTCCTAAAATTATTGATTTTTTGTCTTGGCTTTACATAGCTGTTCGAGATGAAGTTCCTGGTACTGCCCGAAAGTTGCTGCAGGCGGTTGATTCTGTCTCTAAAAGTTTTCCTAGGGTGTCATCGATCAAACCGGGAGCTCCTGGATATGTTGAGTATGCCCAGCGCATGCAAGGCCGGATGATTGTGATGGCCAACAATATTACTTTGCTCAGGACCTTGTCGAACAGTAGTAAATATCAGCTAAATAGGGCCTATATTCTACTAGCCCAGTGGATTGATCTTCATATTGTGTTGGCTTCTGATTTTGATGCAATGGAAAAGATTGACTTGGAGAAGAGCTTTTGGGATATTCTTAAAGCTGTGGAGGACCCCCAAGATCTTATTGATGTTTTTAAGGTAGTGCATCAGGAAATGCGCGATAGAAAGGAGTTAACCGTTCACTTAGATCAAATAGCTGCCAATCTAAGGGTGATGAGGAATGGTTCAGCCGAGGAAGATTCTTTGCAAGTGCCATTAGCGAAACAAAATGGGCAAGCCTTTGATCATACTGATATGCTTAGGAATCTTTTGGATTTGTCTGATACAACATCCACAGAGCGACGGATGAAGGCTTTTGAAGAAATGATGAATAGCAACACGGATGTGGCTCAGAAAGTTGTCCAGTATTTGAATGAGATTAACCAGGTTGTACAAGTTCACACTTAGGTCTTGACTGAGCGGGGAGTGGCCGGGGATTCATCCTGAACGTGAATGGCGCAATCAGTTGTTCTTTTTGTTGAGATCAGCAAAGAGGTATGCTCAGGTCAAACAAAAAATTGAATTATCAGACAACATTGGACAGCTTCGAGATAATGTGGCCGAAGAGCGATGCTGATGAAGGATTAGCATGTGTGTGTATTTACACGCAAAGTTTCTGAGGTAAATTTTTCCTCCTTTGCTTATTAGCAACAATTTCCTTGGGTTTTAGATTAAGTTGCTTAATTAACTCATTTTATGATACGAAAAGTTATAGACTCCCCATCCAAAAATAGAAAACAAAAAAGTACAGAAATTCCAACTATTATAATGGTTCGAACCTAACCCTTAACCAAACTTCTGTTCCACCAACGAACTTCTAACTGCCCGTACAGGGTTGTTAGCATTCGCACATTTAATGCAACCACTTAGCCTTGAATAAAAGTCATTGACCAGTACTTTCGTGCTTTAAGTGGAGTGAACTTTTGCCACAGATTTATGGTGATATGAAGCGTGTGCCAGCATCAATCCTGGCTATGCTTAATATGCTTCGTTCTTATTATTTTTCGGAAGAGATGGATAATGTTACTTTACTCAAGACCTTGTCGAACAGTCGTAAATATCAGCTAAATATGGTCTATAGTTTACTAGCCCAGTTGATTGATATTTATGTTGTTCTGCCTTCTGATGTTGATGCGATGGAAAAGATTGATTTGGAGAAGAGCTTTTGGGATATTCTTAAAGCTGTGGGTGATCCCCAAGATCTTATTGATGTTTTTAAGGTATTGCATTAGGAAATGAGCGATGGAACTGGTTGGGATAAGAATTTTCATCAAAGTTTGGAGGAAGCTTATAAAAAGTTATTGCAAGTCCTGGAAAACAAAAGGCCTGAATGGTTTTCTGTTATGGAAGGAAATAAAGATGTAGCTGTGCTCAGGGAGTTGGAGATACTCAAACAGCTGTTTGATCCCTTGAAGCATGTAAACGAGTTTGCGGACGACTTTAAGACGATACATGGCGAGTTGCAACCGATTTATAAAAAGTGGTCTAAGAAGTTGCCTTAGGTCAAATAGCTGTAAATCTAAGGTTGGGGAGCGATGAAGCCAAGGCTAAAGTTTCTTTGCAAGCGCAATTAGCGAAATAAAATGGGCAAGCCTTTGATCATACTGATATGGTTAGGAATCTTTTGGATTTGTCTGATACAACATCCACAGAGCGACAGATGAAGGCTTTTAAAGAAATGATGAATAGCAACACGGATGTGGCTCAGAAAGTTGTCCAGTATTTGAATAATGGGCTTACCCAGGTTGTACAAGTCCACATTTAGGCCTTGACTGAGCGGAGCGGCAGGGAGATTTATCCTAGGATACGTGAATGGCGCAATCACCTGCTTTTTTTAAAGAGGTATGCTCAGGTCAAACAAAAAATTGAGCTATCAGACAAGACTGGATAGCTTCGAGATAATGTGGCCGAAGAGCGACGGTGATGACGGATCAGCATGTGTGTGTATTTACACGCAAAGTTTCTGAGGTAGATTTTTCCTCCTTTGCTTATTAGCAGCAATTTCCCTGGGTTTTAGATTAAATTGCTTAACTTCTAAATTTATGATATAGAAGATTATGCAGTTACTATCTTAAAGTATGCGCCAAAGGAGGTATAGTGAAAAATTATTTGGATCTTGGAATCCTAGGTCTTTCTGTAAGTTTTTGTGTAACCGTTAATCTTATAGCCTTGGCTAACCCATCACAAATAGCGGATTTATCTTTATCTTTGCAGCAAGTACAAAAATCTGAGCGTGAGCTTGTAAGCGAATTGGAATTCATGTCGGCTGGTAATAAATGGACGGCGACAGTTCGGGCCTATAAGATGAGCGCCCCTTTGGATGAATGTCACATTCGTATTTATGAAGGGGATTTTTTGGTTACCGAGGTGACTCATCCAATGCCCCGTTCTTTTGGAGCGATTGACATCCATATGACTCAGAATCGTAGCGTGTCGTTAGAGATGTTTAAAAATGATTATAAGGAGGAGGCGCGTGCCAAATGGGGTCAGTTAGTGAAACGAGGAGTTTTGGAGGAGATTACAGACGATGGGGTTTTGGCGAGTGTGGTGTCTCCTGGAAAACTTAAAAGTCTTCAGATGACAGATGAAGATAGAGAAATTTTAGCTCACTTTTTTAAAGATGAGAAGGTGACTTATACGGATGATGACGCTTCGAAAAAAGTTTGGAAAGAGTTCTTTGGGGGCTTAGCAGAACAGCTATATGTTAAACCCATGGAAGAGGCGCTGGTGTTTTTGAACAGTTTACTACCAATTTGGGAAAAATATGGGTTGTTGGATAAGGTGCGCGCCAAATTGGAAGGAGAAATTTATCAAACGTCCATGCAAAAAATGTATGTAGTGACGGATGCAGAGGGCTTGGGTGCCATTGATTGGCAGGGGTCTTCGGATAAATTGGTGCATGTGATCCACCACAAGTTTAGTCCTGTGGTGGCCAACTTACCGACTGTTTACCAAGATCCTCTTTTGAAAGTGTACGAGCATAAGGATGTTGAAGCAGCGAAGGTTTTGGTTGATGCAAAAGGGGTTAAGCATGTATTTATCCCCAAAGGCAAGCTTGGGGAAATTGCTAGGATGAAACTGAATCTCTCTAAGCGGGAATTTGAAAAAATCACTCAGTACATCACTTTTCAACTTGAACAACGAGAGTTGGAAAAGGGAAAAGCCAGGATGGATCAAGGTTCTTCCAAAAAATCAAGAATATTTCCGTTTTTTAGTC
>CAZMGY010000028.1:0-1675 GCA_964565945.1 uncultured bacterium
TTCTCTAAACTGAACTTGTTTTTGAGTTATACCGCGAGCGCCAGTATCAAAAGGCCTAGCTTGACCTTTAAATCCTTGAACACGACTAGCAACTTCTAGGCTTACCAATTCCCCCCCCAAATCTAAGGTTAAGTAACTACCGACTTTCTCTTGATATCTTTTGGAATTTAAAAAGGCTTCGTAATCTGCCTCAGCTACGTAGGAGCCTAGAAGCTTTGTGATTTGTTCATAAAGAACCCTGGTCTTTTTTGAGCTTGAAACGTGAATTGTTCCAGAACCATCTGTTCGCTCCAATGGTATACAGGAAAGACCCGATTTAGCCCGGGAAAAACCATAGGCCGCCGCAAGACAGTCTGTCTTAGCTCCAACTAGGTTCCCAATATATTGTTTAATTTGCTCACGAAGTTCTTTTTTTGTTTCAGGACTTGCAGATAAGCATTCCATCACCCTGTCCAAAGTGTTTGCCACCACGAGGGGTAATTGCTTATCTGATACAGTCTGCGCCAAAGTTAACGTCGCGCCTTGCTGCTGACCTTCTTGATTGGCATCTAAAAAGCCCTTGTAACGCGACTCCGTCATGGAGGGCTCTAGAGCCTTTGCGATCTCTTCATAACGCGACTTAGCACGTCCTCTTGAAACTTGAACTTTTTTATCACTATCTATTCGATTCAATTTTTGATCGGAAAGACCCGCTTTAGCCATGACCAGAGCATAGACCGCCACATCATTATCTTCCTCAAATCCAACCAGTCTCTCAATTTCTTTTTTAATTTGAGCATGAAGCCCTTGTTTTGTTCTAGGACTTGCACTCAACCCTTCCACCACCGCTTCCCAAGTTTTTTCCTCAGCGTGGGGTGTCTGTTCATCTGATACAGTCTCTTGCTGCTGATATTTTTGATTATTTTGTAAAAAGGCTGCGTAATGTGAATTGTCTACGTAGGAGCCTAGAAGTTTTGCGATTTGTTCATAAAGAACCCTGGTTTTTTCTGAGCTTGAAACGTAAAATGTTCCAGGACTATCTGTTCGCTCCAATGATATAGGGGAAAGACCCGCTTTAACCCTGGAAAAACCATAGGCCGCCGAAAGATAGTCTGTCTCACCTCCAAGCAGTTTCTTAATACCTTGTTCAATTTCCTCACGAAGTTCTTGTGTTAGACGAAAACTTTCAGACAATATTTCCATCACCGCCTCCAAAGTATTTACCTCAGTGGGAGGGCTTTTTTTATCTAATGAAGGAGTGAGGAGTGTTTCTTTACCTGATACAGTCTTTTGCTCCAAAGTTGACGTCGTGCCTTGCTGTTGATTTTCTTGATTGACCTCTAAAAAGCCCTCGTAACGCTTAAAAAAGACGTCAGAGGCAATTCCTCCAAGGCCCTGGAGTAAAGTCTCTACAATTTTTTGATAAAGAAACTTACTTTCTTCTGATGTTAAAGCTTCAACTGTGCCACCACTTGTTAGCTGCAGTTTTTTATCACACAAACCTGCTTTAACCCCAGCAAAAGCAAAGACCGCCATAAGATAGTCTTTGTCAGCGCCAACCAGGCTCCCCATATATTGTTTAATTTGCTCACGAAGTTCTTTTTTTGTTTCAGGACTTACAGACAATCCTTCCACCACCTCTTCCCAAGTTTTTTCCTCAGCGCGGGGTGTCTGTTCATCTGAGACAGTCTCTTGC
>CAZMGY010000029.1:0-36293 GCA_964565945.1 uncultured bacterium
ATGACCGCGTCTCCGCCAATCCCTTTGTTCCCAATACAGTTGTCAAAGCAGCTGTTAACGTTGTTTTACCGTGATCCACGTGTCCAATGGTCCCCACGTTTACATGAGGTTTTGTACGCTCAAATTTTTCTTTTGCCATGACTTTGTCCTCCAAAGCTTGCAATTACTATGTTCATAATCTAAACCAACTTAAATAAACTCTAGCCTACGGCCGGAGTTGAACCGGCGACCTCATCATTACCAACGATGTACTCTAACCACCTGAGCTACGCAGGCAAATCTCATCTGCTGCAAAGATCAATACACTAACCTAAAACCCCATTCTATCAAAAGAGGATCTATATTACAAGAATTGATAATTACTGTCAATGGAATTTTTATAAGAATCGGGAACATAGCTAAAAACCCTCTCCCAACAGCGGATCTGGAGACCCTTTAATAAGCATAATCACGAAAGGCTAACCTTGCGACACATCTTGATATTTACATCATCTTACGGTTAAAACTTTACACTCATATCAATCTGAATGGTCTTAGCATCTTCTTCGGTCATAAGACCTTCCTTTTCAATCAATTCAGCATTAATATAAGTAAGAGCTAATTTTGTATTTTCCATCAACTGATATTTCAAACCCGTTTTGAATCCTTTGTGATTGGTACCACCCCCACCAAAGTCAGAATCGGTAAACACATCCAAAGTCGCATTGGCTTCTAGCTTGCGATAATACAAAAAGGCCTCTAGTGTCTTGGGAGCCTTGGCTTTCCCAACATGCACGCCCAATTGATATCCAGTGTCATACTTGCCAGTTTCGGGATCAACCGTGTCGGTATTTTTCACATAATCACCAACAAAGCACATAGGCACATTATTCATAAAAAAGTTGACCTGGCTTGTTAAATTGTAAAGGTTGTAAGCATGTAAATAACGAAACTCGTCCGACAAACTCGCTCCAAAGCGACTAGTACTACCAAATGCGATTCCTAATGGTAATCGATTCAACATATCGGTGTAACGATAATTGGCAAAGCCAACTTCTATTTCCACATCCGAAAACGGATCAAACACTGCACCCACCTGACCAGCAAACAGCCACGGATCATTATTATCATCGCTATTCTCGTCGACAGGAAACTGTCCAGTCACAATATAATAGTCAGCGTATTCCGTTTGATAAGTGAAAACCTGAGCAAATCCATCAAAAGCCAGATCACTATCAAAAACTAGATCCGTCGAAAAAAACGGATTGGCAAACTTACCGAACATAAAAGTCGCCGCATCACTAGGAAGGTATTTAATGTAAGCACGATCAATTCCCAAGTCTTTGTGATCAAATGCATCGGACAAAGTCTCATCGGTCGAGGTCGGGTTTCCATCAGCACCAGTCACCATTCGCACACCCGCTTCAATATTATCATTCACCTTAGCGGTGAATCCAAAACGGCTACGAATTTTAAAACGGTGCCGATCAGGCGTTGTGGTAGGAACGGTTGATCGCTTCAGACTTTCGTAACGCATACGAACATCTCCAGACCACTTCATTTTAGACACCCATGAAGGCAACGAGGTTTGTGGTGCTTGGGGAACATTTTTTTGATAAGGGTGTGCAGAGCGCTGAAAAGATGCATCTCTCTGCATGGTTCTTAATTCATGTGGAGATAGTACCCCTTTACGAACCAATAACTGCGCCAAGGCTTCATCATCTACGGCTGCCTGTACCGTTGCCACCAACCCTAAACATAAATACAAAAGAAAGAGTCGTCCGACCCTCATACATAACTGCCTCAATTAAAACCTTCTCTCACAAAATTCTAGTCCATTGTAACAAGGTAACGATAAAGCACCAAATATTTTTGTGCCGACGATTGCCATGAAAAATCACATTGCATATTATGAATCATTAGGGACTGCCACGTAGAGCGATCTTGATACAAATCTACCATCACTTTAACTTGTTGAACAAGCGCTTCGGACGAATACGCATCCATCACACAGCCCTTGCCCAATGGTCCCTCATCTTGCCAAGCAGAAACCGTATTGATCAAGCCTCCAGTACCATTCACCAAAGGAATCGCACCGTAACGCATAGCCATCATCTGGGTCAAACCACAAGGCTCAAAAGACGATGGCATCACAAAACCATCAATGCCCGCATACATCTCATGTGCCAAACGATCATGATAGGTTAAAAACGCCTTAAAATGATCGTACCTTCGATCCATCAAAGACAAAGCGTGATGCCACTTCGACTCACCCGTCCCTAACACAATAAAACTAACTGGCAAGTCCATAAGGTTACGCATGGCCTCGGTTAAAATATCCAAACCTTTGTGTGTCACCAAACGAGACACCATCCCTAAAAGGAGTTGCCCATCGTCTTTAATACCCGCCTTATCCAAGAGAAAACTTTTATTATCCTGTTTGTGCTCCAAAGAAGACGTGTCGAAATTTGTAAAAATCCCAGAGTCTTGTTGCGTGCTCCAAACATCCATTGCAATGCCATTCAAAATACCCCATAAATTTTGAGAACGGTGCTGCATCACAGCATGAAGTCCGTGTCCAAAAGACTCCTCCTGGATTTCTTTAACATATTGTGGACTCACCGTATTCAATCCATCCGCAGCCAACAAACCCGCTTTTAAAAAATTAATTTTATTGTAAAAAGTCAACAACGTTTTCATCAATTCATTGCTACCCACCCAGCGCAGGTCTTCCTTAACAAAAACACCTTGATAAGCCAAGTTATGAATGGTCAACAACGTTCGCGGATATACCTTTTCTTTTTTCTGGCGACACCGCATCAACAAAGGAACCAAAGCTGACTGCCAATCATGGCAATGAAGCACATCACAAGACACCCAACCTTTCTCAATTAAAGCAACAACGGCATGACTAAAAAAAGAAAAACGCTGAGCATTATCGCGATAGTCACCATGCGCATCACCATAAAGCCCTTCTCGAAAATAATATCCATCTTGCTGAATAGCAAAAAACGAGCAACCATGCTCATTATCCCAAGAAACAACCTTCCCTTTAATCGCAGACTGATCCATCGCAATAGATAAGTCCTTCTCCAAGGTTTTGCGAGTTATTCCTTTTTGTTTAAGATAAGTTTCGGTTACAGAATAAAAGGGCATAACGATCGAAACGTTATGCCCCATTAATTGCAATACACGACTTAAATCCGAAACAACATCGGCCATGCCACCTGTTTTAGCATAAGGATAACACTCCGAAGCAACCATCACTATATTCATAAAAACAATACCTTACTGCTCACTTAGGCAGGTTAATCAGCCGTTATTTCAGTACGTAACTTTTTACGCCAATATTCCAAAATATCCTTAAGAGTTGTCTCAAAGGGGATTTTTGGCTGCCAGCCTGTTTGCTTAGAAAACTTACTATGATCACCCAAAAGAATTGGTACATCCGATGGACGCAAGCGACTTTCATCAACTTGAACTTTAATATCAGCGTCACTCATTTCGAGAAGCATATCAAGAACTTTTTGAATCTCCCAAGTGGTTCCCGAAGCAATGTTATAAACTTCGCCAAGTTCACCTTTCTCCAAAGCCAACCAATACGCGTTCACCATATCGCGTACATCGGTAAAATCGCGTTTAGCCGTTAAGTTACCAACAAAAATAATGGGTTCTTTAAGACCTAACTCGATCGATGCAACTTGCTTAGCAAAATCAGAACAAACAAAGACATCACCACGACGAGGTCCCGTATGGTTAAAAGCACGAGTTCTAACTGATTTAACACCATAGCTCATGTAATACTGATAAGCTAAAAAGTCCTGTCCAACTTTACTAACGGCATAGGGGCTCAAAGGACGCAAAGGGTTCTCTTCTTTAATAGGAACTTCGTCAGGATAAACCATTCCATACTCTTCACTCGAGCAAGCAATTTGAATCAAAGGATCAATATCGGCACTTCTTACCGCTTCAAATAACTGAACATTACCAATCAAGTTTGAATCAAATGTTGCGACAGGCGCATTCCAAGAGCTAGGAACAAAGCTTTGTGCGGCCAAGTGAAAAATTCGCTCAGGCTTTACTTTACTCACAACATCCCTTATCGAAGAGGCATCATTCAAATTACATTCAAACAAAGTGATCTTGTCTTTAATATGGTCAATATTTTCTCGACGAGACCGCCAACGAACGATCCCATAAATTTCAATATCTCCTTTGTCTAAAAGAAAGTCGGCCATATGACTTCCGACAAAACCCGTAACTCCTGTAATCAATACTTTCATCGTACTTAACTCCTTAAGTGTTTCAACATATGTTCTAAACTGTTTTGCCAATGAGGCATTGCCTCTGTACCCAACTCGGCTTTAAGCTTATTTATACTCATCACCGAATACATGGGACGTTGGGCTGACCGAGCTCCCAGCACTGTTTTAGCCTGATTAAGCTCCACCTTAAGATTTTCTTGCTTTAAAATATTTTGAACAAACTGAAACCAACTGCATTCACCTTGCGAAGTCATATGATAAAGGCCTCTAGACCCCTTGTCCAGTAAGTTCTTAAGCCCCACCGCAACATCTCTGGTAAAAGTTGGCACTCCTTGTTGATCATTGACAACCGTCAGACTCTCCCCTGCTTGCGCTTTGGCCAAAATCGCTTTAACAAAATTAGGCCCATAAATGCCACATAGCCAAGACACTCTCACAATCACATAATTGTCTAATAGCTCTTGAACCTCTAATTCACCTTTATATTTTGTTTGACCATAAACATTCAAGGGACCAGTCGGAGAATCTTCCGCATAGGGGCTCTGCGCGCAACCATCAAAAACATAGTCCGTGCTGATGTAACACATTTTAGCACCTATCTTCCGTGTCGCCTCGGCCACATGGCGTGTCCCCCCCACATTAACCCGATAACAAAGATCGTGCTCTTGTTCAGCCAAGTCCACTTTGGTGTAAGCCGCGGCATGGACAATCACATCGGGCGCAACTTCCTGTAGCACTTTCATGACTTGCCCCGCATCGGTCACATCCAACTGGCTTCGATCACAGGCAACAACTTCGTAGTCATCCGACCAGGCCTGACATAACTCTTGGCCAAGCATTCCGCCCGCACCAGTGATGACAACTTTTGTCTTCAAAGAACTCATTTGCTCAAATACATTTGTTCGTAATAGGTTCTAAACTCCCCTGATTTGATAGGCTCCCACCAAGCACGATTCTCACAGTACCACCGAACTGTCTGTGGCATCATCTCTTCGAACGTGTAACGATGCTCCCAGCCCAAAGCTCGGATTTTATCACTCTTAAGAGCGTAGCGACGATCATGCCCTTGACGATCTTGGACATAACGGATACGTTCTTCGCCCAAGTTGAGCTCTTTCAAAATTAAATCTGTAATCTCTTTGTTGGTGTACTCTTCGCTCACACCAATATTGTAGATCTCACCAGCCTGACCATGCTCCATCAAAAAAAGAATGGCCTGGGCATGATCGTCTACATAGATCCAATCACGCACATTAAGTCCATCTCCATACAAGGGCACATCCTCTCCCTCAAGTAAGTTGGTAATAAAAAGAGGAATCAGCTTTTCGGGATACTGATACGGACCATAGTTGTTTGAACAACGTGTGATAATCACGGGGACATCGTAGGTGGCAAAATAAGAAAAGGCCAAGCGATCAGCCCCAGCTTTACTTGCCGAATAAGGGTTGCGTGGCATAAGAGAATCTGTTTCCACAGAAGCCCCTTGCAAAACTTCTCCATAGACTTCATCGGTGCTGATTTGGATAAATTGACCCACCTCATTATCTTTGCAGGCCTCCAATAGATGATAGGTCCCCAAAATATCAGTCACAATAAAGTCTTCGGGATTCCCAATCGAACGATCCACATGGGTTTCAGCGGCAAAATTAATCACCGTATCAAAAGGATATTGCGCAAACAATTGATCTAACAAAGATCTATCAGCAATATCCCCTTGGACAAAAGTTAGCTTGTCGGCCACAGACTCTAAATTTTCCTCACGCCCAGCATAAGTCAATTTATCCAAAACAACACAGTTCCATTCAGGATATTCGTTAGCCACTAAGCGAGCAAAGCAAGATCCAATAAAGCCCGCTCCTCCAGTCACTAAAACATGTTTCATACCATCTCCCTTTGTCTTAACTGGGCCACCAAACCGTTAGTTCGATACAAAGCTTCAATCGTTCCCGCATCACTCCACCAGCCATCAATAACATCAAAAAACATTTCACCTTTTTGAATGTAATGGTTATTCACATCGGTGATTTCTAACTCTCCTCGATTTGAAGGCTTAAGAGTTTTCACAATATCAAACACCTTGGCGTCATACATATAAAGTCCCGTCACCGCATATTGACTTTTGGGATACTCAGGTTTTTCTTCGATTGCGATAATTTTGTCCCCATCAATTTCGGGCACACCAAAACGCTGAGGATCTGGAACCTCTTTAAGAACAATGCGACAACCTCGCTTTTGTTTTTTAAAAGCATCGACCATAGGAACAGTACTCTGCTCAAAAAGGTTGTCTCCCAAAATTACCGCCACAGGATCACCATCCACAAAATATTCGGTTAAACTCAAAGCTTCGGCAATGCCCCCTTCGCCTTCTTGGTAGGCATAATGCAATTGCTTAAGGCCAAATTTTTTACCATTGCCCAATAGACGCAAAAATTCACCAGCATTGTTGCCCCCAGTCACAATCATAATATTTTTGATTCCCGCCTGAACTAACAGCTCCAAGGGGTAATAAATCATCGGTTTATCGTACACGGGCAATAAATGTTTATTGGTCACTGTGGTTAAAGGCAACAACCTTGTCCCCAAACCTCCAGCAAGAATAACACCTTTCATGAGCCTATTCCATTCTCCATCACATATTTATTGCTTACATCTTGTTTCTCAATCGGATATGTTCCCGAAAAGCACGCATCACAAAACTGTGTTTCCCCACCATTAAGAGCGTTCTTCATTCCAGATAAACTCAAATACTCAAGAGAATCCACCCCAATATGTTTGGCAATATCTTCGACCGACTTTTGCGCCCCAATCAACTCTTCCCGTGAAGGAAAATCCATACCATAAAAACATGGATGAATCACTGGAGGGCAACTGACTCGCATATGAATTTCTTTCACACCACAATCACGTAACGTTTGCACACGCAGCTGACTGGTCGTACCACGCACAATCGAATCATCAACCAAAACAATACACTTGCCTTCCACCAAATCTTTGATGGGATTCAACTTAATTTTCACACGAAAGTCCCGCATAAATTGAGACGATTGCATAAACGTACGGCCAATGTAATGATTCCTCACAATACCCATTTCGAACGGAATACCAGATTCTTCAGCATATCCCATCGCCGCAAAGTTGCCCGAGTCTGGCACTGCCAAAATCATATCAGCCTCCGCGGGTGATTCTTTAGCCAGCTGGTGACCTAGACGTTTTCGTTGTTTCGAAATACTCTGACCAAACACCACACTGTCGGGTCGCGCAAAATAAACCTGCTCAAAAATACAGCGCGCTTGGGGCTTTTTGGGCATTTTAATCGAATCTATCGTGCCATCGGGATAGATAAAAACAATTTCCCCTCGTTCGATATCACGCACATATTCAACCCCCACCAAATCAAACGCACAGGTTTCGCTAGATAAAAAATACGCCCCATTCATTTTTCCCAAGGACAAGGGTCTAACCCCATAAGAATCACGCACGCCAACCAAAATATCGTTCACCAGGAACAAGGCCGAATAAGCACCTTCGGCTTTTTGCAAAGCATTGATAAATTTTTTTTTCAAATCGGCTTCGGGAGACTTGGCTAAAAGATGAATTAAAATTTCCGAATCCATGCTGGTTTGAAAAATCGATCCCGCAGCCTCTAGCTCTCGACTCAGTTGGCGGGTATTGGTCAAATTCCCATTATGCGCCACAGCAAGAGCCGTGCCTTGATGATTCACCATAAAAGGTTGCACATTCACATGATTATTGGAACCTGTGGTCGAATAGCGCACATGACCCAACGCAACTTTGCCTTGCAACTGCTCCATATCAAAATCTTTGAAAACGTCCTCGACTAAACCCTCGTTTTTAATCACTTGACCTCGCTCGCCATCAAACGAAGCAATCCCTGCACTCTCTTCTCCACGGTGTTGCAGAGCATATAAGCCTAAAAACGTATACTTCGCTGCAGAGGAGCTTCCTTGTATCCCAAAAATTCCACACATAAAAGGCCCTGCTTTCTGTTTAAGAAATCTTAATATCTGCTAAAAATAAGACAATCTAGATATTATATAGACGAAGCCTCAAGACGTCAATCAGGCTCGTCGTTCATGAGCTTTCAAATTAAAGTGCCCATCCACCAGTGGAAAAGTCGTCTTTGGTGAAGTGCTCAATCTTCCAGCGACCACGGTTACGTAGAATAAGAGAATAAGACTCCTCGGGCAAGATCAATTTGTACCTTAACTCATCGTCACGGATTGAAGGAGTCCGCAGCTCCCCCCCCCCCCTCTTCCCAACCAGCAAAAGCATCGTAACGAGGATCTTTTCTGAGCTTCATATGTTTCAAAATACGATCGGCATGACCATTTTCAGCCAAAAATTGTTCAAAGTCAGGATGCCTTAAATAGTTTTCCAGCGCTTTTACATCATTGTAAGGACCTAAATGACGTAAAAAATTTTCGGGATGAATATGCCGGTAGGCTCGTGCAAAATCGTTATTCAAAAGCAAGGCCTCAAAAAACTGATTCAAGGTGTAACCTTCGTCGTACAGTACTTCGGTATGAAACAACTCGTAACGCCCATCCTGCCATTTGTAAATCGATTTTTTAGTGATATAAGGTCCTTCTTCGGGTACAAAGACAATTCCTTTGCGCACCTTTTCGTGAATTTCAACTTCTTTAAGCTTATCGCCAACCGCATCGACAAACACATAGGTACCCAAAAACAAACCCGACAGATTCAACACCTCTTGATAACAATCTCCTCTGGTTTTAGTAAAAATAAAAAGATTAGTAAAATCTTTCATCTCGCTACTCACAATCACCTCTTCACGCCCATCACGGTTTAAATCCTTGAACTTAACATCCGCTCGTCCCGAAGCTCCTTCAAAAAAGGTGACCAAGTGGCTCACCCGTGGCACATAATCAAAGAAATCGATCACAAAGAGAGCATAGGAGTATTTGCCCCGCTGCATCAAAACAAAGCATTCCTCTTGCCCATCGCGATCAATGTCCCGTTTAAGAAACAGCACAGGATTCACCCAGGTTGGATTTTTCTTTTCGTAAGGGTCAATCGGAATATCGAGGATTCGACGAAAATTATCGAGATTGACTTGGTCGACACCTGCAAACTTGCACAAAAGCAAGGTCATCGCCACACTATACTCTTTTTCACACAAGGACTGTCGGGGTTCTAACAGACCATAAATACGCCCCAAGCGATAATGAATCTCTGCCTGCTCATTGCTATACTTAGTGGCTTCACGATAGCGCTCAAAGGCATAAAAATACTCTTCGGTTTGAAAATAATGGTCGCCCAAAGCCAGGTTATCGAGGTATAAAGCTGGCAGATCGTCTTCGGCATAAAGCGCCGAAACTATCCAACACACAACCCCCAACAACCCAACGCCCCAAGGCATAGAATACCTATCCTTCTTCGAGAATTTTATTCACAACTGACAAAAAGGAAATCACAGCATCTTTCACCGTTTGCTTTCCATTAAAGGCTCGCTCTAACTTAGGAATAATGTATTGCTGTTGAATTTCAGCCCAACGGCTATGAAAAGGATTATAAGTCACATAAGAAACTGCTTCATTCAGCATACCTTTGTTCAAAGGCAACTTTTTATTAGTGGCCCAGGCATCGCTTTGAGCAATGCGACGATTCGCAGGCTGAGCTAAACCTGACGTTCCTAATAAAATCTGGCCTCGATCATTACAGAGAGCTTTGACCACTTCCCAAGCTTCTTTTTTATGACGTGAGGCTTTCAAAATACCGTAACCAGATCCACCAGTTCCAAAACCTCTCACACCAGGTTTGCTCTGAGGAAACATGACCACATCCCAACGAAAATTTTTCCCTTTACCTTGCATCGCAGCTGTTTTATTGCGTAAGCTAGGTGTTTCCCAAATACCCGAAGCAAACATGGCCAATTTGCCTGCCGCAAACATCGACTGAATACCCATACCTAAGTTTGTCACCGCCGTAGGAGCAGGCATCACTTTGTGCTTATGAATCAAATCAACATAAAACTGTAAACCTTCCAAAGCACTTTGCTTGCCAAGCATAAGGCGTTTGGGGTTTTTCACATCATCAACGATTTGACCTCCATTGCTAAAAATAAAGTTTTGCCAAGCCCAAGCATAAAAACCATATTGTTCAATTCGGCCATCAGGACCAACTTGGGTAAGCTTTTTCGCCATTTCCAACATATCGTCCCAAGTCCAATCATCGGTCGGATAAGGCAAGCCTGCTTCATCAAACAAATCTTTGTTGTAATAGACACACGCAAAAGGAGCCGTATCACGAGGAATCACATACAAGTTATCATTCACAGTGAAACGATCAACCCCTTCAGGAAAGAAGTCATCCAAGTTAAAGTCTGGATCACCTTGAGCATAGGTGTTCAAAGGTTCAAACACCCCTTTTTTCACATAGTTCACGAACATGTCTACTTCCGTACAAATAATATCGGGGGCAGCTCCACCAGCCACTTGGGTGAGCACTTTGCTCATGTAACCACCATAATTGGAGTGCTCAATCCGAACTTTAATATTGAGATGATCTTCTTGCCATTCTTCGAGAATGTTTTCGACAATTTTGACTTCTTCAGGGGTTCCCCAGAGACCGACACGGATAGGTGTCACATTTTCATCATGTTTACGTGTTCCACACCCCACCATCATTAACAACACACACACCAAAGATAATATTTTTTTCATTTTGATAAAGCCTCCAGAATAGATACTATATATACTAAAATTTAATTAGCACACAGCATTATGCAAAGAAGCCTGTCAAATGTAAAGATTTTCCTTTTCTTTTCGCTCAATTAAAGAAAAAAAACGTTCCCTAAAAGTCGAAAAGAGTCTGTGCATTATGGGTGGTCACCTCATCCACTTCCGCAAAGTCTATTCCCTTAAGCTCAGCAATTTTTTCAGCAACAAGACGTGTGTAAGCAGGCTCATTTCGCCCTCCACGAAAGGGATGCGGAGTTAAAAAAGGAGAATCGGTCTCTAAAACCATCCGAT
Organism: uncultured bacterium; assembly: GCA_964565945.1. GTDB lineage: Bacteria > CAZMGY01. Next base: position 11,258 of record CAZMGY010000029.1, read on the forward strand.
TTAACGGCACATAACGCGCCACTTCTTGCAAAGTTTTGGCATTTTTAAAAGTCACAATCCCAGTGAAAGAAATGTAAAACTCGTGATCCAACACAACACGTGCAAATTCTTTATCTCCTACAAAACAATGAAATACACCTGCAGGATCTCTTAAATTCACCGACTTCAAAAAAGCCTCCATTTCTTCTTCGGAGTCACGGTTGTGGATAATAAGGGGTTTATCTTTCACTTTCGCCATTTCAACAAAAGAATGCATGCACTCATGCTGTTTTTTTTTAAGCGAATCATCGTGATACAGATCCATACCCACTTCACCCAAGGCCTTCACCTTGGGATGATCTAAAAGCCGATCCAGTGCTGCATAGGTTTCTTCGGTCACGTCAAAAACATCGGTGGGATGAATCCCCACGGCAGCATAAATGTAATCATACTTTTCAGCCATTGCAATCGCACTGGTGCAGGTTTCCAAAGTTGTTCCAGGAATTAAAATCTTTTCAACTCCTGCTTGAAAAGCTCTTTTTAACAAATGATCCCTATCTTGATCATACATTTCAAAATTAATATGGCAATGAGTATCAATCATGTTTCTATCCTTGGAAATAGGGCTTGAATTTTGTCCAACTGTTTTCCTTCTTCAAGACAACCTTGTCGTCTTTCTTCCTCTGTTAACCCCAAATGTTGCTCGATCTTAGCCACTGCTTGTGGCACAAAGGGCTCCATCAAAGCACTCATACGCACAATGACCTGAATCAAATACGACATCACATCCTCCAAGCGACTTTTCTGGGCTTCGTCTTTCGACAAAGCCCAAGGAGCTACTTCCTCCACATAGCGATTCATGCGACGCATGTACTCCATAATCGATTCAAGTGCGATAGAAAACTTCACATCGTCCATCGCTTGTGCAACATCTTGCACTACCCGATCATAAAGCACGTCAATTTCTTGTTCCAGTTCTGTTTTTTGATTAACATAGGCTGGCAAACATCCATCGCAATATTTGCTCAACATACCCAAGCTTCGTGAAACAAAATTACCAAAATCATTGCTAAGCTCGCTATTAATGCGTTGAATCAATTGCTCCTCCGAAAAAGTACCATCGGATCCAAAAGGAACTTCACGCAAAAGAAAATAGCGAAACGCATCTAGACCATAGATATCCACCACATGGTACGGATCCAACACATTACCTTTCGATTTCGACATTTTTTCACCTTTGACCGTCCACCAACCGTGGACCACAATTTTCTTAGGTAACTCAAGACCCAAAGCATGCAACATAATCGGCCAAAAAACGGCATGAGGTCTTAAAATATCTTTCCCGATCAAATGAACATCGCACGGCCAAAAAACATCCTTTTTATTCTCGCGACATAAAACACTCACATAGTTAATCAAGGCATCAAACCAAACATAAGTGACGTGATCTGGATCAAAAGGTAACGCAATCCCCCAGGACAAGCGTTCTTTGGGTCGCGAAATACATAAATCCTCAAGAGGTTCTTTCAAAGAACCCAACACTTCATTCTGTCGTGTTTGAGGCACAACTAAGTTGTTGTCTTGAATACACCCTATCAGCCATTTTTGATATTTGGACAAGCGAAAAAAGTAACTGGTTTCCTTCAACTTTTCAACAGCACGACCACAATCGGGACAGTTACCTTCTTTTAGTTGACCTTCAGGAAAAAAACTCTCACAAGGCACACAATACCATCCTTCGTACTCTCCCCCATAAATGTCCCCTTGATCATAAAGTTTTTGCAAAAACTCTTGCACTTTAGCCCCATGTACTGGGTCGGTTGTCCGAATAAATGCACTGTAATCAATGCCTAAGGTTTCCCAAAGCTTCACGAAAGTTTGGGAAATATCATCGGTTAACTCTTGAGGAGTAATACCTTTTTCCTCGGCCGTCTTGGCAATTTTTTGACCATGCTCATCCGTTCCTGTGGCAAAAAAAACATCTCGACCTTGCTTGCGATAATAACGAGTCAAAACATCGGCCGCAATCGTTGTGTAAGCATGTCCAATATGGGGAACTCCATTAACATAATAGATGGGTGTCGTTACATAAAAGTTAGATTTTTGCATAGCATTCCTTTTGCACCTTTTTCTTCCTCTTAGGTGTTTCAATCACGCGTTTAATATCGGTCAAATCACAGACAGCTTCTTCGCCACTATCCCATAATTCGACCTTTAGTTTTTGCTTGAGTACCTGTGCCTCCACAACACTGGCTTTCCCTTGTTTTAACTCCAAAACAGTCCCTTTTGCATACATATTTTTTTGCAAATTTTTGTATTGATCATACTCATACGCCAAACAACACATCAGACGTCCACAAACCCCTGAGACCTTAGACGGAACCACTGCTAAATCCTGCTCTTTCGCCATCTGCATAGACACTTTATGAAAGATTCTCAAATGAGAGGAACAGCACAGTTTGCGTCCACATCCTCCTAATCCGCCAATCAACCGTGCATGATCACGCACACCTATCTGACGCAATTCAATCCTTAAGCAAAAAAAACGCGCTAATTCAACCACTAAACGACGAAAATCTACACGGCCTTCCGCGGTGAAATAACAAACGATCTTGGAACGATCAAACACATATTCCATATCAACTACTCTCATCTTAAGGCCACTTTTTTTAATTTTCTGATAACTCAACTCTTTTTTTTCGGCAATTTTATCACGATTACGCTGAATATGCGCCTTATCTTCATCAGTGACCAAGCGAAGGATTTTAGGATAAGGCGACAACCCGCAGGCAGATTCTTTGATCTGAGGACGATCAACCACCTCGGCATAATGTTGCCCACGATCCTCCCCAACAATGCACACATCACCCAACGACACATTCAATAAGCCAGCATCGCAATCCACTAACTTGCCCGCCAAACCTAGTCGAACGGTCACTAGTTTAATCATGCCGCCACCTCTGTTAAAGGACTCAATAAATGACTTAAGCTCAATTTAAGGTTCATGTTGTAATGAATATGACTACGCAGTTCCACCAAGCGCTCCCACAAAGCTTCCCGCACATGCTCATCCATATAATGCGCCATATGCCCAGACGCTTGCTGAGCCTCGGGCCACATCAACTTGGGAGTCGAATCCTGACAAACTTGCAAAACTGCACTATCACGCAAAACTAAACTGACAAGACCGAGGATATATTCCAAATACTCCTTATTACCTCTACTTTGATTTTTCGCTTTGTGCACATAATCGTTGATCCGGTCGGTCACCACAGACAAAGCCTCCCGTTGCGGCTCACCCAAAATTTGTAGTAAAGCTTCGCGAATCTCTTCACTCGCCTCCAAATCTTTGTAAACAAACCGTTCAACCGAAACCGTATTCAAAAGCACGCGACGGCAACGAGAAACCAGCGTCTCCAAAACTTCGTAAACATTGGTGGTCGAAAGAATCCAAAGAGTTCCGCGCGGAGGCTCCTCCAATATTTTAAGAAACGCATTGGCAGCTTCTTTATCAAAGCATTGCACATCTTGGACAAAACAAAGGCGTTGATCACTCACCATAGGTTTTGTTTGGATCAAGTCTTGCAAATCCGCAATATCTTCGATCTTAATAAACTTAGCTTTCCCCGAAGGTTGAACGCGGCGCAAATCGACAAAACAGTCGTTCTCAATTTGAGTACAGACCACACACTCTCCGCACCCTTCTCCAGGTTGTTCGGGACATTGCAATGATTGAGCCAACGAACGCACACACAACCAAACATCTTCGCCATCGCCAAGAATTAAATAGGCATGCGCGAGTCTTTGCATCTCGATATCATTGGCCAAAACTTTGAGTGTCGGATAATCCTTAACCCAAGTAACAAAAGACTTCATGAACACATTCCTTGACTTGAGCAAAAATCGATTGAGGATCAGCATCAGCCACAATCAAACGCATGCGGTCCGGGTTGTTGTTCACAAGATCAATATAACCTTGTCGTACTTGATCCAAGTAACTCTCTCCCTTATTCTCAAAACGATCGCGTTCGTTGCGACGACGTTGTTCGCTTTTCTCCACAGTAATATCCAAAACAAAGGTCCGATCAGGCTCTAAGGTGCACCCGCCAACCTTCATAAGATCCTCAATAAGGCTTAACTTCAGCTTCCCAGCATAGCCTTGGTAAGCACGCGTTGCATCGGAAAAACGATCGCTAATCACAATAGCCCCACGCTGCAAAGCAGGTAAAATAACTTCATAAACATGCTGCACGCGGGCCGCAACCACTAGTAATAATTCGGTGTAAACGTGCATTTGATGATATGTTTTATCGAGCAAAAGCGCACGAATCTGTTCACCCAAAGGGGTTCCTCCAGGCTCTCGCGTGGAAACAACATCGTAACCTTGCTCTTCTAAATAGGCGACGAGCAATTGAATTTGGGTGCTTTTTCCAGCGCCATCAATACCTTCGAAGGATAAAAACGTACCTGAATAATCCGAATAAGCCACGCACGAACCTCCTCATTTAACCTCAATTTCCAAACAAATCATCCTATCATGGATGCCGTGTTTTCTACAAGAGATACCATTTTTCAAGCAAGCTCTCTTTTTTGATTACAAAACTCACGGCACCGTCAAGCTTGATCAAATTATGGAGGCGGGCCTTACACCCTTCCAGCAGGATACCCCCTAGCACTAATGTCTCTCATCTGCGTCCGTCGCATACGCTTGATAGGTAAGCTCTTGCATAAGGTGCACCCAACAAAAATCACTTCACAACCAATCAGCAAAAAGCAAACGACTCACAGCCCCAAAACCATCCCCACAACAAAGAGTAACGCTTCGTGGATATCTATGTTAGAATAATGGCTTTAACATAGGATAAATCATGGAACAGTCACATATTCGTAATTTTTGCATTATTGCCCATATCGATCACGGCAAATCGACCATTGCTGATCGCTTGATGGAGGCTACCCAATTGGTGTCCAAACGAGAGATGCAAGACCAACTTTTGGACGATATGGACCTTGAACGCGAAAAGGGCATCACCATCAAAGCCCGTGCCGTTCGCCTTTTGTATCAGCATACCGATGGAGAAACCTATCAGCTCAACATGATCGATACACCGGGTCATGTCGATTTTTCCTATGAAGTATCGCGCAGTCTATCCTCTTGCGACGGAGCGTTGCTAGTTGTGGATGCCGCTCAAGGGGTTGAAGCCCAAACCGTGGCCAATGTTTACTTAGCCACCCAACAAAACTTAAAGTTAATTCCAGTAATCAACAAAATTGATTTGCCCAGCGCTAATCCCGAAGGGGTTAAAAAAGAACTGGAAAATGTCTTGGCCATTCCAGCCGATGATGCCGTTCTCAGCAGTGCTAAGTCGGGTATCGGTATCAACGAGATTCTTAAACATATCGTCGAAAACATTTCTCCTCCCAAAGGAAATCGTCAACTGCCTCTGCAAGCGCTCATTTTTGACTCGGTCTACGACACCTACCGTGGGGTGATTATTTTTATACGTGTGATTGAGGGCGTGCTTAAAAAAGGTTCCAAAATTCTAATGATGGGTAAACAACGTGAATACGAAGTACTTGAGCTCGGCGTTTTCACACCTCAATATTACCCTCAAGACCAACTGGCCTGTGGCGAAGTGGGCTATGTGATTGCAAACATCAAAGAAGTGGGCGATGTACGCGTGGGCGATACCCTTACCCATGCAAAACATCCCGCTCAAGAAGCACTCCCAGGTTATGTTGAAGCCAAACCAATGGTCTACTCTGGGCTTTATCCTGTGGCCTCGTCGGATTACACTCTACTTCGCGAAGCCTTGGATAAACTCAAACTCAACGACGCTTCGATTTTTTACGAGCCCGAAACGTCGGCAGCAATTGGTTTTGGATTTCGTTGTGGCTTTCTCGGTCTGTTGCACATGGAAATCATTCAAGAACGCATCGAACGCGAGTTTGGTCTTAACGTAATCACCACCACGCCGAATGTGCGTTACCGTGCCTACCTTAACTCCAGCGAAGAGGTAGTTGTCAATAGCCCAGCTGAAATGCCCGATGCGAGAGAACTTGACTATATTGCCGAGCCTTATGTGAAAGCGCTCATCATTGTTCCTTCCGAATTTGTCGGAGGCATTATGCAGTTGGTCAAAGATCGTCGTGGCATCTATGTTAGCACCGAATATCTTGACGAAACGCGGGTAATTCTTAAATACGAACTTCCCTTAGCCGAAGTGGTCAGTGATTTTTATGACAAACTGAAATCAATTAGTCGTGGTTATGCCTCATTTGACTATGAGTTTAGTGACTACCGTCGTGGCAACTTGGCCAAATTACATATTTTGGTCAATGGTGAAAACGTTGATCCTTTATCGATCATTGTCAGTCGTGAAAAAGCCGACGACAAAGGTCGAAAACTGATCGAAAAACTCAAAGAACTGATTCCTCGCCAACTTTTTGAAATTGTCCTCCAAGCGACTATTGGTGGTAAAATTATTGCACGAACCCAAATTCGCGCCATTCGCAAAAATGTAACCGCCAAATGTTATGGTGGAGATATCACGCGGAAACGCAAACTTTTGGAAAAACAAAAAGAAGGTAAAAAACGGATGAAACAAGTGGCCAACATCGAAATACCTCAGGAAGCCTTCTTAGCTATTTTAAAGGTCGATTAAAAAGGAGCCTTATTTATGTCCTCTACATTTTGTTTTATTATTGGTGTTGTGCTGATCGCATCTTTGGTGGTTTTATTTTTCTCGAAACAATCCAAGCATGTGGAAACCGCCGAGTCGATTTTGGTTGCTTTCATCTGCGCAATGGTAATCAAAACCTTTGTGATCCAAGCGTTTAAAATCCCTTCGCAATCGATGGTCTCAACGCTTAACATTGGCAATCGACTGTTAGCCACCAAATTCAACTTTCACTTTCGTGAACCTAAACGCGGTGAAGTCGTGATTTTTCGCTCACCTTCGGATCCTAAAAAAGAATTTGTGAAACGCCTGATCGGATTGCCTGGAGACAGCATCACAATCAAAGATGGCGCCGTTTTTGTCAATGGACAAAAGTTTGACAACCCCTCTTTCGATGTTCATTATTACAATATGATTTCCCACATGATTCCTTTTCTGAAAAATAGCCACATCTACTACGACACATCTCATGGTGCTTACCAGCGTTATTTTCAAGGACTCGGCCTCAACAATCAAACATTCACAGTTCCCGACGACAGTTATTTTGTTTTAGGAGATAACAGTGGACAGAGTAGTGACAGCCGTTACTGGGGGTACATCCCTAAGCACATGCTGCACGGAAAAGTTTTTTTGGTTTATTGGCCCTTAACTCAATTTCACATTGTTAAATAATATTTAGGAAAATCGATGTCCCGTAAATCTAAAGCCCCCCTTATCGCTATTGTCGGACGTCCCAATGTGGGCAAATCGTCGTTGTTCAACCGTCTTTTGGGTCAACAACTTTCGATTGTCGATAATGTGAGTGGCATCACGCGCGACCGCATTTATGCCTTTATCGAAAATTACGAACGCGCCTTTGGTCTCATCGATACGGGAGGTCTTTCGTTCAACGACCAAGATCATTTTCAAAGCGACATTGTCACCCAAGTCCATGCTGGCCTCGAAGAATGCCAAGGCGTTATCTTTGTGGTCGATGGCCAAACTGGGCTTCACCCAATAGATCACGAAGTGGCTCAAATACTACGCGAATACGACAAACCTTGCGCTGTGGCGGTTAATAAAGTTGATTCTCCAAATGGCGAGGAGGCTATGTCAGATTTTTTTGAACTGGGCTTCGAACAGGTCTTCGCCACTTCGGCCAAACAAAACTTAGGCCTTACTTCTCTGGTCAATACACTCTTAACTGCTTGTCCCAAAGGCAAACTCGAAAATGAACCCGAAGCGAATAAAATTGCCATTTTAGGTCGTCCCAACGTGGGTAAATCATCGTTGATCAATAAAATCAGTAACGAAGAACGTTTGATTGTCTCCGAACAAGCGAGTACAACACGCGACTCCGTTGATATTCACATCAAACGCGAAGGTCAACACTACGTGTTCATAGATACCGCGGGACTTCGCTACCGTCGCAAGGTCAACAACAGCATCGAGTTTTATAGCGTTAAACGCACTGAACAAAGTCTTAAACGTTGCAATGTGGCACTCATTATGATCAATGCTGCAGAAGGGCTGACCACACAAGATCTAAAAATTGTTAAAATGATTGACCAGGCTGGCAAAGCTGCTGCCATTCTAATCAATAAGTGGGATCTCTTTTCGGGCGTCCACCAAAAAGAATTCGTCAGAGATCAACTGCATCGTATCAAACCCTACACCTACTTACCTTACTTATTCACATCGGCTCTTGAAGGCCAAAATGTATCTAAAATTTTAGACCTCGTCCACCTGATCGACGAAGAACAAAAACAGCGTACCTCAACTGGTATTCTCAATCGCTTTTTGCAAAAAATTGTTCGCCAAACACCTCCGCCACGCCGACGAGGCAAATTGCTTAAGTTTTACTACATAGCTCAAGTGGATCGCACACCACCAACTTTTCAAATTTCAATCAATAGCAAAGACTTGATTGACCTGGCCTACAAGCGTTTTATTGAAAATCAAATCCGCGAACAATTTGGTTTCACTGGAGCTCCGATACGCCTACGCTTTCAAGACAAAAAGTCCAACTAAAAGAATATTCCTTTATGAGTCCGTGGAAACAGTTTTCGAAGTGAATAAAATATCTTCGCAATACTGTGAATTTTCATGCACAGGGCTGAGTGAAACTACCAAGAACAATTGATCAAAAGTTATTATCATTTTGTTCTTCGGATCGGCTTGATTGTATGTTTGAATCAAAACATGCAAAGCTTGATAACCTTTTTCGTCTAATAAAAAGCTGTGGGAATCTTCCTAGCTAACTACACAGGATCCCAACTTGGCGCCAAAATCACAAATGAATAAGGCAAAACAAATGCCATCATATATATGATAACATATTCAAATACTCTTCCCAGAGTTCTTACAATTTTTAAGGAGAAATGACACCAGACCCTATGCTACAATTGGCACATGCAAGTATTCGTTTTGGGAGCTATTTTTAGTTTTTTGTGTGGAGCGATTCCAACCAGTTATTTGATTGGCCGTTGGGTGGGACGGTTTGATATCCGCACTAAAGGTAGTGGCAACGTAGGCGCTACCAATGTGAATCGCACCCTTGGAGCTAAATGGGGTCTGTTTGTCTTACTTTTTGACGCCCTCAAAGGAGTTGTCGCCGTCCTTCTGCTCAGCCGATTATGTACACAAAACGAAATCCCCTTATTAGTGCAACAAACACTCTATGGAGGAATAGCCGTTATGGGACATATTTGGACACCTTTTCTCAAGCTCAAAGGAGGTAAAGGCGTTGCCACTAGCCTAGGCGTGTTTCTCATTCTTGCACCTTTGGCCATGGGCATCAGCGCCCTTCTTTTTGTGGTGCTCGTCACACTCACGCGTTATATATCCGTCGGATCGGTTCTTGGAGCCATGACCTTGCCTCTTTGGGTTTATCTCTTGAACTATCCCAAAATTGTCTTTATTGTTAGTGCCATCATAGCCGCCATCGTGGTTCGCAAGCACAAAGACAATCTACGTCGCTTGACCCTAGGCGAAGAAAACAGGTTTTCCTTGTAAGAAATTCATCAAAAAATACAATATTAGAGTTCACTAGAAGCTTAGCACACCATTAAAAGAAGACATCCAAGTTAATTACTCTCCCTTTATTCGCTTCCTTACTTATTGCTTTAATAATCACCTGCAAAGCATTTTCTCTGGCCCCTCTATTTCTCCTAGGATAAATGAACGACCAGACCCCAATCGCCCAAAAGGTCTCTCCAGCAAAGCCACCTAAGCTCGATTTAAGTTAAGGACTCTAGTTTTTTAACCTGACCAGTTCGCAAATAAAAGTCGCGCAACGCCTGCTGCAAGTCTTGAAAGGTGGGATTAGTGTCGTCAATGATTTTACGAGCTTTGTTCAACGCACGCAACAGATAGACTTCGGCCTTATCTGTTTGATCTTGTTTTTCAAAAATAAGCCCTAGCTGTTGTGTCACATAAATTTCGTTCACCGATTGTGCTCCAAAAACTTTAGCACCAACGCGCAACGAAACTTCGTAGTAACGCTCAGCTGCCACATAGTCCTCGCGCAAAAATTCTAGCTCGGCCAAGTTATTATAAAAAATCACGGCTTCTTCCGACATTTCTATATAGGGAACATCGACAATCAATTTGAGAGCTTCACGGTAGTAACTTAAGGCTTCCTCGAAATCTCCTCGCTCCATAAAAGCATGGCCGAGGTTATTAAAAATACCCAATTTGGTGCGCGGATCGTCGGCTTCCTGTAACAAGAGATAAAACTCCTCTTCGGCTTTTTCCACATTCCCCATATCTAAGTGAATCAAGGCCAAATTAAAGCGGGCGCTTCGCATCTGCTCATGACCAGGAGGAAAGTTTTTTTCGGCCACCATGTAGGCATGTTCGAAAATAGGCACCGCTTTATCAAACAGCTTTTCTTTACGATACGCCTCGGCCAAGCCATTAAAGTAAGGTAACAAATCCCGATGACCACTCCCCAACTCTTTCTTAAGAAACTCAATGTAATCTTTCGATGCATCGATGACTTGTCCTAACAGCCCTTGATAGTAATAGACTGAAGCTAACTGCCCAAAAATACGCTGCGTTTGTTTATGGGCAGCACCCCAGCGTTTTAAAGATCTGTTCAACACATCTTGATACAAGAGCTGAGCTTCGCTCAAACGGTTTTGGCGATGCAGATTAAGCGCCAGCAAGTACGCCCCCTTAAACATAACATCATCGTTGGCCGCAAATTCTTTCTGTGCCCACACATAAAGGTTTTGCACATATTTGAGCGATTTTTCAAATTTCTCATTTTGATATAAAGCCTGAGCACGATCAAATCCCTGAGCCCACTCATCCAAGGAGGCATGCAAGCCTGTAAGACACCCAAAAATACATAAAGATAAAGCCGTACAACGATGTAACCATCTCATTAGCTATTCCTTCCTTGCCCTTCTTTTTTCTTGCTTTGTATTGTACTATTAAGGACGCAAGGAGAACAGCAACATGTCACAACAAGTCACAGTTTGGGGTGCAGGAAGCTGGGGCACAACACTGGCTCTGGTGCTCACTCAAAAAGGACATTCGATTTGTCTCTGGGACAACGATCCCGAACAAGCTAAACGCCTGAGCAGCACACGAGAAAACGAACGATTCCTCAAAGGATACACTTTACCTGAAACCATTGCAATTACAACAGATTTGCAAAAAGCATACACCACAAGTTCGATGCATATTTTAGCCATACCTTCGCATGTACTTCGCACTTTCTTGCAACACTTACATCCTTATAAATATAGTGCCAAAACCTGGGTGAGTGTAATTAAAGGCATCGAACAAACAAGCTTATTGCGAATGAGCCAAGTGATTGGCGAAGAGCTCGGTTGTAAACACCAGGTAGCCTGTCTCTCGGGGCCAACCCATGCCGAAGAAGTGGCCCAAGGCATCCCCTCGGCCATTGTCGTGGCATCAACGGACCCGACCTTAAGCCAAGATATCCAACAACTGTTCACCACCGAAACATTTCGCGTCTACACCAATTCCGATATCGTGGGCGTCGAAATAGGCGGATCGCTTAAAAACGTGATTGCTCTGGCGACTGGCATTGCTGATGGCCTCGGTCTCGGCGATAACAGCAAGGCGGCTGTGATGACGCGCGGTCTCGCCGAAATCAGCAAGCTCGGACACGTTTTGGGAGCTAAGCCCCAAACCTTTGCTGGTCTTTCGGGCATGGGTGACCTGATCACAACCTGCATTAGTAAGCATAGCCGCAACCGTCATGTGGGTGAACGTATTGGTCGCGGAGAATCCTTGCAAGACATTATCGACTCTATGCATATGGTGGCCGAAGGTGTTAAAACCACCCAAAGTGCTTTTGACTTGGCTCAAAAACATCTGGTGGATGTTCCGATTATTCAAGAAATGCAACAAGTCCTTTGGGAGAATAAAAGCCCTCAGCAAGCTATTCATGATCTGCTTCATCGACCCCAAACCAAAGAAATGTAAGCACAACACCAGAAGAACACCCTATGAAATGGCAACACATCCTAGCTATCTTATCCCTTATGACACCGACACTCCGTAGCGCTCGCGCCTAGCGGTAACCTTTCCGCCACCACAGTCTCAATTTCTTCCCAGTAAGAAATGCAATATTTATTTGATCTTCTGGGAGGCAAAACCCTCCGTGTTCAAGATCAACCAACGGCAAACTACGCAAGTTCACCACATAACTTCCAAAAAAACTGGCAAAAATTCATGCGGTCAGACTGATTTTTGATGCACAAACCTCTTCAATCCAATTACACACTTTGGTGGCGCCCTAGTGGCAACTAAACAATAAGATTTAACAAAGACCAAGATTCTTTCTTATGCTATAATGTCTTCTTGCTTTTCGGGTTCAAAGCACGTTTTTTATCGGGGCGTAGCGCAGTCTGGTAGCGCGCACGGCTGGGGGTCGTGGTGTCGCAGGTTCAAATCCTGTCGCCCCGATATATTCTTAATTTACGCCTGTCGCTACAAATCTTACTCTGCCACCGACGGCTCAATAAAAGCCACTGCACGACTTTTAAAATCATTCCAAACGGCATGACCCCACGGAGAAGGATGTGTAGGAGGAGTTAAAGCGAGCACGACTCCAGAGTATAAGCAAACAACGAAGACTTCTAATAAAAGTCGAAATTTCATAACTTTTATCCTATAATAGATTCGGTTTAATTTAGATATAAAATATTAGAATGCTTATATGAAATTCACATTAGCCCAGATCAATCCCACCATCGGGGATATCCAAGGTAACCTGAACAAAATCCGTCAGGTGGTGTCTCAAGCTCCTCAAGATACGGATCTAATCATCTTTCCCGAAATGGCACTCACTGGATATCCTGCCCAAGACCTTCTGGAAAAACCTTGGTTTCGTAAACAAATCGACTCCGCTCAGCAAGAATTGGCTCAACTTTCACTCACCTATTCTCACTACGGCCTCTTAGTAGGCACACCTCTGCCTTACACCACAAACATCGGGCGGGGCCTCTATAATGCGGCACGTCTATTTCACCAAGGCAACTGTGTTTTTGAACAATACAAACAATTTTTGCCCACCTACGATGTTTTTGACGATGCTCGTTATTTTGACAGTGCGGTGTACCAAGATATCTTCACATTCAAAGGAGAACTCTTAGGCATCACCATTTGCGAAGACATATGGAACAATGATCATTTTTGGCCAAACCCCTTGTACGCTTTTGATCCAGTGGATAGCTTAATCAAGCAAGGTGCCACACTTTTGATCAACTTGGCAGCATCTCCTTTTGAGGTGAACAAACCCAGCACTCGTCATCAACTGGTCACCCAGCACGTGAAAATTCACAAAGTCCCCTTCATTTTGGTCAATCAAGTTGGCGGCAATGACGAACTGATTTTTGATGGTCACAGTTTTGCGGTTAATGCTCAGGGTCAACTCTTGATCGAGCTCAAAGGGTTCGATCAAGATATCGCCAGTTTTGATCTCCAGCAACACGCGCAAACCCAGTGGACGTATCCCGCCCCTATCGCCGATATCGAGCAAGCGCTAGTTTTAGGAATAAAAGATTATTTTGCCAAATGCAAAATGCGTCAAGCCATTTTAGGGCTTTCTGGAGGCATCGACTCTGCGGTTGTCGCGGCTTTAGCTTGCCAAGCCTTAGAGAGCAATAATGTTTTGGGCATCGCAATGCCCTCTCGCTACTCCTCCCAAGGCAGCATTGATCATTCTTTGGAATTGGCCCGGAATCTTGGTATGAAATGTAAAATCATTCCCATCGACCCTATCGTTCAAAATTACGAAACTATTTTTGAGACCGCATTTCCCGGACAAGCAAAAGACACCACCGAAGAAAATATTCAAGCACGTATTCGAGGTAATATTCTCATGGCTTTCTCGAACAAGGAAGGGCACTTGCTTTTAACCACAGGGAACAAAAGTGAAGTCGCTGTGGGGTATTGCACACTTTATGGAGATATGTGTGGTGGCTTAGCGGTTATTTCGGACGTGCCCAAAACCATGGTCTACGATCTCGCAGAGCAAATCAACAGCTCCCAAGAATTTATTCCTCAAAACATTAGCACCAAAGCTCCATCGGCCGAGCTACGACCCAATCAAAAAGATGAAGACTCCTTACCCCCCTACTCAGTATTAGACGCCATTTTAGAAGCCTACTTAGCACAACACAAATCTTACCAAGAGATTGTTAACATGGGCTACGAGCCCAGCACTGTTCTTTGGGTTTTACAAACCGTCAATCGCAACGAATACAAGCGCCGTCAAATGCCTCCAGGACTTAAGATAACATCTAAGGCCTTTGGATCAGGTCGCCGTTTTCCTATTGCGTCCCAGTACAGCATGGAAGAATCTTTCAATCAATGATATCCTAGTATCTGGATAATGAAAGAAAATCCTTAAAGTCGCCCCCTCCCATGGGAGCAGGAAAGTATAATGTTCAATTGTCCTAAATGCGTTGGCATTTTAGAAGAACACGAAATTGAAGAGGTTGATTGCTATGTCTGCAACGTCTGCCATGGACTATGGCTTGAACCTGGTGACATGGCCAAGCTGTTGCACATCGATAAACTTTGTTGCAATATCAGTGAACTCAATCTAGACGAGTACAATGAAACCGACACCAAAGCTCATGACAACCTAATCGATAAACTCGCTCTCTGTCCTTTTTGCCCTCAAAAAACACCACTACAAGCCACTCCTTACCCACACAAAAAACATGTGATTCACTATCCTTGCCCCAAAGGGCATGGTGAATGGCTCGATGGTGGAGAAATTCACAAACTGCGCAGCTCTGTCGTTAAAAAAGGTTTGATTATTGCCGTCATTCTAATGGGGCTTCTCTTTGTTTCTTGGATCATCCAATCGTATGTTCAAAACCTACAAGAATTAAAGCAAGAATGCCTGATCAACCAATACCACGAAAAACATCCCAAACAACATGCCAAACGACATGCCTCGGGCAGGGTGCTTTACCACACCCTGCCCTTTATTCTCGATCCCGACGAAAGTGAGTCGCACAAACAGACGCATAACTGAGTCATTCTCAATGGTTAAATGCATTATAATCGTTTACAATAAATCCATTGAATAACAGAAAAGGAAATCTTATGAACGTCATAAGAAGATATTTAACTTGGCTTCTTGTGCAATGTATGTTTGTTTGCCTCGCATGGAGTTCCGTACCCCCCTCAGCCCAAGCACCCGACCTGGTACCGTCCTCGCAAATAACGCCAAACAAACACATTAGTGTCGATTTTTATGATGTGCCCATTCAAGATGCACTACGAGCCTTATCGATTCAACAAAACATTAACATCATCACCCACCCGCAAGTGACCGGTAACATCACCATTCACCTCGACAACTTAAGTTTCGAAGAAGGCCTGGATTACATTTTGAAAAGCGTGGGTGCCACCTTCACCAAACAAGATAACGTCTATCGAGTTACTAAAAAACATAAAGAAAAACCCAAGCCCAAGAAAATCACCAAATTCGACCTTAAAATTGAGCAGGGACGTATGACCTTAACCGCCACAAATGCTAACTTGGTCCACATATTACAAGAGATTTCCAACCAAAGTCAAATTAACATAACCTTCAACAATACCGTTCGCGGTACAGTTTCGGCCAACCTTAAAGACATTGAACTTTTCACCGGTATCGATACCCTGCTCAATAATAGCAACTACAAACTCGAAAAAAGAGGCCCCATTTATTCGGTGGAAAAAATCGCACGCAAAGAAAAATTTTCGGTCACCTATAATCAAAAACAGCTATCGGTCAGTGCCAACGAAGCCGCCATCAAAGACGTGTTGCAAGAGATTTCTTTGCAAACAGGCATTAGTATAGTCAGCAGCCCTTATGTAAAGGGCACCGTTAACGCGGTCATTCAAGACAAAGACATTGAAACCGTGATTGAACTGATCCTTATGGGGAGCAACTTTCAGTACCGCAAATTTGGTCAAGTTTATGTGATCGGAAACGGCGATAATCTTAAAAGCCACTCACGCTTTTTCACCGAATCCAAACTTTATCGCCTTAAACATTTGCGTGCCGAAGAGGTGATTAAAAAACTCCCTCCTTCAATTCCCGTTTCTAATCTCCAGTTTTTTGAAGAACAAAATGCCATTTCCATTTCAGGATCTCCCCACCTCGTCAAGCAAGTGGAAGGCTTTCTGCAACAAATTGACAAACCCGTGCCTCAAATCAAAGTCGATGTGCTTATTGTGGAGTACGACTTAAGCGCCGATAAAACCCATGGGTTAAGCCTAACTAACGTGCAGGGACGCTTCGGGAGTCCTCACACCCGTTTTAATTTTGATCCTTCGCTCGTTAACACCCTTAACTTCACTTACGATGTGGCCAAATCCTTAAGTGAAGCATTTTCTTTGCACCTTCAAGCCTTAATTAAAAATGACAAAGCCAAGGTCACCGCAAATCCTAGTATCTGGGCCCTCAACGGCAAAGAGGCCACCATCGATGTGATCACCGAAGATCGTTTTCGCGAATTGCGTTTCAACGAAGCTTCTGGTCGACTTGAACCTGTCGGGGTTCCTCGCATCATTGAGTCGGGGATTAAACTTAAAATCAAGCCATGGGTGACTGGCAACAACGAAATTAATCTTGAAATCGAACCCGAGGTGAGTGGCGCCACTGGCTTCCTTAGTTCCGATGATTTACCTCAAACCACCAAACGTAAAGCCAAAACTGTTCTCAAAGTCCAAAATGGTCGCACCATCATTATTGGCGGCTTGATTCAAACCCGCTACGAACATTCCAAAAAGCGGACACCGATATTAAGCCACATTCCTCTTTTAGGCAAGGTCTTTCAAAACAAAGGCAAAAAAGAACAGCGCACCGAACTGGTGTTCTATATCACCCCAACCATCTCGACCAGTGGCGGTGAAGTTCAAGACAACTTTAACAAAGAAGGCCTCCTCGCTATTGAAGCACCCGACATATACCTCCGTCCCAGCGCCCCAGAACCAAAACATCAAGACTTAACATACAACACCCCTCCCGAGCGAGCGGTACCAGAAGTCGATTGGGTATATCAGGAAAGCAGTGGCGGCATTGGAACAGTTTCGCGTCGCCGCAAACGACTCACCGAATGGAATTCTCTTAAGAAAAAACTGCGCAAACGCGTTTACAGCGACCCTTTTGCCGAAAACGTCGAACACTTAGGCTGGGAAACCATGTTGCAAACCGATGAAACTGGCTTTCAAGAAAAACTCAGTGAAGCTGACCGTTCCGAACAACTGTCACAATGGAATCAAGAAGTGGAACAGATTCTAGCCCAAGATCGCAGCTTATGAGAAAAAAAAGTAGTATCGGTCAAATTCTTCTACGCAAAGGTTATCTGGATAAAGATGTACTGCAACAGTGCTTGGCCCAATCGCAACTTTTTCAAAAACGTCTCGGTCAAACAGCCGTCGACCTGGGATTCATCACCGAACAACAATTGCTCAATACCTTAAGCGATCACACGGGTCTCCCCTCCATCGATTTGGATACCGCAACTGTATCCCAAGACATTTTGAACCTTTTACCCTTCCGTTATTGCCACAAACATCGATTGGTCCCCTATCATAAAGACAAAAACATTCTCTTTGTGGCCATGCATGATCCGTTGGATGTGCAAGCCATCGAAGAGATCGGGCTCATGCTTCAAATAACTGTTCAACCGAGCATCTGCACAGCCTCGACCCTCAATCGTTTGCTAGACATTCAAGAAGGCAAGGATCCTATTGAAGAAACATCGGTTCAATCCCTTGTGAAAGACATTCATTTAGATATGGCCCAAGATTTCGATAGCCAAGTGCCTTTAGAGCAATTGGCCAACGATGCCCCAATCATTAAGCTTGTCAACCTAATCATCGAACAAGCCATTGCTCAGCAAGCCAGTGATATTCATATCGAACGCTACGAATCGGGATTAGTGATTCGCTACCGCATCGACGGAATTTTGTACGATGCCGAAGCACCTCCCGAACATATGTTCTCCATGATCGTATCACGCATCAAACTGATGGCCAGTATGAATATTGCCGAACATCGTCTCCCCCAAGATGGTCGCATTGCTTACCGAACCGAAAATTTCGATATTGACTTGCGCGTCTCAACCTTGCCTTCGATTCATGGCGAAGGTGTCGTACTTCGGATTCTTGATAAAAGTCAAAAGCTACTCGATATCGAACAATTAGGCTTAACGGGACCAAATCTTGAGACCTTTAAACAAGTGATCCAACGGCCCTACGGCATTGTTTTACTTACTGGACCAACAGGCTCAGGAAAAACCACCTCCCTGTACGCCGCCCTCAGCCATATTCAATCGCCTGAAAAAAAAATCATCACGATCGAAGACCCGGTGGAGTATCAGCTTGATCGCATCAATCAACTCAACATCAATGTCTCGATCGGCTTCACCTTTGCCTCGGGCTTGCGTCATATTTTGCGCCAAGACCCCGACATCATTATGGTCGGAGAAATTCGGGACCAAGAAACCGCCGAAGTAGCCATGCGTGCAGCCTTAACAGGACATTTAGTGTTTAGCACCTTGCACACAAACAACTCAATTGGAGCAATCACTCGCTTAACCAATATGAATATCGAGCCCTATTTGGTTGCATCAACAGTCACCGCAGTGGTGGCCCAACGCCTGGTCCGCACCATATGTTTGAGTTGCAAAACGGCCAAACTCATCACTCAGGCCGACCTTGACTCGATCCCTGGTCTTGCCAAAGCTCTCAAAGGGCAAAATCATGTGTATCAAGGCCAAGGCTGTAAAGTCTGTATGAACACCCGTTATAAAGGACGTACTGGCATCTATGAATTACTCCATATCAGTGATGGTCTCAAAGACCTTATCACTCATAACACTCGTTTCAATGAACTACGGAACTTTACCCAACAGCAAGGCACTATTTTTCTTAGAGAAGATGGCTTTAATAAAGTCCGCCAAGGTATCACTTCGGTGGAAGAGGTTCTGCGGGCCACACAAGAGGAAGGGGCTTAAGCATGAGTCCTTTTTTTCATTATCGTGCCGTCGACTCCAACGGCCAACAGAACGAAGGAACTATTGAGGCCACCAATAAAGACACGGCTATCCTTAACCTACAAAATCAGCAATTGATACCCCTCAAAATCACAAAAAAAACAAGTTTTTGGACATTATCCCTGCGCACGTCCAAATCCAAGCTCAATCGTATCCAACATAAACACATTCTAGACTTCACGCAAACCTGCACTAACTTACTCAAATCCAGCTTTCCTATTGATAAAGCCATTATCACCATCAGTCACACCTCTAATCCTGAATCCCCCTTACAATCCATGTGTCAACACATTTTCACAACACTGGAAAAAGGTCACCCTTTATCCTTAGCACTCAAGCAAACAAGCCCACGTTTTTCTTCACTCTATATCAGCTTGGTTCGTGCCGGAGAACAAACAGGCCAGTTGAGTTATGTGTTTGAACGCCTCAATCAATTTTTAAAAGAACAACATGAATTTCGCAAAACCATCAAAGCAATTTTGCTTTACCCTTGCATGGTGCTGTCCATCAGTCTTGTATCGATTGGCATTATGCTCGGCTTTGTTGTGCCTCGCTTTGTGACAATTTTCGAAGACCTTGGCCAAGCGCTTCCGTGGAGCACTCAACTGATGGTCAATATCAGTAATCTTTTTCGCCACAATATTCTTTATCTCGCCACTGGATTTCTCGGATTCGTAGGCATGATCATGGTGCTACGCCGCAGCTCTAAGTGGATAAACTTTTGGCACACACAAGTTCTCCGCATTCCCTATGCAGGAACCTTGCAAAATAAAATTATCACTGCACGCTTTTGCTCAACTTTGGGAATGCTAATCGAAGGAGGTCTCACCATTGTTCCCGCGCTCTCTTATGCCCAAGACATCATCTCGAATCGCTATATGCATCAGGCTGTTCAAGAGGTGAAAGAACAAGTTCAAAAAGGTATTCCCATACACCGCACCATGCAAAGGTTTCCACAAGCCTTTTCACCTTTGTTAATTCATATGCTAGCCGTGGGCGAAGAAACAGGTAATTTGAGTGGAAGCCTGGGGCATATAGCCAACACCTTCGAAACCGATGTGCGCAACACACTCAAAACGATCACAACCATGCTGTCCCCACTGCTCATTTTGGCTATGGGCTTGGTAATTGCCCTGATTATTGCGGCCATGCTTTTGCCCTTGCTCAATGCCACAGACATTAACATTTAAGTAACCATCGTTAAAGCTGGGGTGATTTTAGAAGTATTATTGCGTCCCTTTTTGTTAATTTGAATAAAGATTGACAAAAATAGATTTTAGAACTACAATCGGGAACAAATAACTAAGCTATAAATTTTTTGGATGTTTTTCAAATGTAATAATTAAAATTTAACAAAGGGGATCATGATGGCTCACAACATAAAACCTATTTTGATAGCACTATTAGCATTAACTACAACGTCATCCGTCGCAAAGAACCCTCAAGCAAATTACACTTCTAATCCAACCTTAATCACACAAGGAGAAAATTATAAAAATCTTACATTAGAACCAAGTAGAACTAAGTTCGTCGATCAAATTGGTAATAACTTGCTATACAGAGGAAGCTTACCTATTGATAGTAAACAATTTGTTTTACAGAAAGTATTAGATTCTATGCTTTCACAGGGAAGTCGCGCAACACCCGTTAATAAAACATTGGTAGCACCAGATACTTTACCTAAGTCAAATTATTTTATAGATTTTAGTTTATTAACCAAAGTTGTACCTGTCGAAAAGGCTCAATATAATATTGAAAATGACTTTTTCTTACAAAATCCAAAGGTGGGGAAATTAGTGCATTATGATATTGATGTTCTTTTTATAAAAGGTCTTATATCTAAAACAGTGGGGAAATTAGTTGACCCTGTCGTTGTAAACCTACATGCTCAACTATCAGAACAAGCGGTTGGGTCGTCGCGCATTATTTATGTGCATTGTGAAATGGGTGTAGACAGGACTGGTGCGCTTATTTCTGGGTATGCAATGCGTTATTTAAAGTATTCATATAAAGATGCCCTGGCTCTTAATGCTAAACTTCAACTAAGAAATCCAAATAACTTTGCACAGTTAGCCATTAAATTATATGCAAAATATTTAAAAGATATTATCGGTATTAAAACGATAGGAGATATTTAGTTCCAAGGTCTCGCAGTAAATTACACTAGCCTTAGATACAGCTTCCCATGCATCGTCGCATCTATATAGAAAATTTTATACCAAGATTCACTGCAGTCAGCCCATAGTACGCCACTTCTCTGTATTATGGGCATTGAGTTCAAGCGATTGGACGTTCATTTGAGGGCGTTAAATAATAATAATAAGCAACGCTACTACGAGTTAAATTAAAAGCTCTCTCAGGTACTAGATATAGCGTGTCACAAAATACTTGACCACTCCATTATTACCAAATTTCAGACTTTTCTTAGTGACCTATATCATTTTATTTAAGTTCTAATCCAATCTTGTTTTTTGATCAATATATTTAATGATTCTCATTTTAATTAGTAACCTATGAATTAAGGGATATTTATTATGACTACAAAAAAAACATTGAATTATGAAAGGGATTTTTGCTCAAAAATCTCTAAGCAGTTGTATATTATTGGTATTACAGGGACCAATGGTAAAACCACGGTTTCATATTTAATAGGAGAAGTTTTGAAGAGAGCAGGTCATTCCTCTTTTATTTTAGGTACGTTAAACTCAGGAAACAAAGACTTATCCACTCCTGAATTACCAAACATTTTAGAATTTATGAAAGCACATATAGTTCAAGGTGGAACACACTTTATTATGGAAGTAACCTCGGAAGGAATAGATCAATCTCGAATTGTAGGTATAGATTTTGATGTCAAATTACTAACAAATATTACGCAAGATCATTTGGATTATCATAAAACATTTGAAAAATATGCAAAAACAAAGATGGATTTTATGCGTAGTGGTTCTGCACATGCAGTATATCCAAAAGACTTTGAAAAGGAACCCATTAATTTTACAACAAAACTTTTAGGTCATTTTAATCTTTTAAATATCAAAGCAGCTGCGTGTATTCTTCGTTATATGAAAATTTCTGAAATATATATTGAAGAGACCTTATCTACCTGTTCTGCACCAAGAGGTCGTATGGAAAATGTGGATATGGGGCAATTATTTATGGTGTTAATTGATTATGCACATACTCCAGATGGGCTTCAAAATGTATTGCATACAGCCAAAAAAATTGCACTAAATCGAAAAGGGGCTCTGTTAGTTCTTTTTGGTTGTGGAGGAGATAGGGATCGAGGGAAACGATCAAAAATGGGTAAAATCGCTAGTAATTTTTCTGATTTTTTAGTTATTACAGATGATAATCCGCGTTCCGAAGACAGTTCAAAAATTATGACAGAAATTGTTGAAGGACTGAATCCTTCCTTTTCTGACTACAGATTGATTCCGAGCAGAGAAAAGGCAATTGAGTTTGTAATTAATCGAGCTCATGATAGGGATGTTGTGATTTTAGCAGGTAAAGGTCATGAAACATACCAAATTTTAAAGTCAGAAACGATCCATTTTGATGATCGAAAAAAAGCAAAAGCTATGCTATTGAATCGATTAAAAAATTAATTGGAGTAGTCAAGTATTGTATGACACTCCAGTTAAGCAACTTTCCTCAGTTTGACCATGTCTGATACTTCTCCCCGTGCAGTCGTCTCAAAGCCTCATTTGACCACAGTCCGAAGAAATCACATCTCAATAAAAATGGGTTTATCAAAAACAGAATTAGCAGGGTTTTAACTGAGGACAGTGCTAGTGTTGCACTTGGTTTTTGAATTCAAGCGCTACCCTTATTTCTTCCTTATTTTTTTCTCAACTAAATCTATAAGAATATCTAAATTCATTTTATTTATCCACACCCTCTAAAAGAAAAATAGGAAAGCGTGTGAGTTAACCACCTAACGCCTTGCTAACTTGTTAGACTTTTTTATTAACAACAGTTATCGTCAGCAGGGCAGTAAAATGATTTAAACCAAGATAGAATTATTTTCTTATCAGGAATACCTCCAGCATGAGCGACCTTACCATCTACAATCACACCAGGTGTTGACATAATGCCGTAAGACATTATCTCTGCCATATCTTCAATCTTTTCTAAATTAATTTCTATACCATTTTCACTGGTAACATCTTTAATTAATTTATGGGTTGTTTTGCAGTTTGCACACCCAGATCCTAATACTTTTACTTCTATCATAATTACCTCACGTTATAAAATTTAAAAACCAGCCTACAATAATAATTGAGACTGTCACAATTCCAGTAAATAGAGCTAATGCTTGCCACTTAATTACCTTTCTTAAAATCAACAATTCAGGCAATGAAATTGCCGCAATACTCATCATAAAGCTCAGTGTTGTACCAATGGCAACGCCTTTAATTAGCATTGCTTCAGCTAAAGGAATGACACCAACAGCATTTGAGTAAAGCGGAACGCCAATAATCACAGCCATTGGGACTGCCAATATATTGTTTGCATCTCCTAAGCTTGAAGCCCAGTCTTGGGGAAAAAAGCCATGAAACCATGCCCCTAAACCAACACTAAGTATGACCCATTTCCATATACGAGAGACAATTTCTTTAACTTCAGAAATTGCATATCGGTTCCTTGCCATTAAAGAATTATCTTGCTCAATTTTCTGGACTTCACCCATTTGAATCTTCCAAACGTAATCTTCCACCCATTTTTCAGGTTTAAATTTCTCAATGAGGATGCCGCCAAAAAAAGCCACGACCAAACCTGATGTTACATATAAAGCGGTAATTTTCCAGCCACCGATACCTAGCAACATAACAACGGCAATTTCATTAATCATTGGACTAGCAATTAAAAATGAAAAAGTAACACCCAAAGGAATCCCCGCTTCTACAAAGCCAATAAAAAGGGGCACAGATGAGCAAGAACAAAAGGGGGTAATCGCTCCTAAAAAGATGGCCAAAATACGCGCTAAAATTTTTGACTTTCCCTGCACATAAGTCCTGACCTTTTCAGGTGATACAAAAGAACGAAATAAACCCATAATATAAATTACAATCACAAGCATAAAAAATATTTTTGTTATATCCATAACAAAAAAATGTACGCTTTCGCCAAGACTGCTTTCAGATGATAAGCCAAGTATTTGAAAAACAAGCCAACTTGAAAAATATTCAAACATCAGTGTATTCCTTGCTTATAAGTGGTCTATTTTCCATTTTGAGCAATCTATCCCTATCTTCCTTGAAAGGAGAGATTTCTATTAATTCTTTAATGGTTTTTTTTATAATATTTTCTTTGAATTTTGACACCTCAGAACTAGGTGAATAGAGAACCCATTGCCCCTCTCTTCGGTCAATTATCAACTTATTTAATTTTATGAGTGATAGGTGACGAGATATTTTTGATTGTAGCAAACCCAAGGCGTGAATTAACTCGCACACACAAAGCTCCTTATTTTCATAAATTAAAGCCAGACACCTTAATCTTGTTTCATCAGATAATACTTTAAAGAACTCATTCATTTAGCAAACCTCCTTATCTGCATATGTGCATATGTGCATATGTGCAGATCAATATATTATTGTACCCCAAAAATATCGATAAGTCTACTGAGGGTATGTTTTTTATAGTCTAACTATTTATTAACGGAACATTATATGTATCTTATTGAAATTTAAAATAAGGGGACGCCTTGAATTCAAAAACCAAATGCAACACTATCACTGTCCTCAGTTAAAATCCTGCGCATCATATCCTCTGGAGTTTTAAAGTCAAATCTTTTTCTAGGTCGAGTATTAAGCAACTGAGCAATTTCATCTAAATCCTTTTGAC
>CAZMGY010000030.1:0-88380 GCA_964565945.1 uncultured bacterium
TTGGGATGGCACAGCAAGACCCTGGGCTAATTCAAATGAAAATGTTGTGAACAAAAACATTTGGATAATCAGAATAACCACTATTTGCTTCACTAAAGCCACCCTTTCTTTTTTCGAAAACAGGAAGAGCCCTCTTAAAAAATATTTAAACCTATAGTATATCATATAATTAGGAATTATTGCAAAAAACATTAACACCTATCCACACACCCTTAAGCATCACATTTTTCTAAAATATAACGGGTTTTGCTCCTTCTTAGCTTATCTTTGCCTCTTTTTCCCCAAAACTACCTGAATAAGACCACTTTTGGCACAACTGTCTTTATTAAGCACTCAATTCGAATAATTTTATTAGGGCTATGTTTTTTAATTCTTGACGACGACTCACAGCATCACGCCCTACAATTTCAAGAAGATTTTTCCTGCTTGACCTTGTGGAATTTTATTTAAAGTTACTTCACCTACATTCGCTCCTAACTCCAAAATCGTACGAAACTCCTCTTGACCTCTCTAGGAATAACCTTTATACTTTCCTCATTCGCAACACCCCGATCGTTCAAGCAGAAGGAAATCACCGTCCATTAACCTTATGAACTTGTCCTAAATTTGCTAAATTATCAATCATAAAGAGAAAACATATAAACTTATCCTTATTTCTAAATTCAGTTTTCAATATCTTCTCAATGCATTATATAATATTTTTATAGAATAAAAAGAATCTTGGTTAACTAAAACTTTATAAGACCTGTACCCTGATGCGTGAAGCCAGTGGAAAGGTGTGCCACCGAAAGAAGTGCAAGGTTACCACCCAGAGCGATCACAAGTTAAAAAATATAAATTCTTATCCGACCTTCAGCAAATAATTCTTCTAGATTTCATCTTACAAAACAGCATAGTTTTTCTCATTGTGATAATCATCCAAAATAGCGGTTACTTGCTTAAAGGCATCTTCATCCAACTCAATTTTGGTGCACAGCTTATAAAGAAAAGCAAATTCTTGTCTAGCACTAGGCCACAATACAAGTGCTTTCTGATAAAATTCCATAGCTTCATTAAAACGCTTGGCTTTAAAAAAGATATTAAAGAGATACTTATAAACAACCTTATCCTCGGGATTAATATCAAGGCACTTTTGAAAGTAAACAATCGCCTCAGACATTTTTCCTAGTTTGTAATACAAAGCCGCCAATCGCTTAAGTAAATCGGTGTTGCGAGGGAAACGGATTAAGCAGTTTTCCAAAAGATGAATTGCATCCATGAATTTTTTTTGAATATAAAAAATATTAAACAAATAAAGATAAAGCCACGGATTAGAATCTTCCAAACTGTCTTCATCCAAAGATATCAATTCTCTGTAATACTCTTCGGCGTAATCATATTTTTTGCGCGAATGATAAACCTCGAACAAATGATTGTAAGCCATCGTGTTATAAGGCCACCTGCGAACAATTCCTTTGAAAAGATCCAAAGCTTCAATTTCTTTTTCGAAATGGACATAAATGCTACCCAAATCTACATAGCGCTGTTCGTTATTTTCATCCAAGCGAATGGCATCTTCAAAACACTGCACACAATCTTTGTAGCGACCAGTTTTTTTGTAAATCGCTCCTAACTGAGTGTAAAGATCAATATGTATATCATTTTGATGAATAGCCTGTCTCAAAACACGCACAGACTCAGAATAGTCTTCCATTTCTTCTAACAAGAAAGCCCTTTTCCGATAAAAATCAATCTCATAAGGAAACCTTAGAATAGCTTCCTTATACAAGGCAGATGCATCATTACAACGGCTCAACTTCTCATAGACCGCCCCTAACTTCTGAAAAACAGACTTATGGGTATCATTGATCTTAATTGCACGCTTATAGTTATCAATAGCCTGATCGTAATGTTTAAGCTTGTAATGCACCGCAGCCATTTTGAGAGGAAATTCTTCGTCCTTAGACCAACGCCGATAGGCTTTAGCATAAACATCAATAGCGTCTTCATAATGCTCCAGCTGACATCGCAAAGCAAACAAATTAAGGTAGGTTTGCCGATGATTAGGGGCTATTTCGAGCATTTTGAGAAAAACCTCTTCGGCATTCAACCACTGTTTCATTCGGTAGAATAAGCTTGCCAGTTTTTGATGCAGTTCAAAATCAATGGGGAAAAAACGCACAGCTTTTTTAAGAGTTTCAACAGCCATCACTTTATTTTTATTCTGAAAGCACATGTGATACAAATTAAGAAAATCTTCCCGTTCCTCGGGGCAAATCCTTAAGGCATTGCTATAATCCTGAATATCGCAATAAAGTTGAAACAAATTGGCATAGCACAATTTGTTTCCTGGTGAAATTTTAAGAGCATCACGATACAAATCAATCGCTCGCGCATACTCTTTTCTCTCACGATAAACCTCGCCCAATTCTAAATAAAATGCCAGTTCCTTCGAAAAACGTCCGATGGCTTTTTGGCAAATATCGACAACTCGGTCTTGCTTAAGTCCCCCCTTACTTAACTGAATCAGCTTACGGTATATCTCCACCTGAAGCGGGTCAAGCGATATCGACAAATAATACATATCTGCCGCAAGATTCGAACGCCCTTGCTTTTCGCACAATTGCCCCAACCATAAGGCAAATTTAGCTTCTTGAGGAAATTTTTGCTGCAATTCGCGACAGGTCTGGACAGCATCCTCAACATCTTCTTGTTCTATGATAATTTCACCTAACAAAAGCGCCAAAGTCAAATCATCAGAAGATTTTTGAATCCCTTGGTCTAAAATAGATTTGGCCTTTTCATTCTCACCCAATTTGTACTCAAGCAAAGCCCATTCATGATACTGTTCGGGCGCATTGAAACCTGGGGATAACTTTTCACATAAATTTCTGGCCTTTTCGTATTCGTTAAAGTCTTGATAGTGTTTAACCAAGTGTGTCATAGTTAAAACATCAGTAGGGTAATGGTTCAATGACTTTTCGAGAACTTCAATCCCAGCATAGATGTTGTCTTGAGAAACTGCTTTTTGGTAAATGAAATGAAAATGATCGACTTTTCTGGAAACTGCTTCTGCAGCTACAACATAAGCCCCCAACTTCAAGCAGACTTGTTCAATTGGACCCTGAAGCTGCAAATTCAAGTACTGTGACCGTTGGTATAAATACAAGACATCATAGTCGAGCTTCAAGTGCAACGCTAAATCGTAGGCCTCCTGCAAAACATCGGTATTGGTCAGATCTTGCTCCACAAGGCGATACATCCAAGACATCGCTTCGTGGACATAACTTTCCTCCATAGCAACCTCGATAGCTCCCTGATAAAGCTTTGTGTTTTTCGGAAAACGAAAGAGCAATCGTTCGCAAACGCCCATCGCGTTACTAAAACCTTCACTTTGCTTAACTTGATCAAGCAAGACCTCGATGGCTTCGTTATCCCCCATAACAATATCTGCGGCGGTTAAAAAATCTCCAACCTCACAACAGACGTCGTAAATGGATTCGTAATTCATTTTTTCTTCGGGATACAACTGAATCGTTTGCTTATAGAAATCCAGCGCCACTTGTTTTCGATTCATCTTAAGATAAATTTGATATTGCAAACGCATTAATTTTTGAGGTTTTTTGATATTTTGACGCGATCGTTCGGCAAACTTAAGCGCATAATCTAGTTTACCTTGCTTAATATAAAGCTCTGTCAGCATCACCAACACATCATCATCATTCCCGCAATAACGTAAGGCTTTTTTTAATGTTTCGATAGCATCCCTATTCTTATTCACTTCTCTATACGCTTTGGCCAAAGACAGGTAAAAAGCTTTGACCTGAGGCGCCACCGTAATCAGTTGAGAAAAAACCTTCACGGATTCAGAATGACTTTGTGTATGACTCAACAAAAGACGTAAGTAATGATGAGCCACTTCATGTGACGGCATCATCTTGAGCGTTTTAAAAAATTCGTCCAAAGTTTCTTGGTAAACATTCGTCTTAAGAGCCAAATCATAAAGAGCCTTAAAGGCTGGTTGGCAATCGATATTATGGCTTATAACCCAACGAAAAGTATTCTGTGCAATCGCAATCCACTCTTTTTGGTCGTCAAGAAGCTCCAAAATATATTTATACAAATGCTCACACGATGGCTGTTCTTCCAAAACCGTGCAAAAGGCCTTAAAAATTACTTCACGGTCCTCTTCATCGTCTTTGGCTCTTTGAAAAAGATGTCGCAACACATCATCTCTGTAAGCAAAAAATTGGACAATTTTTTTATATTTTTTGTGCTTAAAATAAAGTTCGGTCAACTTGGGCGCAAAAGTGTCTTGATCCGAAGAGATTCTCAGCGCCATTTCAAAAGCCGTAATCGCAGACTCATCACGACCCGCACTGTAGTAAATATCGCCTAATTGGATATAAAAATAACTCTCTTTGGGAAACTCTTTGCTCGCCTTTTCAAAAACCTGTGTTGCTTCATGATAAAGCCCCAATTGAATCGAATAGGTCACCAAACCATTATAAGCATCTCGATTGCTTTTATCTTGCTCTATCAGCCCTTTAAAGCGCATTATTTCGCGCCTAGCAAATTGAATTTCAGCATCCGTAACCAAACGCTTGAATTCATCCATCACACACAACCCTCAAAACGACATCAAAATTTCAAGAATCTTATTATAAACATTCTGTCCCGCTTGTGTTAAGTAAACTTTTGAATCTGTTGTCACCCAACCTTCCTTTTCTAAAGATTGCACAATATCCCTATCCAGTTTGTCATACACAACACCTTCACGCGTTCTTAAACCTAACAAAAGATTCTCCAAATCTTTTTGCTCATCACTCAATTGTTCTTGCTCCCCAGGGGGCAATTGATCAGTTTGCAAAGCCTTCACATACTGAGAAACAGAAGCTATGTTTTGCGAACGCACACAATCACCATCAAACGAATGGGCCGATGGTCCCAAACCTACATAGGGCTTCCCCTGCCAATAGCCCCAGTTGTGTTTCGATTCCCACTGTCGCTCTTTCGCATAATTCGATATTTCATAACGTTCATAACCCGCCTGGAACAATTGCTCCGACACCAGCTGTAATTGATCCACCTCTTCATCTTCATGGGGCAAAACCAATCGTTCAGGTCGATACTTGAGCCATTTCCCCCAAACTGACTGAGGTTCCAAATTTAATGTATACACCGAAAAATGAGGTGCCTGCCAGTCAAGCGCACGCTTCAGAGAGTATTGCAAAGAGTCTATACTCTGCTCGGGACAACAGGTCATTAAATCGATACTTACATTATTCAAACCCACTTGACCCAATATATCCCACGAATTTTCAACATCCGTTTCACGATGACCACGCCCCAAAACCTGTAACTGATCATCCACAAAAGATTGCACCCCCAAACTAATCCGGTTCACACCATGATCTTTCCAGGTCTGCGCCAAACACTTATCGAAAGTTGCGGGATCAGCTTCGAGAGTATGCTCTTGAAGCTGAGATAAATCAAAATGCTCCCACAAAGTCTGCACAATACGTTCAAATTGAGACATTTTTAGCAGTGATGGGGTCCCTCCCCCCCAATACACAGTATCCACAACACAACGATCCGAAAATTGATGAGCTCTTAAGACAATTTCGCGACAGAGCGCCACAACAAACGCATTTTGACCTTTATGATTAGCCGTGCGATAAAAATCACAATAAGGACAAACCTGCGCACAATAAGGAATATGGATATAAATCATCATAGATGATTATTATCACTGAGGAGCACCCAAATAGATACTAAAATAATATATAATAAACAGTTTTTTTTAATTTAATACACAAAGTTTTCTTTCATGCAATCATTGCTAAACTATATATTTCTTCTTATCTTTTTTTTATTTTTCGGAGGAGGTAGGATTCGAACCCACGGACCCGTGAAGGTCAACGGTTTTCAAGACCGCCGCAATCGGCCAGCTCTGCCACTCCTCCAAAATTCTCTAAACTTTATTGCCATTTTGAAGACGACCATTATACACGAAACACAGCAAACATGTCGAGTCCCAATCCTTCTCCAAAAAAGAACCCCCAAGCCCCCCAAGCAAAAAGAAAAAGCTCTAAACCGCGGTCTTGGCTTTTTTCAAAAATCGCACCATTATCTTGTGAATAAAATTTTTCTAAAATTAGAAAGATTTATCGCCTTGCTCGGCTTGAGATATAAGTTGCACCTATTCTTAAATATCACCCAAACGTTGGACAGCTGTCGCTAATCACAAAGTTCGTTCGTATTATCTTCGAAGCATTTGTTCGCGAATCTATTAAAACATAGCAACACCTTCCTTGCTTTTAACATTGCTGTTTATCCTAAGTCTGAGATAAAACCTTAAGGTAAAGCACAGAAAAATGCTGTAATATATCGCGCATTAAGCGCTCCTTGTCCCAAACTTGGGGATGTGCAATTAACAAAGACGTCGCTTGGTCCAAAACGGCACGATCAAAGAAACTTTGAGACGTCGTCACATTAAGACCAATCCCGAGAGCCACGACCTTCAAACGGTTCTTATGCAACGAACCTTCTTGTAAGACACCACATATTTTGCGCCCACTCAGTAGGACATCGTTGGGCCATTTAATACTTAGTTGTAAACTTTGTGAACTTTGAGCTTGGACCGCATGAATTACCGCCTGCCCAGCCCAATAGTTCAGTTGTAAATAATCGTCCAAAGAGCACTCAGGTCGAAGTAACAAACTCATCAGTAACATCCCTTCAGAATCATCTTTCCAGGCTCCATTGCGACCTCGACCAGCTGTTTGGTGATCTGCCGCAATCACCAAACCTTCAGGTTCGTTGCTTTCAAAAAACACTTTGACATCATTATTGGTGCTATGAGTTGTGGGTTTGTGGATTATGCGATAATTCAAGAGAGAATCATTTTTATTGCTTTTTAGAGAGAGCTTTAGCGCCGTAGGTATCAATCAAGCGATTGATATCGGTCGATTTGATATCAAAACCGTCTTGAGTGAAAGGCATAAGCAAAATCTTTTTACCTTGAAGCGCTTTAGCAATTTCGATCTTCACTCTAGCCAAACCGCCATCTCCTGTTAAAGCTTCATTCATCTTACGAATTGCATCGGCACGAGCCTTACCTTCAATCTTAATTGCAATGGCTTCACGTTTTTTTTCTTCAAAGTAAGCGTCCGCGGCCAAAACAGCCTGCTGATATTCTCCATCAACCTTAGCCCGCATTTCTTCGACATCTCCATTGGCATCCTCAAGCTTTTTCTTATACGCCTCTTTGGCTGCCTTGGTCTCAGAAATATACTTTTGTGCCTGCTGATCCGCCACTTTTTTGTCCTTAATCGCGCGTTCATACGAAACATTAAATCGATAATCCTTGGTCTTCACCGCCTCAATCAAAATTCCATAAGGGTTAAGCAAGTTATTCAAAGAGTCCGCCACTTTATGCGCTTTTTCCGAGCGCTTGATCGGATCATAAAATTGCTCGGTGCTTAACTCTCCAAAAATATCTCTTGGCTTACTTCGCGCAACCGAGCGCACAATATGATTTTTGATGTCTTGGTCAGACAAACCCACATATTGCAAAATATAAGCGGCTTTCTTTGGATCAATTTGGTAAGTGATAATCACATCCAAACTAATATCGTTTCCATCGATGGTTTTAAAAACCAAGTCATCTTTGGCTCGCACATCCCCACTGCTGGCATCAAGAGTCATCTCAAGTGTTTTCAAAGTGATGTCCAAGGTGTACCAATCATTTAACAAAGACAAAAAGAAATAAATTCCTGGTTTATAAGGCTGCTCAACCACACCCGACTGCCCCAAAATACCAATTTTTTTGACCCGTATACCAACTTCGGTCGATTCTACCTTATGAGGCATACAGCCACTCACCACTGGTAAAGCCAGCAACATACATAATATCAAAAGTTTGCCCAATCTATTGTCCATTTTCGACTCCAAACATTTTGACAACCCTGTCCAAGTCAAGAGGGTTCAAACCATCTTGGCCCGCACTGGGCAAAATAATTATTTCCAAACCTTGCAATGTTTTAGCCATTTCAAGGCCTACACGACGATCAATCCCTGGACTTTTAAAAGCCTCATTCATCATCTTATCTTTTTCCGCCTTAGCCAAATTAATAAGCAAATTGGCCTCGGCACGAGTCTGCCGCATGTAGAGATCTTTGTCAGCATTTTTCTTCTGCACGTAAGCCTTGCCTTCTTGCAAACGCACCAAAATCTTAGCTTTACCTTCTTGTCTCACTTTTCTTAGTTTATTGCGTTGCTCTGCTGCACGAGATTCTGACTGGTTCTTAAACGCAGCTTGATCTTTTAGTTTTTTATCTTCAATGTTGCGTTGAATCTCATCGGTATAGTGAAAATAACGAAGCAATATATGGTCGATAGTAAGCCCCTTTGGTTCTAATTCGCTCTGAAGTAACCTTTGGGCTAACTCAACTTTCTGAACACGTAAGGGACTATTGTAAAAGTCTTCAGTGGTTAAAGTCCCTAAAGCCTCCTTGAGAACAGGCTCAGCCTTGGGCAAAATCCCTTGGCGAATAAAACGATCTCCAGGTCCAATGGTCGTAATAACTTTATAGGGGTCTTGAATACGATAAAAAATGGACACATCCACATCTACAAAGAACCCATCGGAAGTTTGAATCCGCACCGCATTTTGAAACACACGTTTACCACGATTCCTCGAGGGCAAGCGGTTAGTCATTTCTAGCACTTGAACATTTTTAGGAAAATGATGCATTTCTTGAAAACTAAGCGGCAACACAAGATGTAGAC
Source organism: uncultured bacterium (assembly GCA_964565945.1). Classification (GTDB taxonomy): domain Bacteria; genus CAZMGY01. The sequence continues at coordinate 8,773 of CAZMGY010000030.1, forward strand.
CTGTATCATACACTTTTTCACGAATCCCTTTGTTGGCACCAATATTGATTTTTTTAATACCATATTCGTTGGGTTTAATGTACACAAAGCAAGTGTTAAAAACAAAAGCACTCACCAAAATCAGTGCAAAAAAACCCGTTACAAACGACGGATTGCGTGTAAAAAAATTGTCATTTTGTTTATCAAAATTTTCCATGAACTCAACTGTACCATATCTTTTTCATTTGTCAAACTAATTTCGTTCTTAATTCCAAGGAACGTGCCATCGTGAATTTATCAACATACGACAGCTCGCTTCCAATTGCCACACCAAAACCAATCCGCGACACACGAATCTCTTTAGCAAGAGACTTAACAGCTTTAAATACATAACTTGCAGTTGCTTCTCCATTAGACGTTGGGTTAGTTGCAATAATCACTTCTTTAACCTGATTGTTTTTTAAGCGGTTCATCAAAGTGCCCACATTAATATCCGAAGGCCCTACTCCATCCAAAGGAGACAAAATGCCCTCTAACACATGATAGACTCCTTTGAAAGAGTCTGTTTTCTCAATCGCCATCAAGTCCCCACTCTGCTCAACCACACAAATCACCTGAGAGTCTCTCTGAGAGTTAGAACAAATAGAGCATACTTCTTGTTCGGATAAATGATGGCAAATCTTACATTGTTTCACTTGATCACACACGTTTTGAATAGCTTTGAGCAAAATTTGGATATCTTCTTTTTTGGCACGGGTCACATAAAGTGCCATGCGTTCAGAGGTTCGAGAACCAATCGACGGCATTTTGGCAAAACAGTCAATCAGCTTTTGCAACGATGGCGACTTCATCAAAACCAGTCTCACACAATTTAAAACTAACCAGTGATTGGAAAGAAAGAGGTGAACCGAAGTTCAACCACTTAAGGAAAAGGAAGTCCATTTCACAACCACTGGCTAGAAACTTGTTTAATTTTTGGGCCCACAAGGACTTGAACCTTGGACAAACGGATTATGAGTCCGTTGCTCTAACCAACTGAGCTATAGGCCCTATATTCGCAGAACACACATTATTCATTTTCTAAATCGTGACTTAGAGATCCCTTTTTCTCTATAACCACCCTTCCTCACTGTGAGAAAGCATTATATCAAACCCTCCTCCCAAAATCAAAGTCCCGACAGAAACACTTTTCTTTGGTACAATGACAATGGGTTTTTAGGGTCGAAAACATAATAAGGGGAGGCACACAATGGCTCACTTCCCTGTGGCGTTTTTAACATTAGCGCTCAGCATACCAGTTGTCATCAAGCTAGGATATCCCTTTGTTGTCATTAGCTTTTTACTTGCTCGATCCACTCAAGATATCAAAAAAACCCTTAAAAATCTTTGCAAAACAGCCGTCAATATCCTTCAACATATTCACACAAGCAATAGCCTTATTCCCCCAGCTATCGAAGATATACAGGAGATTTGCACCCAAATTGATAACCAAAACTTAAACGCACAACAATACATTCAGCTTTACCATGCTCTCAAAAAAGAAATGCTGCTTATTTTCACTTATTGCGACGATTTCCAGCTTTTTCAGTTTGACCCGTCACTCCTCGAAAAAGTCCAAGCTTGGCAGCGTGCAGATCGCAAGCTGTATCGGCATAAACGTCAATTTAACCATCGGGTTATGCTCTATAATGATTGTTTAGAAAAAAATCTTGTACGCCTCAGTGCAACAATATTTCAACAAAAACTGATTCCCTTACTCACCATTCACATTCCCAACGACCCATTACCCTCATTAAAGCTTCAGCCTTCGCTCAACCATTTTGCCAACAAACCTCAAAGCCATTCAGCTTCAAATCAAGAAGAAACGCTCTCTGTGTAACATGAGATACATAGAAAAAAGGCCACACTAGAAAACAAGTCATCGTCTTATCGGGATGTTTGTTTGCGAAATTTGATTTTTTCGGGAATATTGAATTGTTTGTCAGGAATGTTGGCATTAATTTTAATGTTGTCATAGAAAATACTCACAACATCGGTATCATCAATTTTCATTTCAGCTTTCAAGGGCACCGTCCCTTTTTGCCAAATCCACAAGGTGTTCAGCACCTTAGCTTCCCCCTGCTGATGAGTGTACTCATAAACATCACACTTTTGTCCCTGATAATCTTCTTCACGCATTTTTTTGACCCCAACGGTGTTCAAAAAAGCTTGCATTTGATCTTTCGATTGAAAAATTTCTGGTCCAAAAGGCATTTGAGGATTTTTGGTAAAAGGTGACACAGACCCTCTAGACGAAGCCGTAGAAAAATTATACACCTTGCCATCACGAATAATCGACGTGAACAAATTACCTCCAGCCTCAAATTCGACACAAACAAGACCCTTTTTCATCCAAGCGTTACCTTCAAACAGCAAACCTTCTTTATTCGAAACAATCCGTTGAAAAAACTCGATATTACGATATTCCTCGGCATGAAGATAACTTGAAACATTAAGCATAAACGCAAGTAATAAGAGCAATCCAAATTTACGAAACATAAGGTCCCTCTATTTTTTTCTCAGATTTTTTAGAAGACGAAGCCATCATCTCTTCTTTTTTTTCGGAAGACTTCGTTTCCACGTATCGGTCTCTAAAGAATCCTGACGTTGAAAAACCAAAGCCAAAGCGAATGTCACTATCTTCAATATTTCCAGTTGGTTCATCACCCAACCAACAAGCATTATACAAGTATTCACCAAAAATATGGCAGCGCTTCATAGAATTTTTCCAAAAAGAATTTTTGACCTTTTCACTCGAATAAGCCCATGGATAATATCTCACCCCAGTACCAATGCGCAAATAATTTTCAAAAAAGCGTTCTTCGTATTTGGGAGAAAACGTCCACTGAGCCGTTAAATATGGGAAAACAATTCCATTTCGCCAGCGTTTGATAGGACCATACTTGGCATCCCCTTTCGAAAAAATAGCATTGTAATTTTTATTTTCATTACTAAGAGGGTTCAAAATAGAAAAATTGGTTTTGTACCAAGCCAAACTAGTCCAAATCGAAAAGGCCATTGGATTGCCACTAAAAATATCATCATAATAATAGTCAAAACCAATTTGAACATCGTGATTTTTAAGACCTTTAGCAAAACTTGGCTTATCATAATAACTACGATCGCTGTATTGAGCAAAAAAGCGAACACTCTTCAAGAAAGAAATCTTTTCATTTTCAGGAAAAGGATACCACTGAATCCCCGAATTCACCTGATGATAATTCTGCCACCAAAAATTTTCACTGGTCTGAGTGGTAAAACTAGGAACAATACTTAAGAAAGGAGAAAAGGTTTTCTTTTCATTCAACCACAAGCTGACTTTAAACTCGAGCCAACCATCTTCACGACTATAACGATCAACTAAGTCGGTGAAGTTGTATTTACTATGTATCACATTGCATTGTATGTCAAGCTGCAATCGCTCTTTGAACCAACCAGGCTCTTGCACTCGCATATCCGACTTGATTTTAAAATTATCATCATAAAATTCAGGAATATAACTGAGTAAGGGGTAATGAAGCTTAGATTTGTCCAACCACCGCATCAAAGGTGTTTGAGATTTTTTGCTAACAAAGGGTTTCGCATGTATTGTCGGAACCCTCACAACAAACAACAAGAAACTAGCAAATAAGAAAATCCAGAACTTCATAGAAACTTCCTAGTTTACATTTAATTTTGACTATTTTTTTAAATAGTTGACAAAGACCGTCCCATGATTATTCGTTTCTTTGCCAATTATTATACCTCAAATATTATAAAATTCAAACATTTTTTTTAGGGGGCATTATTTTGTCAAAACGCCATACACATTTTATAGTATATACCATAAAATAAAAAAAATAAATAGAAATCATTTAAAATGAAATTTATTGCAACTCAAATCTAATTATACGCCAAAATCGCGCGATCTAAGCTTCGATACTGAACCGCTTCCAGAACATGCTGAGACGTAATCAACTCTTCTTCAGACATATCTGCAATGGTACGACTAATTTTTAAAATTTTGCCGTAGGCTCGAGCCGAAAACCCCATATCTTCGACGGCTGTTCGCAAAAAATGCATCGCATCTTCACTGCACACACATAAGGTGCGTAAGTCAGCATCGTTCATATGAGCATTCACGGCATACTCTCCGTCTCCCAAACGCTCACGTTGAACCTTTCGTGCCGCATGCACTCTTTCACGAATAACATTCGATGGCTCTTCATCAGCCTCTTGACTCATATGCTCAAAAGAAACCGCTGGCACGTCGACATGTAAATCAATCCGATCCATCAGTGGCCCAGAAATTTTGGCACGATATTTTTGAATCTGACTTGAAGAACAATGACACGACTTCGTCTCGTCAGTTAAAAACCCACAAGGGCAAGGATTCATCGCTGCCACCAAAATCAACTGAGCTGGAAACGTCGCCGACCCTGACGCTCTGACAATCGTCACCTGATCATCTTCCAAAGGCTGACGCAACACTTCGAGCACTGAACGACTAAACTCAGGCAGTTCATCCAAAAACAACACACCTCGATGAGCTAAACTAATTTCTCCAGGGCGGGGATCCTTCCCACCTCCCACAAGTCCAACATAACTTACACTGTGATGAGGACTACGAAAAGGTCTCTCCTGAACAAGTCCTTCATGAGCTAAAACACCCACCACACTTTGAATTTTAGTACACTCCAGGGACTCTTCAAAGGTCATTTCGGGCAAGATGCCAGGAAAACGTTTGGCAAGCATGCTCTTCCCGCTACCTGGAGGCCCTACCATAAGGATATTATGACCCCCTGCCGCCGCAATCTCTAAGGCTCTCTTCACAAAAACTTGGCCTTTAACATCCTTAAAATCTAAATACTTTTTGCGCACAAATCGTTCGCTCTCTTGCTCCAAACAATAAGCCACAGGACGCAAAGTTCTCTCGGCCGACAGCACTCGAACTGCTTCGGCCAGAGTTTTAACCGCATAGACCTCCATATCCTTGACCACCGCCGCCTCCTTACGGTTGGAGTAAGGAACAATCACCTTACTCAATCCTAGTTTGCGCAAAGCCATCACCATCGGCAACACACCCTTCACTGGACGCAAGTTTCCATCCAAAGACAACTCTCCAAATAAACCATATTCATGATAGGTATTCAATTCAGCTTGTTTCGAAGCATGAAGCAAACCAAGAGCCATCGGTAAATCATACAAAGCACCTTCTTTTTTGATCGAAGCAGGAGCTAAGTTAACCACCATCCGTTTTTGAGGAAAGCGATAACCAAAACTGCGAATGGCCGAACGAATCCGTTCGCGACTTTCACGAATCGCCGTGTCGCCCATGCCCACAATCACTAAATTGGGTAAACCTTCGGACAAATCAATTTCGACATCAATACTAAGACCATCGATGCCATCTAAGGCGGCTGAACACAGTTTGACAATCATAATGCAGCAATATCCTTATTGAACTAATAAAATACTATGCTATACTAACAAAAAAAAGAATTGCTGTCTAATAACTCAGGCTACCTGGCACATATAAATCACACGTAATCGTGCAAAATAGTCCGAGTACTCCGCTGAGATGTACTCCCGATAGGTCCAGGGGTGGTCCACTGGCTGACCCGATTTAAAGCTGAGAGTCACTTCTCCGTAGATCTTCTGACCCAAGTAAAGACGATGAGCATAGTCCTTGGTAGTCGCCAACACCACCTTGGCCGCAGTCAGATAGCCTGGGTCTAGATTGATCCGACGATCGCCACTATCTGCCGCCCATTCTTCTTCTAAAATAATCGTCTCTCGTTTGATTCCAGCAAGATCATCCTGCTCAATCAAATTCTTAAACGCCACAAAACAGCGCTTCAGATGTTCGCCAAATTCGGACGCATAATACTCGGTATGTGTAAAATCCCAAGTATCCGACGCTTTAACAACAGGACCATAGTTCACACACAACCTCTGTGTGACTTGGTCCATGATTTGTGAATCAGCCGCAATCATACCAACAAACAGTTGCACTTTAACTGGCATTTTTAAAGACATAATAAATAAGGCTCCTTTTATCCCTCTTTTCGTCATCCCACGACTTGATCGCGGGAGCCATACTATAGATCAGCACCTGGACCGTGCTTTGCAATACCACGTGAAGTACACGGCAGATAAGCCACGGATGACGATTTATAAAAAGTAGCTATTAATATCTAGTTCAAGAACTGTTTTTGCTTTTCAACCACATAAATTTCAAAAATGTCGCCTTCTTGCACATCCTTGAATTTGTCCAAAACAATTCCGCACTCGTAGCCTTCATTAACTTCGCGCACATCATCTTTTTCACGACGCAAGGTGTGAATCTTGTCATCAGCCACTTGCTCATTACCACGAATCACGCGAACAAAAGAACCCCGCTTCACCTGCCCCGAAGACACATCGCAACCAGCAATCAGCCCCACTTTCGACGACTTAAATGTGGCACGAACTTCAACAATTCCAATATTGCGCTGAACATCTTTAGCATCCAAAATACCTTCCATCGCATTGCGCACTTCGTCAACCACTTCGTAAATAATATTATAGATCCGAATATCAACATTATCGCGCTCTGCAGTTTGAGTTGCTTGACTATCAGAATTGACGTGAAAACCAATGATAATAGCACCAGACGCACGTGCAAGCACCACATCTGACTCGTTAATTGTTCCCACACCTTGATGTAAAATTTTAAGATCAACCTGGTCATTGCTCAATTTCACCAAAGATTCTTTAAGAGCTTCCATCGACCCAGTGTTATCGGACTTAAGAACAATGTTCAGTTCTTTAATATCTCCCTGACTGATATGGCTGTAAAGGTCTTCGAGAGTCATCACCTTTTTGCCAGAACTCAACTGTTGCTCTTGAGCTTGTGCTAAAAAAAATTTCTGGTAAGAACGGGCTTCTTTTTCACTTTTTACCACAGCAAACTGATCTCCTGCAATCGGAATATCACCAAAACCTAAAACTTCAACTGGCGTTGAAGGACCAGCCAGTTTAAGACGCTTGCCCTGATGGTTCATTAAAGCACGTACCTTTCCATAAGATTTTCCAGCCACCACAATATCACCCACTTTAAGCGTTCCAGCGGTCACCATCAAAGTAGCCACAACACCACGCCCCTTGTCAAGATGGGCTTCAAAAACAACTCCACGTGCCGAACGATTAGGGTTGGCTTTAAGCTCCAACATTTCAGCTTCCAAAATCAACATCTCAATCAAATCACTCAGGCCTTGTCCCGAATGGGCCGAAACTTCAACAAAAATAGTTTTACCACCCCAGTCTTCGGCTAACAAATCATACTCCGTCAACTGAGTTCTCACTCGTTGTGGATCCGCCTCTGGCTTATCACATTTGTTAACAGCCACAATAATCGGAACCTCTGCAGCCTTGGCATGGTTGATTGCCTCAACCGTTTGAGGTCTAACACCATCGTCGGCCGCAATCACCAAAACAACAATATCGGTCACTTGAGCTCCACGAGCACGCATCGCTGTAAACGCTTCGTGACCAGGGGTGTCAATAAAAGCCACATTCCCATGATCGGTGCTAACTTCATAAGCTCCAATGTGCTGGGTGATTCCACCAGCTTCTCCAGCCGTCACACTGGTATCCCGAAAAGCATCAAGCAAAGAGGTTTTCCCATGGTCAACATGCCCCATCATCGTCACAATCGGAGCGCGTAACTCTAAATTTTCGGGAACATCGTCTATCTCGGCAAAAATATCACCTACTACAACCGTCTCTTCAACAACTACAACCTTTTCTTTGATAAAACAGTTGTAATCCAGCAAAAGGTCTTCCACCAACTCACGGCTGATTTCTTGATTAATAGACGCAAAAATTTTCCGATGCATCAATTTCTTAATCAGCTCGTTTACTTTAACATTGAGCTTTTTGGCCAAATTTCCAACGGTGATAGGAAACTTAAGACTTAACTCACGAGTATCATCTTCAGAATCAGTGGTCTCTTGCAGAGCCTCCTCAAGAGGTTCAGGCTTCGCCTTAGCTTTCGTTTCAACTTTAGGAGTGTCTTCCTCCTTAGACTTTTCGACAGGCGTCTCTTGATCCACACTAAAATTTCCAGCAACTTTAACTTTCACTTTGGCCACAATTTCATCGTCTAGCCCACTCATATGGCCTTTAACTTCGATCGACATATCTTGATGGAGCAGGGCTAAAAGATCTTTACTCGTTCGCCCTAGCTCTTTAGCTAGTTCATAAACTCTCATGGTTTCATTCTCCTTTATTCTCTCTAGCTGCATCAATGATCGCTTGAGCTTGCTCACTGTCTACCTCGGAAGCATCCACGACATCCTGGACATCGGCCTCCGCAAGCTGAGCAAGAGTCGTGAAACCTGCATTCACCAATAACTCTGCTAATGATTCATTAATTTGTTCTAACGAAGATAACTGCGCAATCGCTTGCTCGCGACGATCCTGGATATCGGCATCATCCATACCATCCTTAAACAGTTTATCTATTTCATAGCTATCAGGCATTTCTTCTGCCTCTATATCAATATTCCAGGTTGTCAGCTTAACAGCCAAACGAACGTTTTGTCCCTTTTTTCCAATCGCCAAAGACAACTTATCTTTGGGAACAATTACTTTACAAGAACGCTCTTCGTAATTAAGCGATATTTGAACAATCTCCGCAGGGCTGAGAGCGTTGCGAATGAATGTTTCAGGATTTTCGTCCCAACGCACGATGTCAATTTTTTCACCACGCAGTTCATTCACAATGCTTTTCACACGAGACCCTCGCATACCCACGCAAGCTCCAATACTGTCCACGTTAGACAATTGAGAGTATACGGCTATTTTAGTGCGATCGCCGGCTTCGCGAACAATCCCCTTAATCTCTACCGTTCCTTCAGCAATTTCAGGCACTTCAAATTTAAATAATTTTTGAACCATTTCGGGCACCGAACGAGATACGATCAATTTCAAACTGGACCGAGAACGTTGAATATCAATCACATACGCTCGCAAACGGTCCTGCATCTGATAATCGTCACGGAAAACTTGTTCGGCACGTGGCAAAATCGCTTCGACCCGCCCCACTTCTATAATAATGGTTCCACGCTCGAAATGTTGAATCACACCATTCACTAATTCACCAATTTTGTCTTTGTAAGTATCGTACATAACATCCGTTTCAGCTTCTTTCATTTTTTGCATAATCACTTGTTTGGCCGTTTGAGCTGCAATACGACCTAAACTCTCGGTACAGATCTCTTCATCACCCATAGTCACCAAAATACGCCCAGTCATCTCGTCAATATGAACCTCTAAAGGATCTTCTTCGTCTAGCTCCAATGTTTTACGTGCCACAGCATCAATAGCCGAATGAATGGCTTTCAACAAAACATCCTTATCAATTCCTTTATCTTTTTCTAAGGCATTGATGCTCATCATAAAATCATTTTCCATGACCACGCATCTCCTTTTTCTGAAGGTTTTTAATCAAATCATCTATTTTTTGTTTGGCCTCGCCTTGGGGTACTTTCAAGATTTCACCCGTACGTCGTACTTTGATTTCAACACAATTGTCTGCTAGCAATTTTTCACTCACTACCACTCGAACTGGAAAACCAATCAAGTCGGCATCTTTGAATTTAAAACCGGCTCTTTCGGAACGATCATCCAAAAGAACGTCATAACCCAGTTGATGTAAATCGGCATACAAATCTTTCGCAACCTTTATCGCCACCTGATCATCAACCTTAACAGGGACAATGCAAACTTCAAAAGGTGCAACAGCAACTGGCCAAACAATTCCATTTTCATCGTGACTCTGCTCAATCACCGCCGCCACCGTACGACTAACACCAATGCCATAGCAACCCATAATCATGATTTGCTCTTTACCATTCTGATCCAAATACTTGGCATTCAAAGCCTTGCTATACTTTTGACCCAATTTAAAAATATGCCCCACTTCGATTCCATTCTTAATTGACAAGGCACCTTGCTCACATCGTGAACACGTTTCGCCAGCTTGTACCACAACAAGATCAACTGTTTCGTTGATTTGATAATCACCACGCACATAACTCACATGCTGAATATGCTTATTCACTGCATTAGCTCCCGTTACACCATCCTCAATCTGAACCACGCGAGGATCGGCAATAATGCGAATATCTGTAAGTCCTATCGGGCCAGCAAAGCCAATATAAGTGCTCACATGACCCTCTACTTCAGTTTGGTTTGCTAATTCAAGCTGCTCTACTCCAAGATGATTTTTCAATTTAATCTCGTTAATTTGATCACTGCCACGCACAAGCACACAGACCAATTCTTCATCAGCCTTGTAAAACAATGTTTTGATCAAACGATTTGGCGCAACTTGCAAAAAGTCCGCCACCTCTTCAATGGTCTTCACACTGAACGTTGCAACCTCTTGATAAGGCTCAATATTTGGCGAAGCTTGAATATCTGCCACGGCCGACAATCCCGTTTCAACATTAGCACCGTAATCGCACACATCACAAAAAACAACCTGGTCTTCACCCGAATCTGCCAACACCATAAACTCAGCCGAGCCACTCCCCCCCATAGCACCAGAGTCCGCCTCAACAGCGACAACTTTAAGACCACAACGCGCAAAAATAGCGTGATAAGCTTCGGCCATATGTTGATACATCCGATCAAGACTTTTCTCGTTATCATGAAAGCTATAAGCATCCTTCATGATAAATTCCTTCGCACGCATCACACCAAAACGTGGACGAACTTCATCGCGAATTTTGGTTTGAATTTGATAAAAATTGCTTGGCAAATTTTTGTACGAATGCAACTCGCGCGACACCAAGTCGGTAATGACTTCTTCATGCGTTGGACCAAGCACAAAGTCACGTTCTTGACGATTTTTCAAACGCAACATTTCGGGCCCCATTGTCGCCCAACGGCCACTTTTTTTCCATAATTCAGCAGGCTGCAACACTGGCATCAAAAGCTCTTGCGCTCCATAACGGTTCATTTCTTCACGAATAATCGCCTCCACTTTTCGCAACACTTTCAAACCTAAAGGCAAAAATGTATACAAACCCGCCGACAATTTACGCACCATTCCCGAGCGCATCATTAACTGATGGCTCACCACCTCGGCATCATGAGGCGTTTCTTTCATTGTGGGCACAAGATAATTATGTTCACTGCGAATCATGGCTGGGCCCTTCATCTGCTTGGTCTAACTTTGTTGGAACATCGGGCGCTATATTCTTTACAAACCATAATCCTCGCAACTTAGAGCCCACCTTAAAATTAACAAAGTCGTTATAAAATACATACAACATAAGCCCTAAAAGGAAAAATATACCCACTTTCTGAAGCGTCTCTTGAATCTTTAAGTTCAAAGGTTTTTTACGCACCCATTCAATTACATAAAGAACAAAATGCCCCCCATCCAGCACAGGAATTGGTAAAAAGTTAAACAAAGCTAAGGCCGCGCTCAGTAAGCCCATAAGATGTAAAACATGAATCCATCCCTTTTTAGCTGTTTCACCCGTAATAAACATGATCCCTATGGGACCTGTCATCGACTGTTTAAGAGACATCTTTCCTGTTGCCATATTCCATAGCGAACGGTAGGTCATCGAAGAAATAAACCATAACTTTTGTCCAGCCATACCAAAAGACTTCACAAGAGGATATTGCACCGTTTGAGTTTCTTGAGAAGCCTTAATACCAATAATGGGACGCTCTTTGTCCATATCGGGCAACAAGGTCACCGTCAGATTTTGACCTTCTCTCACAACGTCTAACCTAAGTTCTTCTGAGCCGTGCGCGCGAATATAAGCTGTTAGTTGATCCCAAAACTTCACCGACTCCCCATTAACAGCGGTAATAGTATCTCCAGTGCGCAAACCTGCTTGCTGCGCAGGCATATTTTCCATAACAATACCAATCTTAGTGGTTGGTGCAGGAGAACCTATCACAAAAATAAAGGTAAAAATGGCATAAGCCAAAAAATAATTCATCAAAGGGCCCGCCATCACAACCTTCATGCGCTGCCAGGGTGTTTTGGCAAAAAATTCGTCGCCCTCCCGTTCAATTTTATCTTCACTGGGGTCATCACCCGCCATTTTGACATAACCGCCCAACGGAATCAGAGAAATCGCATACAGAGTTCCGTGCCACTTGTACTTAAACAGTAACGGACCAAAGCCCACTGAGAACACATCCACCTGGATCCCTTGGCGTTTTGCCACAATAAAATGCCCCCACTCGTGAATGGTCACCAAAACTCCAAAAACAATAATAGTCACTAATAAAATTGTCATGTTTACCCCCTCATCACATATAAGTTTTGTTGCTGAACCCACGCTTTCGCATTTGAGCGAGTATTTTTATCAACTTTGATAATTTCTTCTAAGCTATAGTTTTTTTGCACCTGATGCTCGCTCAACATTGTTTCGATCAACGGGGCAATCTGCAAAAAAGACATCTGTCCCAGCAAAAAGGCCTCCACGGCCACCTCGTTAGCTGCATTCACAACTGCAGGGTACGAATGCCCTAAACGACAGGCTTCATAACACAAGTTAAGCATCGGAAATTTGGCATGATCCACCGCTTCAAAAGAAATCTTTTTCCACTCTGTTAAATCTAGTTTAGGAATATCAAGAGCCAAGCGGTCGGGATAAGATAAAGCATATAAAATCGGAATACGCATATCCGATACACCTAAATGAGCTTTGATTGAGCCATCAACAAATTCCACCATCGAATGTACAATGCTTTGTGGATGAATGATCACTTTAATTTTTTCTAAGGGAACATCAAATAGCCAATACGCCTCAATCACTTCTAGCCCCTTATTCATCAATGTTGCCGAATCCACCGAAATCTTAGGTCCCATATCCCAACGGGGGTGCTTCACCGCCAACTCGGGGGTCACTTTTTGCATATCCTCAAGGGACCATTCACGAAAGGGACCACCTGAAGACGTTAAGGTTAGATGCGAGATCTCTTTTTTGTGCTCACCAAGCAAACACTGAAAAATCGCACTATGCTCACTGTCGACGGGAATAAAATAAACTTGAGCCTTGGCCACAGCATTCATGACCAATGCTCCACCCATCACAAGGGCTTCTTTGTTAACAAAAGCAATATCTTTGCCACGCTCAAGCCCGACCATAAGAGGATGTAAGCCCTGAGATCCCATCAAAGAAATCATCAAAAGATCCACCTCAGGAATCGCCGCCATGTCACACAAACCCGCTTGCCCAACATAAACATTTCCAGAAAAATCAGGCATCACTTGCAAAAATTCTTGCCTAGCTTCCTCAGATCCTAAACACACAACTTGAGGAAATAGTTGCTCGACTTGTTTTTTTAACTCTTGAACACGACGGTTCGCCGCCAAAGCAACCACTTCAAAGCGATCAGGATTTTTCAAGACCACATCCACTGTGTTTTGACCAATCGAGCCCGTCGACCCCAAAATCGCAATACGTTTCATGATAATAAAATTCCCCCCAAGACAACATTCGCCAACGGAAACGAAAACACCAAACTATCTAACACATCCATAAAACCACCCATTCCCGGAATCACCCGCCCAGAATCTTTAATCTGTTTGTCGCGCTTAAGCAAAGACTCCCACAAATCTCCAAGCTGAGCCAAAATATTTAAACCCAGCGACAACAAAATAACTTCCACCAAATAGAGATGCTCAGCATGAAACCAGGACCACATCAGCGACCCCGCCACACAACTGAACACTAAGTTAGCCACAGCCCCTTCCCAGGTTTTGCCTGGGCTTATATTCGGAGCCATTTTATGACGGCCCCATTTGCGTCCAATCAAATAAGCCCCCATATCACCAACCTTAACGGTAAGAATAGTCCAAGTCACCCAAAAAGCTCCATCAGGCAATAGCCTTACACCCAAAATCATGTAAGCCAAACCAAAAAAGTACAAAAAACTCACAATCTGGCCACTGATCAAAGTAAAACTTCCTTCTACCGAACGCTTTTCATGAAGATAGCACAAAAAAAGCGCCTGCATGGTCGTCACAAAGACCAACACAGCAGGCAACCCTTCGCTCCATAAAAACACCAAACCTCCAACACTTGCCATGGCAAAAGCCTTCGCACTTGTGTGCAAACGCATCAAGGTCCAAAACTCATAAAGGCCAATGCTCATCAAGAGCCATAGCACCGCAGTAAAAACAACCGCCGAAGCCATTTGAATGGCAATTAATAGAAACGTCACCAAAGCAACCGTACTTACAATTCTTTGCTTTAACGACGACATCGCACATCTCCATAACGTCTCTCACGATGCAAATAATCATTAACAGCTTGACGGAAATCTTCTTCACCAAAATCAGGCCATAAGGTTGTTATTCCATAAATTTCACTGTAAGACAACTGCCACAATAAAAAATTACTAATGCGTTCTTCTCCACTGGTGCGAATCAACAAGTCAGGATCTGGCAAATCGGCTGTGTAGAGATGCTGACTAATCAATGTTGCATCAATGTCTTCAGCCTTCACTTGCCCCTTGTGAACATTGCGAATAATCTGATTAACAGCCTGTAAAATTTCTTGGCGACCTCCATAGTTCACTGCCAAATTAATTTTAACGCCCGTATTCGTCTTTGTTTGCTCTATGGCATCAATCAATTTGTGATAGACTCCTCGGGGCAACTCTTCCAAATTACCAATGGCCGACAAGCATACCCCTTTTTTCATCATTGCCTGCAACTCTCGATCCAAGAACTCGATTAAAAGAGACATAAGCCCCTTTATCTCCATTTTAGGCCGTGTCCAATTTTCTTTTGAAAATACATAGAGAGTTAAGATTTCGATGCCCAATTCATCACAGACAGGAATAATTTTATGAATCGCCTCCATACCAGCTCGATGCCCCGCAATACGCATAAGTCCGCGTTTTTGGGCCCAGCGACCACTCCCATCCATAATAATGGCAATATGACGCGGATAATCGTTCAATACTGCCATAATGATCCCATCTCCCCTCACATAGTAAAAAAGACTTGCTTTCCGCAAATCTTTAAAAACGCTTAAACTGCACCTGCATACATTATAATAAATCAACCCTATCTCGTCAACCGCTGATCCAACGCCCCCAACAGTGCGTTCTACCCTTAAATATCTGTTTCGCCCTTAATAAAAAACTAACTCGCCACTGCTCCAGGCCCTTTGAATCCTAGATCGCATCTGATACCTAAGGTATATATTGTCATATCACCAAAAAAGCTCGCTAACTATAGACGTCAGCTACCCCCAATGACAGCGCTAAAGCCACTGACTGAGTACAAAAGGATACCCATAAAAATGCCAAAACCCTAAATTCAATAAACATACTCTTGTTATATATAACAAATCTTAAAACAGAATAATCGACAAGAAAAAATCAGAAATAAAAATAAGAATCGAAGACATAACAACGGCTTGCGTCACGGCCATCCCTACACCTTCGGCTCCTTTTTGGGTATAGAAACCTTTGTAACAGCCTACCAAGCTAACAATACCTCCAAAAAAAACCGTTTTGATCAAACCACTCATCAGATCGTACACAGCAACAAAATTTTTAAGGTTATATATAAAGAAAACCTCGGGAATACCTATCCACTTAACACCAATCAGATAACTCCCTAAAATCCCAACAAAAATAGAAAATACCATTAAACAAGGTAATAATGAAACACACGCTAAGAAACGAGGGATTACCAAATAACGGATCGGATGTGTCGCCAACGAGATCAAAGCATCGATTTGCTCCGTCACTCGCATAGTTCCCAATTCGGCAGCCATCGACGCTCCAACGCGGCTAGCCAACATCAATCCTGTCAACACAGGTCCAAGCTCACGTGTCATCGACAAACCAACAATCGGAGATACAATCATATCCAAAGTAAACACCTGCAATTGATAATAACTTTGCACCGTCAAAACCATGCCAGTGAATGCGCCCATAATCAAAACCACAGGTAACGACAACACACCAACGCGATACATTTGTTGAAAGATCAAGGAGGTATCTGGCCAACGTCGTCCTAAAAAAAGAATCGTTTCGTAACAAAACAAACTAAACCTCCCCAGAGATTCTAAAACATCTATTGTTTGTCGTCCCCAAAAACGTCTAAGATTAAAATTCATATTTTCGCTTCACACCCATAATTTCGAAATCTTGCTGCATAGCAAAGAAAAACATATCGTCGCTAATCGCTAGATTATACTCCAACTCCACACTGGTATCACTATAACCAAGACGTTCGTCGCCAATATATCCCGATTGATTTTTTAAACGGAAACATAACTGATCATTGATTTTTTTCTCAACCATAATTTTACCTTGACCCTGGTTTTTCTGTAAGATCCATCCAGACAATTCAATCGCTTGACCATCGGTGCGATAATTGATTTTATTTTCAATCCGCCCATCTTTATAAGCAAATTCTCCATCAAAAAAGAGGGTATCCTTTTTACGCTGAAATCGTGATTCGTTCACCAGCATTGTTTTACCTTGACCTTCGGCATGAAATTCTCCTGATAAATATTTTAAATTTTTCAAATAGCCATCCTTCATTTTTAAATCAATTTTATATTGCGGGGCCAAAAGATCTCCTTGAATAGCGATATTTCCCGAAATAATCCCACGAAACACTTCACCCAATTTTAGCGGAACAAAGGGCTCTAGCAAAGCGGTATCCAAACCTTCAATGTTAACCTCTGTTTTAAAAGATATTTCTGGCCTAAATGTCATCATCCCTTGCCCCACAACCAAATGATCTCCCCAGAGAAACTCAGGAACAATAAATTTATTACTCTCCACATCAAACACCATTCTCATCCCCGGAAAAACCTCTTCTTTAAACTCAATTGATGCCAACTGCATATAGAAATGATCCAAACGTGGTATCACAACAAAAGGAGCACCGTACTTGCGGCCATCTTTTAAAGCCCAATTCAGTTCCCCATAGAAGGTCTCATGGTCCATATACCCATCTAATAAAAACATATTGTCCTGTTGGTAGTTCATAACAACTCGTATTTTGTCCGAATCTTTACTTAGACGCAAATGAAGCTCATGCGGTTGATCAGAACCAGAATGATACTTGATGACAGTTTTCAGTTGCTCTTCATCATGGAACAACTCATAGGACACATGCTTATCTTTCAAATGAATCTCACCTTTGGACTGCAAAACATCTTTTTGACCAGAATCCATATGATCCACAAAGCTAATAGAGCCTAAAGTGATCATTTCTTCACGTTTTAAACGATACGGAGCAACGTTCAACGACACATATTCTGGATCCCATACCAAGGCCAGTAATCCCGTAAAAACACCATTTTTGGCCAAGTTTACCTTTAAGATCCCTTGGTCTAAACTTAAATTAGCTGACTGAATATCTATCTGAGCACGCATGGTTTGTTTGTCTTCAAAAAACGTACCCGATATAACACCAAAAGGACTGTCATAGTTTTTAGGAAACAAGTCGAACTGAATCTTTTGCTTCGATAAAGTTTTGAGCGAAAGAGTCCCGACCATATCGCGAAAAGAAATACCCTTAAAACGCTGTAAACATTTTGTCTGATTAAAACAGGTTCCTTTTAGGGGGTTAAACAAAGAGGAATCCAGTTGCCCCCAATACACCCGTGGTTCACTAAAAGTAATCCTATCGATTTGCCCTCGGGTCAAAAGACGAAACAAATTTGTCGTAACACACACCTGATTTAGATCAAGTTCAAAGCGGTAATGATGATTAGATGTTTTGGAAAAACGAACATATTCTAAGGCAATTTGGTTCAAAGATAAGAACGAAACAGCACCAACTTGAACATTAACACCACGGCTTTGAAAGAATCTTTCAACACCAAAACGCAGCAAAGAACCACTGTAAAAAACAAGGGCGACACTCCCCACGCTCAATAAAATAAGAAAAGGAAGCACCAGCAATTTGCTATATTTCATCTACGATACACCAAAAGCAAAAGATAACTCATTTTTCTTGACACTTACCTTAAGCACATCACTAGGTTTAAAGTTCCCTTTAAGAATCTCTTCCGAAATTCGATCTTCGATGTAACGTTGAATGGCACGGCGCAAAGGTCGTGCGCCATAAAAGCTATCAAAGCCTTTTTCGATTAAAAATTCTTTAGCCTTAGGACCTACTTTAAGGCCCATACCTTTGGCCACAAGACGTTGACGAATACACTCAAGTTCAATATCGATAATTTTCTCTAAATCATTGCGATCCAATGAGTTGAACACAATCACTTCGTCCAAACGATTCAAAAACTCTGGACGAAACTTTTTCTTCATTTCTTCCAAAAGCTTATCTTTGATCATATCTTGATCTATTTTTTCTTCTTCGGCCACAACCGCATGAAACCCTAAAGAATTTTGTTGCTGAAGTGTTTCAACACCCACATTAGATGTCATGATGATCAAAGTGTTACGAAAATCAACCCGACGCCCATAGCTGTCCGTCATATAACCTTCTTCCAAAATTTGCAATAAAACATTAAACATATCGGAATGAGCTTTTTCCATTTCGTCGAAAAGAATTACCGAATAAGGACGCCGTCTGACCTTCTCGGACAACTGCCCACCTTCTTCATAACCGACATAGCCTGGAGGAGCTCCAATCAGACGCGATAGGGAAAACTTCTCCATGTATTCCGACATATCAATCGTAATCATAGCCTCATCATCGCCAAACAAAAACTTAGCCAAAGACTTAGCCAATAAAGTTTTTCCAACACCAGTGGGTCCCAAAAAAACAAACGACCCAATTGGCCTTGCAGGATTTTTCATCCCTGTGTAGGACCGACGAATGGCGTGCGAAATAGAGCCTATCGCATCCAATTGTCCCACAACCGACCCCTGCAAGGATTTTTCCATCTTCAAAAGACGCTCGGTTTCTTTCTCGGTTAAACGCGTGACCGGAATACCTGTGATTTTTGAAATCACTTCCGCCACATCCTCTACCGTCACGACCGTTTCAAGCTCATTTTTGGCATCACGCCAATTTTGCTCGTAAGACTCCATCTTATGCAAAACATCACGTTCCTTGTCTCTCAGGGAAGCTGCAAGTTCAAAGTCTTGATTTTTGATTGCTTCTTCTTTTTCTTCATGCACACGTTCCAAATCATGTTTTAGCTCATGAAAATCTCGTGGCAGTGTGGTCACCGACAACCTCACCTTAGCTCCCGCCTCATCAATCATGTCGATGGCCTTATCGGGCAAAAAGCGATCTGTGATATAGCGATTCGCCATACGGGCCGCCGCCACCAAAGCATCATCTGTAATTTTGGCTCGGTGATGCGCTTCGTATTTGTCGCGCAGGCCTTTAAGAATTTCAATTGTCTCCTCCACGCTGGGAGCATCGACAAAGATGGTTTGAAAACGACGCTCTAGAGCTCCATCTTTTTCGATGTATTTGCGATACTCATTCATGGTTGTAGCACCAATTACTTGAATTTCGCCACGAGACAACGAAGGCTTAAGAATATTAGCCGCATCAATCGCCCCTTCAGCCCCACCTGCTCCTACCAAAGTGTGGATTTCATCAATGAACAAAATCACATCTTTGGCTTTACGAATTTCATCCATCACAGCCTTAATTCGTTCCTCAAATTGACCTCGATATTTCGTTCCAGCCACCATCAATGCAATATCTAAGACAACAATCCGCTTGGAACGCAAAATTTCAGGCACATGACCATCGATAATTTTTTGAGCTAAGCCTTCAATAACAGCCGTCTTTCCAACACCAGGCTCACCTAGCAACACAGGATTATTTTTTGTCCGTCGCCCCAAAACCTGAAGAACTCTTTCTATCTCGGATTTGCGACCAATCACAGGGTCAAGTTTACCCATGCGAGCCTCTTCCGTCAGATCTTGCCCAAAAGAATCGAGAGCGGGAGTCTTATTCTTTTTATCTTCCGCCTGAGAACTGATTTCCATGGTCAACGAGGTTCCCAAGAGCTGTACAATTTCTTTTTGAATTTGGGCTAACGAAACTCCCAGGTTATTCAAAACACTTGCGGCCACACCTTCTTCTTCTAGAAGCAAGCCCAACAGCAAGTGCTCGGTCCCAATGTAGTTATGACCAAATTTACGCGCCTCTTCCATAGCTAGCTCTATCACACGCTTAGCCTTGGGGGTAAATTCAATTTCTTCCACGATCTCATAGTCATAATCTGTTGAAACTTTTTTCTCAATCTCTTGGCGAATGGTCTCGAAACTCAAACCTAAATTTTGCAATACAGCACCCGCAACACCTTGCCCCTCTTTGATGAGTCCCAACAAAATATGTTCTGTACCAACATAGTCATGATGAAAAATTTTAGCTTCTTCCCGAGCTAACAGCAAAACTTTACGCGCTCTTTCTGTAAAACGATCAAACATAAACTCCCCCTCTTAATCTTACTCCTAAATGCTGTCGAATTAAATCTTCTCTTTTCATAATTCCTCTCTTCTGGTAGATACTTCCTCCTTCTCAAGCATTTGAACATGCCCAAGCTGAAGTAGAAAAAATAATTAAAATAACTTGTTTTCATCCAATTACCGCATGCTAAATTTATACCACATCCGAGCCAAATTGTAGACAACAAATCAATTAACTCAGAAAAACTCATCAAACACGCATTTTGCAAGATTCCTAAGGAGCGATAGACCTTATAGCTCTGATCAGTTGGATGCGTTTGCCACAAAAGTTATAAAACGTAAACCTCGCATCTATCGAGCTAGAAGAGTTTTATTAATTAGTTCTCTTAGTCGTTTATTCTCGGACTTAATCAAAAGAATTTTTTGATCCCTCATTCTGACTATTAAAAAACAAACTATCTCGATTTTGCTCACTCACAGATGTTGGACTTATAGTTGCCTCTTTGGTCACAACTTCGCTCGATGTCTCTTTGACTTATTCGCACAAGAGGTTAACCTCTACAAGCAAACGGTCAGCTTTGTGTTTATAAACCTTTTTGCTATGTTTTTCACGACGAAGACGATTCATAAGACTCTCATTTTTATTATCATCCAGAAACTTCGTCTGTTTACACCCTTCTTTGCGTTACAAATCACGCACCTAATTTTTGAGCTTTTTGTCCTTGCTCAAAAGTGTTTAATATTTTTACGAATTGTCCCGAAATGCCTTCTGAGATAAAAACTTAATAATCGGAACTTTCGTTTCTTGTGTATTCATTTGCCTCTGATGTTTTTTACCCTTAAACATTTTGATTTCTCGCTGATAATGCTTAACCAAAACTTCAACTTGGCTTTTATTGCGTTCGAGTTCATCTATGCGAGATAGCGCCATCTTTAGTTCGTTTTTGATCACTTCGATTTCTTGATGGGATTGCTTGTACTTTTTGTTATAAGGATCATGTTTAGGTTTGGTAGCAACACTTTTAACCTGTATCAACTCATCTTGCAAAAATGCTCCCATCCGTTGCAACTTTTTAACCTCTTGCATCCCTTGCGCTTCATCAACTCTTTTATTTTTGCTATCTCGATACAGCTGCTTGTACTTCTCGACCTTTTCTTTAAGACTGATAATCTCATCTTCTCTCTCAGATAAGTTTTGTTCAAACTCATTCGTCAAACGGTCTTCCAGCAAATCGATTTCACGGTTAAGCTTACGAATATGCCGATCATACCTCTTCGCTTCATTTATGTAATGAGCCACTTGATTCTTCATTTGGGTATTTAGGCGTTGCACATGCTCCATCTTCATTTCTAAGGCTTCTTGTTTGGCTCTATTTAAGGGAGTCTTAACAACACGAGGAACTCCTTTTTCAACAACCACTTCTTTGTAAATCACCTTAGGAGAAGACGAATTTTTGTGGGACTGACTTGCCAAGGCTTTAAGTCCTTTGTTCTCACGCAACAACTCAGCCACACGTTCTTGATAATTGGCTTGACCATGCTTTTCTTTAACCAACAATGACGCGAACTTTCTTTTCTCGCGCGCCATCTTGCTATAATTTTTTTGAAGGACTTTAAGACGGGTTTTGATCTGCTCTACATTTTGGCTAGAGTTTTTTTTTAAAGATCCCGTCGTTTTTTCAGAATACTCCTTTTGCAACTTGATGTATTTGGACTCAAGACCCTCAATTTTCTTCTGCGTGTCCGACAACTGCTTCATAAGATGATTTTTGTCTTTAGCTAAATCCGAAAGCATCTTCACTTTTTTCTGAGACTTCAAGCGATCCTTTTCTAGCTGACGAATGGTAATCGTGTACGATTGCATCTTTCGATCCAAGCGTTGAATAACCTCTTGAGACACATTTTTATTTTCTTTAAGCTCTAATAAAACCTCCTCGTCCAAGAAAGACGTAAAACCTTCTGATTGATTCCAAGTATTGAATTGCTGCTGACGCTGCTCATAGGCGAGCTCTCGAGAGGACTGATTTAACGCATCAGACGAAACAACGCCTCCCAGAGGCAAACTGAAAAAAATAAAACCTAAAATAACATTCTTTTTCATTGTCATACTCTCCCTTACGGATTTGACCTCAATATTTATACAAAAACTGTAAAAAAGCATATTAACAATATAATAACATGCTTTAGAATTTAGCGTCACGCCATTTTCTCTTGGGCCGAATAATCACCCCGCCAAAACGCAAATCAACATAACTGGCATTGTCCATCGATGTTTTCTTTTCTTGCATAATCACCGATAAACTCTCTAGCTTTTGTTGAAACTCATTACTACCTAACTGTATTTTAACATCATCAGTCGTTGTCAAAATAATTTGCTTAATATTCCCCATATTGATTTTTTTGATTTTCAGAGCCCGAGCAACCTCCGACACAGAAAAAGTTTTCATCACTTCCAACGCTTTCAGTATTTTGGGAGACGTCACAGGACTCCCGACTATTAGTTTTTCTTTTAAATAACGCAAGCCCGTCACCACAGGCTTGGAACTATCTTCTTTTTTGTTCCTCACACGGACAATATAGCCCTCACGATCAATCTCATAATAATGACGCTGGTACAACAAAAGAATGTAAGGAGTCCTTTCTACGACACGAATATCCAAAGTATAAGGCAAAATGCGTCTAATTTGAACATCCTTCACATAGGGATGACGCAAAAGTCTCTGGGACATCTGCGTTATATCGACATCAAAAATATGTTGACCTCGAGAGACCTGCAAACTTTGATAAATATCATTTTGAGTCAGTCTTTTTTGCCCCTTAACTTTAATCTCTTTGAGCAAAAACATATCGGATATATAAACACGTTGATACAGCACATAACCGCCAAACCCAAGAGGAACCACAACAGCCAGCACGAGCAAAACCTTCCAAAGCATTAAAAATCGCTCTTGCCACATTCTTACATAGACATTTTTTCCAAACGATTTGCGCTTTCCCACTTTTTTTCCTCTTGATTATGTCGTTTTATAGTATCGTCAACGATTGTAGCACAGAGCTCTTCAAAGCCTATTCCTCTGCGAGAGGCGGCCATTGGAACTAAACTTGTTTCGGTAAAACCAGGAACCGTATTCACTTCCAAAACAACAGGAACCGCCTTAGATAAAATAAAATCAATACGAAACACCCCAGTCAAACGTGATTCTCGCAAAAGACGTTGTACCATTGCATTAATATTTGTGCGTTCCAAAAACGTTAATTGCGGATCACACACGTAACGTGTAGCACCCTTATTATACTTGGCATAATAATCAAAAAAAGAACTCCGCGGAATGATTTCTATCGGATCCAACACCTGACCAGCAACCACACCAACAGTCATTTCCCGCCCATCAATCTTGGGCTCCACCAAAGCTATGTGATCGTAACGAAAAGCTTCGTCCAAAGCATCCTCGTAGTCATCCACACTCTCAACCAAAGACACCCCAAAACTCGACCCTTCAGCCGAGGGTTTCACAATCCACGGTAAAGCAAAAGGAGGATACAAAGGATAAGTATTGTGAGGCCGACAACATATATACGGCGCTACAGCAACACTCGCCTCTAAAAAAAAGGCCTTGCTCAAACGTTTATCAAAAGACCAGCGACAGGTCTCCGAGTCAGAACTTGTGAAAGGAATGCCTTTTTCTTCTAATATCGCCTGGATTTGTCCATTCTCTCCAAAGCCACCATGAAGTGCGATAAACGCCAACTCACATTCTTCGGAATCAATTTCATAAATCTCTTGAAGCGCCCCATCCCATAAACAGGTTCTAAAACCAAGCGTTTCAAATGCTTTTTGGACCGCTCTTCCAGACTTTAAAGATATGTCTCGTTCGGCCGAAGCCCCCCCAGCTAACACATAAATCATCACAAACCAACCGTCTTAATTTCTAATTCCAAAAAAACACCAAACATGCGTTCAACCCGCTCACGCACCTCTTGAATAAGATTCCAAAAATCTTTGGCACTGCCAACACCACGATTAATAAAAAAATTAGCATGCATTGGTGACACTTCTACATCACCAACAGCTAAATTTTTTAGACCAGCTTGATCAATCAACTGACTTGCATAGAGGCCTTGAGGATTTTTAAAAACACAGCCCAAAGATGCCTCCTTAAGGGGCTGTGTCTTGTAGCGATAATCCCAACACTCCTTAAGCTTAGACTGAATCAAAGCTCTCTCCGCGTTATCAGTTCTCAAGGAAGCTTTGCATATTACACCAAATTCTTTAAGAGGACCCTTGCGATACGTAAAGGTCAGCTGCTCACCCTTTAAGGTCTTCAACTGCCCCTGTGCATCCATATAGCTAAGCTGACAAACTAAATCTCCAATAGCTTGAGATCCCGCCCCAGCGTTTCCAAAAATAGATGCCATAACATAACCTGGAACACCTGTTAAAAATTCGATTCCAGTGCGATTTTGTTTATGCCACAAAGCCATAAAGCGCTCCAAACGCATATCACCTTTAAAAGTTACCGAATCCTCTTCAAAGCAAACATTGGTCTCAAAATCTCTCAATAAAATCATCACTCCTGGCCAACCCTCATCGCTAAACAAAACATTCGAACCATTCCCCATCACATAGACAGGAACATCGTGACGATGGCACAACTGCAAAAGCTCCTGCAAATCTTGTTCATGACGCGGATAACAAACCGTTTCAGCCGCCCCTCCCATCTTCAAATAAGAGAGCTCCGCCAGTGAACATTGCCACACCATGCGACCCTCAAAGTTTAAAGATTGAAGATCATCTTCCCACACAAAGCACCTCGTTCTGAACCAAAGACTTAATCGGCTCAAAGCTTCGACGATGAATCGCACAAGCTCCCAACTGTTCAATCGCTACCCGATGCTGATCCGTACCATAACCTTTATGCTTAGAAAAACCATAGCCAGGATAGGTTTTATCACAAGAAACCATCATTCGATCACGTGTTACCTTGGCTAACACAGATGCCGCAGCAATCGCTCGACAACTGGCATCCCCTTTCACAATAGCTTCCTGCGCTCCGTCCCAATCTTCAATAGGATTACCATCCACCAAAATATAATCAGGAAGCACCTTCAACTCCGATAAAGCTTGTTTCATCGCAAGAAACGTTGCCTGACAAATGTTGATCGCATCGATCACTTCACAGCTCACCGAAGCAACGGTATAGGCCACAGCATGT
This sequence comes from uncultured bacterium, assembly GCA_964565945.1. Classification (GTDB taxonomy): domain Bacteria; genus CAZMGY01. The sequence goes on from CAZMGY010000030.1 coordinate 34,383, forward strand.
TCACAGATATCTTCGTAGGCAGCTTCTCGACGCTTTTCGGACATTTTTTTTGAATCATTCAAGCCCTTCGGCCAATAACTTTGAGGTAGAATAACAGCAGCCGCAACCACAGACCCAGCCAAAGAACCACATCCCACTTCATCGACACCCGCAATCGAAGTAAATCCTTGCTGATAAAGCGATTCTTCTTTTCCCAATAATAGATATTTTCTTCTTTCTTCGATCAAAGACAGTGCATCCATGGCATCCCCTCCTTCACACATCCCTCCCAAGAATAGCCTATTATACCTTTGAAAGAGGCCATTGCAAAATATACTAAAACCTCCCCACACACTCTCAATCATTACATTTTTCTAAAATATAACAATTATTGGCATATTTTAATATAATCTATTCAATTTTTTTCGAATACCTTTAACACTAAACTTAAGTAAATTATCCGTAACATATTAAATAAATTTAAAAAATATTTGACAACATATTTGTTATCATATATATATACAGATATATATATGTAGATAATATGTTTTTTTCGTAAACTACAAATAGTTCTGCACGACGTCGAATTATTAGGTAGTCTGAGCCAAACTGGGAAATGTATTGTATGCGCTTTGAACGAAGCCCTCTCAGCAATAAATTTATCAGCCTAGTCACCTTATCTTTATTCATTCTCACTGATTTTGTTTTCGCCCTTAGCCCTGAGTCTCAACTGAACAACAGTCGTTTTCGCGAATTTATGAAAAGACAACTAGGCCCAAGCGATACAGGCGTCACAACTACAAATCTTCACCCGCCTGCTCCCAACATCAACAATAATCGCCTTCAACAAACCTCTATTGAACTACAACATCCTTCTCACCACGAAAGGTCGGATATCCAAACTGTGGCAGCGCTACTTGATTTTTTCCAAGAACAAAACCCCGACTGGAACACATTTGTGGATAGATGGAATGGCGATCAAGGCAGCAAAGACTTTAAAGATCTCTCCGCCCATAATCCTACAACTTTAACTCAGAACCCTTTTAACCCGCGCAATCCTAAATTTCGAGACATGACCAAGATGCGCAAAATCCTTTTCGGAAAGCGTGATAGTGACTTCACAAGCCCTACAGCGGGACCAACCTACAACCTCACAGCTCCCAACATAACCTTCACCCATACCGTTAACGAACAGCTTGTGGGAGGCAATATTAACATTCAAGACCTCAACTTTCGTTATAGCATTCAAGGTGATCCTAACGTTCACTCCACACCTCTCACAGTCATTCGTGTTTCTAATGAGCGCGCTAGTGATCTAGCTCAATTTTTGACTCAACTTGACTCAACACGTTCATCTCACAATCGTGCCATTCAATATGATAAAAAGGGTCGAACAGGTCTTCATGCCTTTGTTGAGGGCAATGAAACCTTTATCGTCATCAGACGTAGCCTCAGAACCGCTTCATGGTTAGACCTATTTGGCATGCCCAGCCAAGCACCGCAGGGAACCAACAACACTCATCCTTATCATCAAGTGCAGCTCTTAAAAAGAAGAAATACCCGCATGCGTATCGAAAACGAACAATTGGCTTACGGAGACATGGCTCACCACACACTCTTACAGCAAACCAGTTCTGTCAAACAAGCGCGCAATATTTTAAAATCCACAGGTGTATTTATCGATCAACGTTTTAGTGCCAGTATGGATGTTTTGGGATTACAACGTCTCCAAGACCCTTATCAGGTCAGCTTTCAAGGACAAACGCTCAAACTTGATCCTAGTCGTCCCACACAAAGCTTGCTTGATCAATACCAAGCCCACTTGGATGGTCATCTCGAAAAACTCCTTAAAGAACAAACCCAACGCGAAGAAACGTTCCTCAATTTGAAGCCTAGCCCTCTTGAAATAGACCCTGTCCAAACACTAAAAATGCCCTATGTGCGCCATAAACTAACTACGTTTTACGCTCAACTCACAAATCCTCAAGAACAGCTTCACAACCAAACCAAACAACATGTGGATTCTTTGGTTCGCGACCGGATTCAAACCATTATTCAAACTGATTACAGTGCTCTAGATAAATTTCCCACTGTCGAGGTATGGCAACATCGCCAACAAACGCTTAATTCACTCCATCAGCAATTACGACCTTTCATGGAAAACTTCAAGACATTTTTGCAACACTCACGAGCTCTTGGCAATGCCTTTAGAACTGAATTACAGCAAGACGTTGCGTCCATCGATGAAACTCTACTCAAAGGCTTCACTCTGACTAATGATATCGACAAATTCATCATTGCCTTACTCACTAATCCCAATGGTATTCAGCATAAAATTCAAGCTATGGCCCAACGCAACCCCGCTTTAGAAGAACTGCAGATATTCTTCTCCACCACATACTTTCCTCACAAGCACAGTGCTATCAATAAGCTTGAACGAACCCTTGATCGTTACGGTAACGTTCAACAGCGTTTCCTCAAGCAAACACACCAGGAAGAACAGACTGTAGAACATCTCAAACATCATGTGCAAATGCTCAAAACTCTATTGAATGTTCCTAGCAATCAGGTTCTGATCAATGTTTATTTAAAGCCAGGTTTAAGCATCAAAGACTCTATAGATTCCTTAACTCTTACACTCGATAATCTCGAAATAAGACAAACTCAACTAAAAAAACTCAAACAAGAACCTAACAGTGACTATCCTACTCGCACGGATATTGATTTTGAAAACTTAAACAATGTGATCCAACTCCTAAACGGTCAATTTTTAGGTCTTAAGCAGCCGCATGCCTCCAAAGTTCAAGCACAAGCCGACCAGGTCAAACGAGTTAACTACTCCAAAACCAAAGAGTCTTATATTGATGGCAATAAACTTGCCATCGAAGCTATGGAAGCCTATTACGACGACCTCTTTGCCCAAAATCTTCAAAAAAAACAAAAGATTTGGACTGTGTTCTCCCATTGGGATAACCTTCGTTCCCCAGAATTTCAACAAACTTTCGATCAATGGAGTAATTCTTACCAACAACTTCTGACTGGAGAGACTGCACAGCACAAGGCCAAAGCTCTTATGAAAGCTGTGATCGTTTTGCATGAAGCAGTCCAACTTATTCGCCAAGTGGATGCCCCTTACTTAAGTCGCGAGTTCCATCACGTTTCCCCTGCTCTCGAAGCCCTTTATCAGACGTTTGCCAATAACTCCATACCTTGGCAAGCAAAAGCCGCCTGGCAAACTTTAGTGCAAAACCAATACATCTCTCCACTCTCTCAACACCAACAAAGCACCTTTATGGAGAAAGTACGCAAAATCTCAACAGCTCACTCGACCGAACTTCTCCAATTTGAATTTCGCGAACTTTACAAATCCCTGCGTAATAGTTTAGAGGCTGACTATGGAAACCTTCCTCATTTAAAACAAGCCTTGCAAGAGGTTTTGGATCAACCTTCTGTAGAGCGCGACCAACCCATCACACTTGATATCGATAAGCCTTTGGTGGCCATCCATCAACCTGATGATAAGCTCCTTATGGTTCCGTCGGCATCACTCCCTGCATTTTACCGTCAATCAAGACCTCTACCGATGGTCCAACTGGCACGATCAGGCAAATTAGGGCACCATCCAGTGGTCTCTCAACAAACACAGCAACATAGACAGCGCCAAATTACTAAGTCCTATCATCCTCAAACTCAAAAATTTCAGCAAACAACATCTATCCGTCCAGGATTTCAACTGAACCCAACAACATCACAATTTGAACCACAACTGGTTCAAAACCGTCCTCTTGTGCAACCTTTGAGTTCACAAAATCAAGGACCCGATTACGAACAACTTATCCAAGATGAATTTAAAAAACGGGCGAGAGTCCATACAAAGCAACAGCAACCCCAAGCAAATTTTCCTCAATCACTTCGAACTAATGCACAAGAAGATCGGTTTGTCTCAATCACTGCTTTCGACAACTTCACCAAGCTAGATTCACAACATCAGGACACAATCCAAGAACAGGACGCCGCACCACGCAACAAAAAACGTATGCAAGAAATTTATCAAGAACGTAGTCAAAAATCTTTCCACCGAGCCATTATAAGCCAACTAAGGCCTCAAGATGACCCCAAAGACATGCACACAGGTCGCAAAAGTTTTGCGAATCAAGCCATGAAATTAATTGACCAAGTCCAAGTCCTCATACCAACCACAGAAAAAAGCAAGGGTTCTTCATCAGATACCTTTTCGCTTTGGGACCAGTTTCAACAAAACTTTAAAACCCATATGAGCGCCAATCCATTAGATACTGCAACACAAACGCTATTTTTGAAACATCAAAGCAACTGGACAGAGCGCCTCGAAGCCATAAAAAAAGCAACAAGACAAATTCAAAAAAATTCTGACAGACCTCGTTTTTTGGGTTCCAGTGAAACAACACTAAGACAACAGTTCCAGGAGCAGGAGCAACACCTCGAAGATATTCGACGTGAGATGATTACAGAAGCTACTCGGTTGGAAGAAGCCGTGGAAGGCACACGCTATCGACCAGACTCGTTCAAAACTTACAATACCCTTCTGTCCGAAGTATCTCTTCTCTCCGCAACAGATTTTCCAAACCATATTAAAAGACTCCAAGCAAAAATTCACCTTAGGCTACAAAGCCCCCAAAGCATCCGCCAGGATGTACTTAACCTTCTCGAGGCCATTCGCAGTACTGACAATCAAGAACTTATTCGCGAAGCCTACACAATCGCCTCGCATGTGTTGAAAGGCCCGCACTTCCCAGACTTCACACTCTTACCCAACATTTCTGTCGACTCAAATGCAATTAGACCTTTACTCGTTCAAGCACAAGATCTTCAGCAACGTGAAAAACAGGTAAAAGCTAACGACATGAAGGAACAAAATGCTATTGCCGCAGAACTTAAAAATCTTAAAACTGCTATAACCACTCCAGCATTACTCGCTGAACTGTACGAATGCATGGTCAAAGAAGTTGCCGCTCAGTTGGCCCAAATCGTCAGTACAGGACAAATACCTGATCACACCGCCGAAATTGCCAAACGTCGCCAAGCCATGGACGAGCAAAAAAAAATCTTAGAAGAAAAAATAAACCAAAAAAACTTACCCAAAAACTATTTGTTTCTAACACACTTTGGTCCAATGACGATACAGCAAATTAATGTCGCCCTTAACTCGGCTTATTCATGGTCGACCCCAATTATGTTAGCATTTCTCATAGAGCTGAATTCCGCAGTGACACAAAGCTTCCCTAACAGGCTACAGCGTTATCAACGCCTTAAAGAATCAATACGCCGTGATTTGTGGAGCGAAGTAAGCTGGACAAGTACAGCACTAAAACAAGAAGTCTCTTTAGAAACACTTGATCAAACACTAAAAGACTTAACCACTCCTTTGCAAGTCTATCAAACTCAAGTATTGCTTCAAGAGGCTATGCAAGCCATTCACGAATATTACACGAATCGACAGTCCATAGAATCTCAAAGAGATCATACAGGACACCTTCAACACCTTCAGCGTATGAAAAACTTTACAAACGATATTCATTTTGGCATGAAATTGAGAATTATCAATAACAAAGTTTATGTCGTCGATGTACTGCCTGGAACAGCGTCCGCAGGAAACTCTATACCACTTTACAGCCAAATCACAAAAGTTGTTGGTTTTTTTCGCAATATAACCGAGCCTACAGATATCCTAGCCAAACTCCAAAACCAAGCGACATTAAGCGTAACCATTCACTACCAACCCAGTTTGTCCTCGATCTTAAATTCGGAGGTCCAGAGTGTCCACTATCAACCAACGCTTGGATTGGCTGGCTTCACCACGCAGGTGGTCGAACATCAAACCGTTGAGATTCCTTTTGACATTTATGAGAGAAAATACAAAGCCGAAATGCAACATCTCCAACTAAATGCCTCAACAGAAGTTGTATACTCCTCCTCCAACAATTTGGACACAGATTCGATTAGCGAAGCCACCTATAACGCTCTTCCAGCTAAACTACAAAAAAACTATAAAAAGATGATTATCTTCCCAGCTAAAGTGAGAAACCTTCCTAACGTGGGAAAGCTTCCAATGGACGCTGTCGATTACCTTCAAAGCAGATACCGTGTTGTGGTCACCAATATCACCGACCCCAAACTTACAAGTGAGCTACCTTTAAACGCTGCAATTACGGCTGTTCGCATCAAAGGACAGTTGTATCCTATTCACAAAACAAGCCCTCGCGAGGCATTGGCCCTACAAGCTAGAATCAATAGCGCGTTCGCCAATGGTACCCCGATGACGATCTATTTCAATACATCTGAAAAAACTAAATATACAGTTTCTCCATTCGAGAGCGAAGTTCACTCTTTCACTGTCAAACGCGAAAACGCAAAAGCCCCGATTTCCATCATGACTGCCCCCACCATCACAAACATCGAAGTCACAAAAAATGGAACCTTCTACACATTCACCCATGTCGTCACCGAAGTCTCTCCGAATTCGCCTTTTTATGGTTCTCTTTTTCCTGGAGACAAACTCGTCGCAATCAATGGATCACAAGATTCCTTCCGTCAAAAAGTAAAACAAGGAGAAGATGCAAAAGAATCCAAGAAACGTCAATGTGAAATCACTTTTCCCAAAGCCTTGACTGTTTCCAAAACACTCACTTTGTCTGTAGCCCGTCGCCAAAACTATACAAAACAAGAACTCGAAAATAACAAAAGCCAACCCTACGTCGAGACCTCGGTAATAGGGAGCCGTGAAGCCGATCAAGCACCCAAAGGATTCACGGGCGTTCGTTTTCAAATAGGTCGTATCATAGACGTAACCCTCGTTAGACACATTATGAAAAGCTTACAGCCTCTAAAACTAGCCACAGGAGAAATTGTTTTAGAAGCCCAACGACCTATCCCCGCCTTGCATATGGCTAGAGGTGACCGTTTGGTTAGCATTGGTCAACTCAAAATAACCCACCCCAGATATCTTATATCTTCATTATTCGATTTTGGGCACTCGCTTTCGAGACCTATTGTAATTCATCGTCAAACGCGCAGAGGAAAGCAAGTCACTGCTCCTTCACTTCAGGCTCAACTGGAAGCTTTAGCCGAGCAACTTATCCCAACGGAACATCCAGCTTATTTGCACAACATACGCACCACTCTAGGCTTCACATCAAAAAAAATAGCCGAAGGTTTACTTGGCTCAATTCAAGACCATTTCCATCACCTTGCCGAAGATATACAAACAGAAAAACATGACAATTACACGCAACTCCTAGCAAAATGGCGTAACACATGGACGCTTCTTAAAGATGAATACCAACTGGCGAACCCAAATTCTGATAATTGGCACACCAAACTTAAAAACCTGTTTGTCGACATGCTTTCCTTTCAACATCAACTATCGGCCTTACGCTGGAGTCAAAAAATACCAGTGACATTTCAATCCGACACACTAGGACAACCTTTTGCTGTAACACAGAATTTTAATGCCAGCCAACTGCCTAAAGCTCTTAAAGATTCTTATGGCGTATCGTTCGAGAACAATCAAGTGATTGTTCATCCATGGGCCCAAGTGTCTTATCCTTTGGCCTCAAATGAAGTCGTTGCGGAACTTCGGCCAAGCAGGAATCCGCAAAATTACATCCTTGTTATGCAAAGTCCTTCTGGATCTCAAAGGAACTTATTGCTTGAAAAGCTCTCTCGGCAGCCTCTGTTGGCCTCTAATCAAGCGGTTCATGCAAAATTTAACGCTCAAGTGGGTCGCTCCTACGACAACTCTTTTTCCGATCAAGAGATGTTGCATAAAACTTATGAAGCCCAAAAAACCTTGATCCATTGTGTTAAAGAAATGATCATATCAGATCAGATTTTTGACAAACCTCATGCAACAGAACTTGAATCCCTACTTCGTCAGATTGAGACCACCAATATGAACCCCCACGATCTGCACGCACTTAAACTCTTCCAGAGCAACTTCCAAAAAATCATAAAGAGTTTAAAAGACACTGCTACTCATGAAAAGGAATTTACTATTTCCCAAAATCTTTCCCGAGTCCAACACGATATTGACGCAGTTTTTCTAAAACTTCAAACAATAAAACAAACCAGTCTCTCACGGTATGACCGTCCTATATTTGGAGACTCAGGAATTCTTCGTCAGCTGCACATTATCAACGAGCATCTTCGAAGTATTGAGAATCCACAGATTCAAGCCGAACGCAAGCATCTGCTGCGCCAAATTCACGACTATTGGATTTTTGGAGGTATTCAATTTTACAAAACATCACATTCTAATCCTCAAGGAGAATCACATAGACCTATCTCTTTGTCCACAGCAATTTTAGAGTTTGCGAAAGAAAATACTCTCACCGATGAGTCCATGATCCAAGTGGCGCTAAAAAAAGATCCCTCAACCACCTTCACAACAGACCCGAGTATCCAAAAGATTTATCTCAACAGTGCCAATACATTCGCATTCATTCAACACATGCTCACAGGCGTTTACCAGAACTTTCTGGACTTGGACCAAAGAGCAAAAATCTACCAGGAAACCTCCACCTTTACCCCCTATGCTTTCGAAGAAGAATTTCAAACAAAAATGGAAATAATACTTAAAAAACTAGTGAACCACCAAATATTTGAAAGAATTTTTCCACAACAGCCGTTCGCAACACCTTGGTATTCAACGAACACAGTTGATCAAGCTATGAAAATGTTGCGCAATTTAAGATACTTTCCAAGTCCACAAACACTGGTTTTGGCCGAGTCCATGCAGGAGGAAATATTAGCTCAATTCAACCGTGCCTCGCATTTGGAACGGCGTATCGTCGCTAATGATTTTAAAAACAACGTCACTCAAATGACACTTACGGGTCCAAGTAGTTTAAAAAAACTGGGAATCTCCATCACAACATTATCCTACCAATCCAATAAAAAACGTGCAAGATATGTGCACCATGTTACACATGTCGAACCAGGGAGTGAGGCCGCGAATGCAGGTATCCTTCCAGGAAGTATTCTTCTTGCCGTAGGCGACGACTATCCTTATAACAAAAGACCTCATGACCTACAGCTCCTTCTTTCATCTTTATCGGGATCCACTATGATTATCACGTCTAAGCCACTAAGCAACGCTGAGCTAATAGATTCAACGCCAAGTTCTTTTGACTATACCCTCAAAGGAGAACCTCAGGTGTTGCATAACCTTGGCATCACCGTTAGCGAAGTGCTTGGAGATACAGGCCTTTGGGTCTCCGATGTTAAAGCCACATCTCCTTGGAAAGATTTTCTACCTGAAAAAAGATTAATTAGCCATCTGCAAATTGGAACAAACAAAAACACAAAACAAACCGTCACCTTAGCCAAACTTCGAAGTAAAACACCATGGAGCCTCTATATCACACCCGACATAGAGAGCGAAAGTGTTTTTGTCCTTGGACCCTCTATTCAGGTCAGACCTAGCTATAACTCATCGTTTGATCGTGTCGAATCTAGCTATAGCTCATCATCTGATCATGTCGAATTTAGCCCTAGCTCACCGTCTGACTCTCGATCCGTTCAAGTGCAACCTAACACAAAACAGAATGTGTTAAAACAAAGAACAGCGCCTCACATCAATCTGGAAAAAAACTCCTCCCAATTGACCTTTGAAGATCAATTTCGAGATATTGTTACTCAAAACTTACCCCCAATAAGCGACGATCTCATACGCCTATTTTTGAACAAACATATTCGCTACACCGACGAACCCCACCAAGTGGTGCCTCATCGCAACAATCCAGCTAGAGAACCTGCTATTTTGATTGATGGGTTACTAGCCGAAATGGTTTATCTTGTAAAAAAATTAGGAACCCAATCGAATCAGCAAAATATACTCAAAGACTTGGATTCCAAACTGACGAAGCCAAAACAAGAACTACGTGAAGTGGGTCTTGGAAAAGATTTATGGATGCCTGTAATGCAAATCTTTCAGATAGCCTGGCAATATCTTAATCAGGCCTATGAAGAAAATCCACATTCTTTAAGCTCAGACGAACAGTTCTTAAGAACGATACTCAACAATCATCTTCAACGTACATTTCCAGAACTGCACCTATCACAGCCTCTGCCCATAACAGAGCAAACAGCGACTATCTTTCTTGGATATGGCAATTTCTATGCACGCACACAAAACAATCCTCAAGCCCAAAAAAAATTCGACCATATGTTGTATGCCATCATGCCTGGTCTAGCCAATCAAATCACACAAACAATCGCACAATATCAGAGCCAAATTGAGATCATCTTCGCATCAGACAGCACCAACACACCGATCTTGGAAGAAGAGAAAAATAAACTCAAGCAGCAATTCATCCAAGAGGGCTTCAAAGCGGGTCAAAATTTCAAAAGAGACCTCCTCCAACAGGTCCAGAAACATAATATAAAACCGCTGACCCAAGATCTATTAAACCTGCTGATGAACAATCTAAAAGAACTGCTTGTCGATGCTCAACCGACTGCCTTTAAGCAAAAGCAACAAATAATCGACCAAATCAATGCCCTTCAACCTCCCGTCACAATGCAAGCTGGCAATACGCTGCACACCGATGAAAGATTTAGCCCCTACTTGCAAAAAGGGCAAATCCCTCGCATGATCCACCCCAAGGCCTGGCTTGAATTGGCTCAAAAGTACACCCCTATCCGACAACAACTGCTACAGAACATTAGCGAAACTAAGCAACAAGCAACCCTTCCTAAAGGATTGGAAGAACGTGTTCGCGTAGTGAAACTCCAGTTAAGCATAGATATACTGCTGGCTCAAGCGAACCTGATTCGTGAGGGCATCAGCTCTAGCTACATAGGAAAAATGATTAAAGACGGAGCTGTAGGTGTCGATAAAGGTTATTCGGATTGGTTCCGCCAATTAGATGCCCAAGGAAACCTCATCAGCAATGCCCTTGAAGTTGAGAAAAAGGCCCACTTCAGGGCTCAAGCCAACGCCTTGGCTGATCAAATCACCACAGCCAATACTACTGCTCTACTGAAGCCTCTCTATCAGAAAACTCTGATCTTGTGGCTAGAGCATCTCAACTTCCTATCCTCCCCCCAAGGAGTCGCTCATTTCTTGATGAATTATAACGCTGCCGTGCAGACCTCTGCCGACGATATCGAGAAAATCGCCAATCAAAAAATACAAACTACTCTAAAACAACAAAGGTTAAAGATTATGACCACAGGGGATCAGCGTGTGCAAACCCTAAAACACAGCTTAGAAATATTTAGAAAAGATGTATCTCTTCTGATTAAAAGATTGCAAAACCAAGACTTATCCACAGAGGATTCCCATACAAGCGCTTTAATGATCGCTTCAAAATGGAAAGAATTCCATGAGACAAACCTTTTAGGCAATTCCACTTTTCATTTGCGCAATGAAATTTCTAGCGCATCCATCAAGCATCAAGTAGCTGTAAATGGGCAAACCATGTCGTGGGAAACACGCCAAGAATCCTACCTAAAACTCCTCAATCCATTGCAACGTGCCAATGCTTCTTTCAAAAAAGCCCTCCCGAAAATCAAAGCAGCACAATCACACCAAGAGTTTTCTAATGCCGTTAGAGGACTATTATCGCAAATAAACAACAATCAATTAAGTTCAAAAAATCAAAAAGTTTGGGCTCAATTTATTGCCTTTCGGGAACAAGAGAGCATTCAAACAACGCTGAACCTTGCAGGGCAAGCCACGGAACATACTAAATTTACAACTCAAAATATTTTGATTGATACCAACGCGGTTCACATTCAAGTGCGCCGCCCCAACAAGACACAGCTTAACGGTTTCTACGTTGACAATCCACAGGTGGTCACGATTACCCCCCTTAACGGCCAAGAACTCCCTCCTCTGTTACAGCAATTGATAACACAACCTATTACTATCGAACTCAATGATCCGAGCCCTCTCCCCCCTGGTTTTCTCTCTTTTAAAACAATGTCCGAAAACGAGATTAATGATTTCTTAAGCCAAGCACGAGAAAACCCAATTTCTGTTCTATTTCGTCTCTATAAAAGCAGTCAACCATTAGATGAGGAAGAACCTTTCGTGGAACAACATCACTCATCCCAAAGCTCCTTTAATTCTGATACTAGCCATCCCCTACCTGCCTATTTAGAAACCCGCAAATCTTTTGAACACCACTTGACTCAGGTTGATGGATCTCACACCTTTTCCATCAAAGGAGACCCTACCCTTGATTGGGATAAAATGTTTACAGACAATGAGTCTTACGTTTTCGGTAAGGATCCTGGTCTTACCAATGAATGGAATACCCAAGTCCATTTTGGTGACAAGCTGGTGCAAATCGTCGACCTTAACGGACAGGTTATCTTCAACGCCGAGGACTCCGCCCGACCTGATCGCAAAGAAGTTTTGCAATACCTGAGGGCTCCATCAAATCAAGCAGTCATTCGCCGTCAGGGTCAAGAAAGCTTCACTCTAAACAAAAAGTCTGACCAGAAATGGGGCATAGTATTTAATGGGGGCTTTAATTTAAATAGTGCAGGCATCCGTTTCACTATCGATCGAAATGCTGAAGGAGTTATAGCAACATATCCTGCAGCCCAACAAGCCTTGCAAGGCACCTATCGCAAGGTCACAAGCATCAATGGTCAAAGCACCTCAGGCCTAACTCATTCCGAAACACTCGCTCTGATTCGTCAATACCCCCAAAATTTACGCTTCACCTTAGAACCCGTTACGGCTCAGGGATTCACTCTAGCTCCCGCCAAAGTGGCTGAAAGTGCTCGGAGGTATCAGCCCAATATCCTAAAGATTCCAGTTCACTTTCAAGCAACACTCGTTACGCAATCTGATTTTTTGGCCACACTGCCTATTACACCTTCTAAGGTGGCTTACATAACGGCTACGCCTCAGAAAGGTGCAGCACTCATGAGTAACAATGGACAAGATACTATTACCATAGCCACTAACACAGGTGAATTGTCTGATACTTCATTGGATGCGTGGTTTTACCACGAAATGCTTCAAATCGCATTGCGTAAAGAATTTGAACAGGTCTATGACAAAGACACTCATCCAAATTTTGATCAGATGGTCGAGATAGCTAGTCTTTTGGCCTTGCGTCACGTGATTATCGCCACCAAAGGAATGGGCATCGACTTTTGGAATAAAACGCTTGTTCCCGAAATGAGAGTCTATTTTGAGAATCGATTGGAACACAACCTGGAATTCGCTTGGACATTAACCGACCTCCTCAAGGTCTTGGGCAATCCAGCATACCATACGCAATGGAATTCACTATCCTTGGATCCAAGATCTAAAAAAGGAGATCTGTTCACGCAAATCAAAGGTCTTACATTTGCTGATGAAAGTATTAAGCAATTGGTCAATCCAGCCACCATTAAGCTCCTACAACAAAATGCTTAAAATGTTTATGGGTCATCCCCTAGTTAAATTATAGAATATTGAATAAATAAAAAAAACACTTTAATTGCACCTTTCCCTCCTCAAATGCTATACCTAAACATGTGTGACGAGGGAAAATTATGTTTTATAACTTTAAATTGCCGTTAACCATTCTTATTTGGAGTATTCAGGCTCCTCTCTGGGCTTTGCCGCCCATCGAAATACTTCCCATGCTGGGAGCGGGCTTTATTTTTCCCATTCTGCTTACACTCCTTCTGGGACATACCCTTTTCAAAGTTCTCGAACTAAGCTCTTATGTACAATCTTGGATCAATCGCCTCAAGGCTTGGCAGTTGATCCTTATTATGGTTTTCACCTTTCTGGCAGTAGGCACAGGGTTTAACCTCCTCAACAACTCTCATCACACTTATAGCCTATCTGTGGCCACACTGCACCAAACCCTTTCATCGACCCCAAATCAAATACTCATCATCGATTTACGGACCGACACCTCGCATCGCCGATCTCACCTGACACGTTCAATATCACACCCCATGAAAAGTGTTCAAGACATCGTCAATAAACTTAGTCAATTGTCCCCAGATCAAGCCAACAGACCAAAGATTGTTCTCGCTTGCCATCGGGGCGAACGTTCTTCATCGCTGGTCGAAAGCATTCGCAAAGGGCGTTTTGACGAACTTTCTCACCTGCCTAGGCAACATATCTATTATCTGCACGGCGGCCACCACACAATGAAAGCTCGTTACCCTCATCATTTTGTATCTCAAGCTCCTCCTTCCAATCTGCAGGCCTTGTTGAAACCTTGGATGACATTGGTAGGTGGGCGAAAACAAATGCTCTATCTATTTTTTGCCAGCCATGCCTTATTTTTTTTCGTTTTTCGTTGGCATAGCCTTAAGCGAACACTCAACCCAATGCATCTCCAACGCAATCCTTGGCTGTATCGCCTCTCGTTCGTTCACCTCACAATTGCATGGCTCCTGTTCGAAGAAACATCTCTCGTATCCGACGGGCGCTACATCCCATGGACTCTCAACCTGGTTTTTCTAAGTTTTGCCTACTTCAGCAGCATCATGCCCTCCGACAAACGCCAACAAATCGTTCACACCCTATGGCATCAAATCTTGGGCCAACACACAAGCACCCCTTCCGTAGACAAAGTTTTTCATCCGATTCTCTTCTTAGGTCTCTTGCTTCACTGGGGCATTATATTACAAGATTTTGTCATCTACACAAGCCTATGGCTCGGCTTTCTATGGATCTGTGACCTTAGCCTTGCTTTTTTCGGATCTTACCAGTTACGCCGTCACCAACAACCCCACGGTCTCGTCCTAAGCTGGATTGGTTTTAAAACATCTCTAAGCAAAAGCCCCGCTGGCCCGACAATACTTAAGCTATATGTCGCTAATGCACCGGGTTGTTTTGAACTTCACAACACCAACCAAACTTTGTTGATCGGGCTTTTTTCAGGACAGATGCAACAAAAATGCCCTACCCCATCTTTAAATATCTCTAAGTTCGTGCAAACGGCTCAGGAAATTCGAGCCACATTTCCAAGCGATTCTATCCAACTTCAACTGAACGACCATCACGCCATTGTAGCGATTGAAATCCTAGCCCCCGATCGAGAAGCGCCATGGAACCTTTATCAACAATGGAGCACACTGCTTCCTTGGTTGCAACATTTCAAACCAAACGATGTGATTTGGCAACGCTATCAAGATGGGGCTATTCAACAACCTCTCAAACCTCTTGAGCAAGATATTTTACAAGAACGTTGGCGCCACCGTGGTGGTGCCCGTAGAGCCTTAAGCTTTTTAGGCTTTAGGCATCAACTCAATGAAACCCTCTTACCTCCTCTATGGCTATCATGGGGATCGCACCATTATCAGCTGCAAGTGCAACAGCTTCTTCAGCCCCAAGCCGTGTTGGGATTTAAAGCGTGGCAACATCTGCGATTTCATGCCAAAGTGCGTGCTTTCATTCAAACAGCTTGTCGTCATCTCTTAAGCACACAAATAGCCCAACATCACCAACGGATCACTTGGATTCAGAACTTACTCACTCAATCGTCTCGACGAACTCCCCGTAGACTAATCAAAGTGCTCAAAAGTCTTGGACAAGAGGCCGCTTTTTGGCCAGAGCTGACAAGTCAATTACATCTATGGGCGTGGAACCATCAAAACGACAACACCCATCATAAACCTTGGCCGCAGCAAACTCCTCACACAAACCAACACTATCACTTTGATCTGTCTAACTCACAAACCCCTCAAGACCTATCCCTTGCCCAACGACACCTTTGGATCTGCGAACAAATGAAACAGAACGCGCAAGACCACTTTTTAACCGAATGGCAGTGGGTCAATCAACTGCTTCAAACACAGGCCCCCTCATCTCTTTTGTTTTGCCGATTAAAGGAATGTCTCTCCTTACTTCAAAAACAGACACCCGATTCTTTAACCAAACGGATCCAAGAAAGGCAAAAGCTCTGGCAAGCTACATTACACCTCATCCTCCCAGAAACCCTTACGATCAAAACTATCGAAAAGGTACGCTGTAATGAAGCGTCGGAGCCAAAAATCCAATCGAAACAAAGCTCGTATCTGATTTGTATGCCCAACACACGTATTTGGGGACAGTGCCAAAGCCAAGCTTTTAATCCTAATAAAATCACAGTGACCCCTAACATCTCTCCCCATAAAGTCGCTTCCGACACCATGCAAGGTTTAGTTCTCGAACAAGGTAGCCCTTTGTGTCACCAAGCTATTTTAGTGCGTGAACACAACCTGCCATCGCTGTTTCACGTATCACAAGCAATTCAAGAGTATCCCGAAGACAGCTATATTCTTATCAACGATCAAGGCCTCATCAACAAACTTCCTCAACCAACATCCTATTGGACCTTCCTTAATCAAACCACAGCAAGCCATGGACCCAAAGCTTATAACTTGGCACGTTGTGCCCAACACAATATACGAATTCCAAATGCCTACGTCATTCAATCGCTATTGCTAGAAGAGTGCATCTCTCTCAAAACTTGGGATCAACCTTGGATTCATCTTGCCCAACAGGCCCCGTCAGATTTACAAACCAACCAACTCCCTCCAGCCATTAAAACAATTTTACACAATCTCTGGAACACGTTTACCTGCCCAGCCAGCGGGCTTTTGGTGCGTTCTTCGGCTCACAACGAAGACAGCCAACAGCACTCAATGGCGGGACAATATACATCCATTGGCCCTATTATTAACAAAGAAGAATTTGAGCGAGCCGTTACCCAATGCTGGGCCGCAACCTGGACGCAAGGGCATCCAGACTTGCCCAAACAAGAATGCCACATGAATTTGATTGTACAAGATTACATCGTAAGTTCATTAGGGGGCGTGATGTTCATCCACGACACCTCAGACAAACCTATTCAAATCGATGTCTCTTCTCAAGGACCCGAAGGAACGGTGCAGGGACAAGATGTGGAACACCTAGAATACGACACAGCAACACACTACCAAGCTAGTTTGCTCTTAAGTGCCCAGCAACAAGACAAGCTCCTCAAACAAGCCAAAAATCTTCAAACAATTTTTAGGACCAACCTCGATATCGAATGGTTAATCCACAATAATAACATTGTGATTCTGCAAGTTCGCCCCATCACGACGTCTTTTTAAACAAAGAACGCTCTGGTGGTCTGTAATGAAATATCAAAAAGAAAATTAGCTAAAATCCACTTTTGGCCTTGTTTATAAGCCAAGAATCGCGCCGTTACATCCGTTTTTTCGTAGTTAAAAGTCAAGAAAATCAAATGAGCCGTTGGTGTAATCACTTGAATGTCTTTGACTTTGTAACCAACAAACTTACCATGAGCATACTCAACCTGACGCAACAATTTGGCTTTGTCGTCTAAATCTGCATGGCCATCTTGCGCACTTCCACAAGCCCAAAAAGCTACTACCGTTGCTGCATCCTTTTCCAAATAAAGATCTAATCCTTCCACAAGAATTTCGGGAATATCTTTTTTACTTTTAGCCATAAAAATACCTTTTGTGTATAAATATATTATAAAAAGACCCTATAAGGATCTTATTATATCAAAAGCAATCTTTTTTTTCAATTTTTTTATTCTAAACAACCATTATTAACAAATAAATATATTTTAAATAAATTTAATACAATCAAATTAACCCCATCCATTCGCGCAAAGCATCCAAATGGCTCTTCAGCCGCGTCCGAGCATACATTTCACTTTGGCCAGTGGCCATCATAAATATCCAATCACTGCTCAAAACCTCTCTCCAGTGAACCTCACAGGCCTGATGAATGGATTGATCCCATGATCCATGTTGATAATGAGCCCAGAGCGCTTTTAACTCCCTCCAAACCCAATCATTATTGGGGTTAAGCCACCTACGGTGATATCCCCCCTGCCCCCAACTGGACAAAGCGGGCTGAACCATCTCACAATCGCCCCATTCAGGTCCATATTGCTCAGGAGTGCTCAAAACCAAAAGATCATCCTTATCCAAACTATCCCAAACCCGCTCCAAGAACCACAAACCTTCCCACCACCAATGGCCAAACAACTCGGCATCAAAACAGAGTGTCATGCAGGGCTGAGGTACGCCCGCCGCCTGGATGTGATCCACCCGTTGCCTTAGTTGGTCCATGAAAAGCAAGGCATGCTCCCGGACTAAAGTCTGTCCCTCAGAAGGTCTATATAAAGATGGAAAATCTTCCTTAAAACCAACCCGACGATGTTTGAAGCCAGTGGCCGTGATTCCTCCTCGCTTGGCCTGATAATTCTGCAAACAAGAACTTGTCTCATCAAAACCAATATCGCAGTAAAAATCACGGTAAACCCCAGAACCTGGGTACCCTTCACTCGCACTCCAAATCCATTTGCTACTCGTCGCATCTCTCCCCCAAGCCATCACATCATTCGCACATCGAACTGGGTGAAAAACACCTCGTCGCGGTTGAGGGTAGGCCTGCAAAATACCATGTGTCTCTAAAAAAAAGTACTCCACACCTATGGAGTGAAGGTATTGTTCAAAGCCTGGCACATAGCCACATTCTGGCAACCAAAACCCTCTCGAATTAAAGCCAAACGCTTGTTCAAACACAGCACAGCCTTGGGATATTTGTTGCTGAACCAGCTCGGGTTGATCATTCCAAAGAGGTAAGTAGGCATGACTTTCCGACGTGGTGATTAAGGCCAGAACACCCTTACGCGCTAAATCTCCCCAAGCTTGCACCAGTCCTCCTCTTCCTAAAGAGACCCAGCCATCACGCACGCGCAAATAATGATCCAGGTAATGTTGCGCCAATTTGGTCGCTTCGGATTTCTGGGCATGACGCTGGGCATAGTCTTCAGCCAAAGCAATATGTTCATCAAGGTAAGCTTCATATTGTTCAAGTAAAAGGTCTTCTTGCATCATGCGCAACAAAGGCGGTGACAAAGACAAAGTGAGCACATGACGATAAGCTCGCACATCTAATTTTTGTAGCAAGATCAATAACGGAATGTAGGTTTCGGTCAAAGCTTCAAAAAACCAATCATGCTCTAAACAATAAGCGAGATCGTCATGACACACATAAGGCAAATGAGCATGCAAGACCCATTGCACCCGCCCTTTCACGACCAAGAACTACACCCTTCCTCATACTGAGAAAGTTCGTAAATGGCTTGCATATCGGGGCAAAAAGGAACTCGAGGCGCGGGAAAGGTTTTAAACGGCTCGCTCTCGGCCAAAACCTCCTCGACGTTTGTGGCATCATCCACCATCAGCACACGATAAACGTTTCCTGGATCAGGCAACATCATATGCCAACTCTGACTAGCCGAAGCAACTGAAATATGGTAACATTCAGCCCAGTTCCCAGAGACGTCTTGCTTATCTAAACATAAAGTGACTTGCAAAGAAGCCCCCTGCTCCATGTCCCAAGAGACAAACACCCAGCTGGAGTCACTTTGCTGAACTGATAACTGTTTGCGCATAAAAATCAACCTAGTTTGATATAATGAAGATCATTATATCATAGGCCAAGTTTAGTGATACAATAGAATCTTTGATAACAACAATAAAGTATCTGAACCTATGGCCTCCAAGGAACACAAATACACAGAAAATGTCGATGGTGCTTTTTATGTCGATGAAGAATGCATTGTCTGCGATGCCTGCATGGAAGTTGCGCCAGACCATTTTGTGATAACCGAGGATAATGACCATGTCTACATACGGCTTCAGCCCCAATCCGATACTGAACAAAAAGCTTGCTTGGATGCTCTCGAAGCCTGTCCAGTTGACGCCATTGGTCAAGATGGTGCTTAAAAATAATGCTTTATCTCGATAATGCCGCCACAACCCAACCCCTTGAGTCTTCCATTCAATTGATGCAAAGCATTTTACAAAACCAATGGGGCAATCCTTCTTCACTCCATCGCCTCGGGGTTCAGGCAGCCGACATATTAGAACAGGCCCGTTTTCGTTTGGCTCAAAACTGGTCGATTTCTGCCGAAGAAATTATCTGGACCAGTGGCGCCACCGAAGCCAACCAAACGATCCTTCTTCAAGCTCCGGGAAACCCCAACTCTCGCAAAAACCACATCTTAGTTTCGCCTTTCGAACATCCTTCGGTGACTAAAGCATTACCTATCCTTAAAGCCAACGGCTTTGAAATTGAGTACCTGGCCATTAACCTTAAAGGGCATATCAATGCCAAGGACTTAGCTAGCAAACTGCGCCCCGAAACAGCTTTGGTCAGTGTGATCGGTGTGCATAATGAACTTGGTGTCAAACAAGATATTGATCACCTGAGCCAAATCATTCGCAACACAAATCCCAAAACACGTTTTCATGTCGATGCCGTGCAGTGGATCAACAAATATCCTTTTCCAAGTGGGCCCTACCGTCCCGACTTCATCACCTTTTCAGCACATAAATGCCATGGTCCCAAAGGCATCGGAGGCATTGTTAAACGCAAGGAGGTTCCTTTAACACCTCTTTTACAAGGTGGTCAACAAGAACACGGCTTTCGTGCAGGTACCGAAAATATTGCTGGGATTGTGGCCAGTGTCGAAAGTTTACTCAAAATGAACGCTAAAATTGATCACAGCTGGGCTCAAAGTATCGAACAGACGTTGCACAGTTATGTCAATGCTCACCCCGATCTGGTCTGGGTCAGTCCCCCTCCTGGACCACACAAAAGTCCCTGGATTCATATGATCAGTGCTCCCAAACATAAAAGTGAAGTGCTCATTCATCGCTTAGAGGATAAGGGAATTTTCATTTCTTCGGGAAGCGCTTGTTCCGAGAAAAAAAAGGAGCGCAAAGTTTATGTCGATCTCATGAAGCTGTCTCCGACAATTGAACAAGGTTTACTAAGAATCTCCCTGTCGAGCTCCAATCAAACCGATGATATGCAAGTCTTAATCACCAGCTTAGGAGACATCTTATGAAACGTAGTTTACTGATTCGTTATGGTGAAATTGGCCTCAAAAAAGGCAACCGCTCTTTTTTCGAAGAATGCCTTAAGCAGAATATTCGCAAAGTTCTGCCTGAAGACGATTCGATTCACATTCGCTTGGGGCGAAAACGTTTGATCATCGACGCCAACACCTCACAGATCGAATCGATGACCTCGCGTATTTGCCAAGTTCCAGGAGTGCTTTCAGCGCGACCAGCCTGGCGTTTTGCCAACACATGGGACGCTTGCATCCAACACTGGCTGGATCTTATGGAACCCTATGGGCAAGCCCCTCAAAGTTTTGCCATTCGAGCTCATCGCAGCGACAAACGCTTTCCCATGAATAGCCAAGAAATCAACCAAGCTTTGGGGGAACTGGTTCTTGAACAACGCCCAAAATGGACCGTTAACCTGGATAATCCTGACCTAACCTTTCATGTTTTAATCACCAATCAGTACATCTATGTGTCAATGAAAGATATTCCTGGTCCAGGAGGCTTACCTGTTGGTACAGCTGGCAAACTCGGTTTACTTCTCAGTGGAGGCATCGACTCTCCCGTTGCTGGTTATGCCATGCAACGCAGAGGAGCCGAATTGATTGGCATTTATTTTCATAGCTTTCCCTACACGGGAGATCAAGCCTTAAACAAGGTCAAAGATTTGCGTACTGTTCTTGGGCAATTTCAAAATACAATGCCTTTGTATGTGGTGCACTTCACTCAAATTCAAGAAGCTATCCGCGATGCTTGTGATCCCAAGTACAGTGTAATTCTCAATCGTCGCATGATGATGCGCCTGGCCGAACATATTGCTCAACAAACAGGCGCTCTGGGCCTTATCACTGGAGAATCCTTGGGCCAAGTTGCTAGCCAAACGCTGGAAAACATGGATAATGTTGGAGCAGCCACCCAGTTTCAAATTTATCGCCCCTTGATTGCCACTGATAAACAAGATATCATCAGCATAGCTCAAAAGATTGGAACACTAGCTATCTCCAATCGCCCTTTCGAAGATTGTTGTACCTTATTTGTCGACAAACATCCAGTGATTCGTTCTCATAAAAATAAGATTCTCGAAGAGGAAGCTAAATTAGAGATCGAAACTTTAGTTCAACACGCCTATAAAGCGACAAAGCTTCTTTGAGCTAAAATTACGCCACCTACACCTCACGTTGATAAAACTTAATGATTTCGTAAACACGTAAATTAACCGCATCACTCGATTCAAGGTTTGGCAACAACCTCCAATCCTTAAGAGTTAGTAACTGTCTGCCCCTACAACGTCAAACTTCTCTCGAATGGGGATTTTTTTTTTGCCAATACGTTTTCTAGGAGGCCCGAAACGGCCCTTTAGTCTGCCAGAAAACGCTCCGCTTCCAAAGCCGCCATACAGCCACTTCCCGCCGCAGTGATCGCCTGACGATAGATTTTGTCTTGAACATCACCACAGGCAAAAACGCCCTCCACACTGGTGGCTACTGTACCTAGCTGAGGGATCAGGTAACCCGTTTCATCTGTATCGAGCTGTCCTTCCAAAAAATCGGTGTTAGGTTTATGTCCAATGGCATAAAACAACCCTCCAGCATCAATCACGGTATCTTCTTGCCTCTGAACATTTTGAACTTTAAGGGAGGTTAAACTCTCTTCCCCCAAGGCCTCCAATAAACCCGTATTCCACATCACTTCGATTTTGTCGTGCTTAAGCACACGGTCTTGCATCGCCTTGGAAGCACGGAACTGATCACGACGCACCAACATAATCACTTTGCTCGCATACTTGGTCAGATAATGAGCTTCTTCACAGGCCGAATCGCCCCCACCCACAACCACCAAAACCTGGTCACGAAAGATTGGCAAAGCACCATCACAAACAGCACAGGCCGAAATACCTTTTTGCCAGTAGGTCTCTTCTCCAGGAACCCCCATTCGTTTCGCAGTCGCTCCAGTGGCAATAATCAAACTTTCAGCCTTAAGCTCATCCTTACCCACATAGACTTTAAAAGGTCTAACACTTAAATCCACTCGAGTAACCGTTTCGGTCCGCATTTTGGTGCCACACGCCACAGACTGTCCACGCATACGCTCCATCAATTCTGGTCCTGAAATGCCTTCGGGAAAACCAGGAAAATTCTCAACGTCCGTGGTGCTGGTTAGCTGCCCCCCCGCGGCCACTCCTCCAGCCATAAATCCTTCAAACATCAGGGGTTTGAGTTGCGCTCTCCCAGCATAAATCGCTGCCGTATGCCCAGCGGGTCCAGATCCAATAATAATCACTTTTTCCATGATAAGGTCTCACTTCTATTGATGGGGTTATCTTTCCTCCATTAGTCGCAGCAAGCCAACAAATACTTACTTGACAATTCCAGCACACACCCTTGAAAAGCCCGTACCCTTAGATTTTTAAGCCATTTTGGCTTGCTGAATCTTATGGCGAATAAAAGACAAGACATTTTTAATAGAAATTAGGGTAACTTGCCCTTTATGCATCACAGGAACATGACGAAAACCCCCGAGAGCCATCTGGTTGATCGCATAGCCAATCCGCATAGTATCATCCAACAGCTTGAACTCACGATTAAGCACCACCTCACCCACGGTTAATCGCTCACGATTCACTTGTTTAAGGGCCACTTTGAGCATAATATCACGCTCAGATAAAATACCTTTGAACTGATCGCCTTCATTCACGAGCACAGCACTCACATCACGATTAGTTTTAAATACATCAATTGCCTTCGACATACTTTCTTTTATATCCATCGAGGTCGCCTGAACGCCACTATAGATAATCACATCTTCCAAAGGATCACGCATAATACTAAAAATAGGATGCGATCGCACCTTGTTCAAATAGTCCTTACGTTCCTTAAGAATCGTGTTTTCCAATTGATCATCATCACTATCTTTAAGACGCGCATTTTGACCTCCACGAATTTCACCTCCTTCTTGGTCGACTTCCCAAAATTCAGATCCATTCAACAAAACTTGCAAATTGCCTTTACCTTTGGTTTCAAAAGCCATTTTTTGTTGTGCTTCCAACTGATCATCGTACGTAGGACGGCCCTCCACCGAACGGAAAACGCCCATTGGGGTAGGAAAATCGGGATATTGCATCTGCGTCAGCAAGTAGGCATAAGTCGGATCAGGATCATTCTCATCATGAACAATTAAATCCGCTTCGGTCACACCATTTTCACCAAGGGTTACCACTTCTGACTTAAGACCATTCATGCGAATCCCTTTATCGCGATCTTTGCCAAAAATAAGAGGTTGCCCTTGTTCTAACATCAACAAACGATCGTCGCGTACTTCACGTCCTGAAATATCTTCGAAGGTTTTATCGTTAAAAATCACACAGTTTTGAAAAATTTCAATAAACGACACACCTTTATGCTCAGCGGCAGCTTTCAGAACTTGGGCCATATGTTTCGGATTAGTATCCAAAGCCCGCGCAATAAACGTGGCTTCAGCTGCAATCGAAAAACACAAAGGATTGATGGGATGCTCAATCGACCCCATGGGACTCGTCTTGGTTTTTTTACCAAGCTCCGAGGTTGGACTGTACTGCCCTTTGGTTAAACCATAAATCCGATTGTTAAATAAAAGAATCGTAATATCTAAGTTCCGTCGCAGAGCATGCATAAGGTGATTCCCACCAATACTAAGACCATCACCATCCCCCGTGATCACCCATACATTCAATTCGGGGTTGGCCACCTTAACGCCAGTCGCAATCGCAGGAGCACGCCCATGAATGGTATGAAACCCATAAGTGTTCATATAATAAGGGAAACGACTCGAACACCCGATGCCACTCACAACCACAAAATTTTCGCGAGGAATTCCCAGCTCGGGAAAAACCTTTTGCACAGCACTTAAAATCGCATAATCCCCACAACGAGGGCACCAGCGAACATCAGCACTCGATACAAAATCTTTTTTGGTCAACTTAGGTTGTTCTTCACTCGCCTTAGTATCTGTCATGACCCAGTCAACTCCTCTATTTTAGCGCAGATTTCCGCCACAGTGAATGGTCGTCCTTGGATTTTATTAAAACCAATAGCATCCACCAAATATTCGGCACGAATCATTTTGATTAATTGCCCAGTGTTTAATTCGGGCACAAGCACCGTTTTAAATTGTTTTAAAAAATCCTTAAGCTCATGAGGAAAAGGAAACAAATGGCGCAAGTGGATACTGCTCACCGATACATCTTGGCTTTTCATTTGTTCCACAGCAGTGGTAATGGTTCCATAAGTTCCCCCCCAGCCAATAACCAAAAGATCCCCCGACACCTCACCTAAAATATCAAGTGGTGCATAATCATTGGCCATTTTAAGAACTTTTCCTAATCTTAAATGTGTCATTTGTTCATGATTTTCAAAATCATAACTAACTGAACCTTTTTCATCTTTTTCGAGACCCCCGATGCGATGCTCCATGCCTGGCGTTCCAGGCAAAGCCAAACGACGCGCTAGGGTTTCGGGGTCACGCTGGTAAGGCACATATGCTTCACCAGGAACAGCCGTCATCACCTCATTCGGTTCAAAACAAGAGACATCAGGAATTTTCCAAGGCTCAGCGCCATTGGCAATAAATCCGTCCATTAGAATAATCACTGGAGTGTTGTACTTAAGGGCCAAACGAGACGCCTCAATAACCGTATCAAAACAATCTGCTGGAGATTTAGCTGCAATCACAGGCAAGGGTGAATCACCATTGCGTCCATACATATTCTGTAATAAATCGCTTTGCTCTGTTTTGGTTGGCAAACCTGTACTAGGCCCGCCACGTTGAACATCAATAATCAAAAGCGGCAACTCGGTGATCATAGCTAAATTTATAGCTTCGGATTTTAAACAAATTCCAGGACCACTGGTGGCTGTCACCCCAATTGATCCAGCAAAGGCCGCACCAATTGCCACACCAATACCAGCAATTTCATCCTCAGCTTGCACTGTTTTGATACCAAAGTTTTTATGCTTCGAGAGTTCGGCAATCACATCACTGGCTGGCGTAATCGGATAACCTCCAAAAACGATTTGTTTTTGGCTTAACTCCGCCACCGTAACTAAGCCCAAAGACAAGGCTTCGTTACCTGTGATTTTACGATAAATTCCGGGTTCCATGGGGGCTTTTCCCACATGATACCTAACCCCAATAATTTCGGCAGTTTCTCCGTAAAAATACCCCGTCTTAAGAACCTTAACATTGGCCTCTAAAACATCAGGTTTCTTAGCAAATTTTTTCTCCAACCACGCAATAGTGAGTTCCATAGGACGATCATACATCCAATACATAAGACCCAGAGCGAAAAAGTTTTTGCACAATTGTTTGGCCGAAACCTTCAAAGGACTTTCTTCGAGAGAATCTAAGGTGAGCTGTGTTATATCAAGGAGAATTAAATTATATTTATCTTGCAAAGCCTCGTCTTCCAAAGGATTGCTTTCATAACCCGCTTTGCGTAAGTTTTCTTTAGTGAACGTTCCAGTGTTAGCAATCAAAATGCCTTTGTCCAGCAAGTCAGGAAGATTCACCTTGAGTGCCGCAGGATTCATCACCACCAATACATCAGGAGCATCCCCTGGTGTCATAATCTTGCGATTTCCAAAATGAATTTGAAACCCCGAAACGCCTGGCAATGTTCCTTGAGGCGCACGAATTTCAGCAGGAAAATCGGGTAAAGTACTCACATCATTTCCAGCAATAGCACTACTGTGGGTAAACTGCGTTCCCGTTAACTGCATCCCATCGCCAGAATCTCCAGCAAAACGAATAACAACCGAATCAGTCACTTCTATAGATTTGTGCACAGACATAATTACGCTCCAAACGGCTCTTTGGGCACATCACCCAAAAGAGGAGGTAAATTCAAAGTTTCTTCGGGGACATGTTCTGCAATAAAATCAATCAAAACACGTACCGAAAGTAGCCCTAAAATCTCACCCTTGTCACAGACAGGCAAATGCCGAAAGGGTTTCGATCCAAATAAATTCATTGCTTCGGTCACATCAAGTTCGGGATCAACCGTAAACACATTTTGCGTCATAACATCACTGATAGTATTAGAGGATGGCAAGTCGGTTCCAATGTAAAGACGCATAAAATCGCGTTCGGTAACAATACCCACCCAAAAAGAATCTTGATTCAGAACAAGCAAACAACTTCGATTTCTATCTTGCATCAGTCGAATCGAAGCCTCAATCGTATCTGTATCTTGAACAATCAAAGGTTTTTGAAGTGGAAGATGTTTCACCTTCTCATGCCAGCAGGGGTGTAATTCTTCGTTTGACATAATCGTTTTATTCCATCAAGGCTCATCACCTCATCTTAACACAATCAAACTCTTACATTGAACTTAACCTAATAAAATTCAAGTCCAATTGCTCTGATCTTACTCCCCTTTTTCGCAAAGTGCAACATTTTTTCAAAAATTAACTCAAATCAAAAAAGCTCTCACTCAAAGGAGTGTTTCATCAGCTTACATCTGTAGAAAAACGGTCGACAACCTTACAATAAGCTTCACAGATTTCAACGGATAAACCCACACATTATACAGCAAGAAACGCTTGGATCAGCAATCAACCAACGTTTGATTACAACCTAAGTTTTATGATATTTATGACCTTTAAGAATCAAATACGAGCGATAAATCTGTTCTAATAGAAAAATCCGCACCATCTGGTGGGTGAATGTCATGTCCGATAGAGACATCACGAGATCAGGATTGGGCCACTCCGTGGCATTTAGTCCAAAGACACCTCCAATCACAAAGATCATACGTTTGACTTGACCTCCATCACGGTGGCCTCGAATCATGGCAGCCATCCCCTCCGAAGTAAACCGTTGACCCTTTTCGTCGCACAACACCACAAAATCCTGCGGATGAATTTTTTGCATAATGCGTTCACGCTCAGCCACTATCACTCGACTGCACTGAGCATCACTTCCTTTTTCTTCGGCCACCACCACCCAATCAATCGACACATGGGGTTTCAAACGATGCAAGTAATGGTCTTGCGCTTTCAGCCACAAAGGGTCTGTTTTGCCTACAAGAATCACCTGGATTTTCATGAAAAAAACGACTCTTTCAAATGATCAATAAATGAGCTTAACTCAAATGGTTGTTTGGGATCCGAATCATGCGGTAAACAACAATAGTCCGTTAAATCAAAATGCAAGGGCGTAATCGAAATCGAGCCTAATTGGATACATTTTTCATCACTATGATCGGGTCCAATGAAAGCCTCCTTACCCCCCGCCATCCAGTAATAGGTGCGCCCATAAGTATCCTGTCTACGATCGAAATCTTCGATAAAACGCGACACCCCTTGCGTGGTGGGACAAATATCATTCACCTGCTCCAAGGCAATGTTAGGCAAATTCACGTTCAGCAACATAGAAGAATAATCCATTTCCACACGAGACACCACATCGCACAAAGACTCAACCATTTTAATGCTAGCTCCAAAATGAGGCTCTTGGAAAATGGTTAGCGAGACAGCCACCGCAGGAACCCCCTGAATCGCCGCCTCAACAGCACCTGCAACGGTTCCCGAATAAATCACATTGATTCCCAAGTTTGGGCCTAAATTAATCCCCGAAATCACTAAGTCGGGTGGCTCAACAAAAATTTGATGCAAAGCCATCTTTACACAGTCAGCAGGTGTCCCATTGATAGCATAACGCTCAATGCCATCGTCTTTTTCAACGGTTGCAATCCTCAAAGGATGTTTAAGAGTGATGCCATGCCCACAAGCACTGCGCTCTTCGGTGGGAGCAACCACCGTCACATCGGCTTGACCGCGCAAAGCACTGCACATAGCGTCCATCCCTGGGGCATGAATACCATCATCATTGGTGATTAATAGACGTAAAGGTTTCATTGATTTCTCCCGACTCATTTTTGTTTTAACATATCTCGATAGAGCTTAGGAAACAACTGGCCTTTCTTCATCAGTGTCTCAAAACAACCTTGCTCCTGTATTGTGCCACGATCCATCACGATAATCCAGTCAGCATCCACCACAGACTCTAAGCGATGTGTAACTTTAATCACTGTTTTCCCCAACCAAATATCTTTTAGCTCAGCTTCAAGTTTCTTTTCTGTTTCACGATCCAAAGAACTTGTCGCCTCATCCAAAATAAAAATATCAGGACTATTCACCAAAGCACGCGCAATCATTAGGCGTTGCTGCTGCCCTCCCGATAAAGTCAGAGCTCCTGGCCCTAATATATCCTCCCAGCCCAACAGTCTTTGGGCTAAAAATTCTTCCAAATGAGCTCTTCGCGCAATTTCTTGCAAATCTTCTTCCGAAACCTTGCGTCCCATTGTCACGTTATCTCGAATAGTTCCTGCAAAAAAGAACCTCTCTTGAGGAATATAACCCACCGATGCCAAAAAACCTTGCGGTTCAAGCTCTTTGAGCTCTTGACCATCCACCCAAACATGCCCCGTATAATGGTCATACAAACGCAAGATAATATGTAATAACGACGATTTACCCGCACCAGAAGCTCCCACAATCACAGTTGTTTCTCCCTGACCCAATTTTAACGAAACATCACGAAGAATCTGCCGTTCATTCAAACGCAAACTCACACCCTCACAAACAATCGCATCCAAAAACCTCTTGTAAGATAATACATAATCTTGCTTGACAGGCTGTGGGAGACCCAAGAAGCCGTAGGTTTTTTCGAAATCAGGCCAAAACTGAACCACCGTAATAGCATCAATAGCCAAAGCTTGTATCGCTGGAAACAAACGCATCAAAATAATGACCGCCATACCCAATAAGGGAAGCAACGCTTCGCAGTTATCGGGAAAATAATAAAACAACACATATGTCGACACAGCAATTGTTAAATACAGACTAAACATCGATAGGATATGAGGAATATCTCCCGCCATAATAGCCTTAACGCGTGATTGTATGTATTGAATAGCATTATAATGAACTTTGTTCGTCCATAAATCGGTTAAAGACAGGGTTCGCAAGATCTTCATCCCTAGCAAAATTTCACTATAGACTTTCTGTTGCTCCTCCCAATGTTTGGTGGCCAAATGCCGTGCATGGTAAACCATGCGTCCCGACAACCTTCGCACGATCATAAGATAAAAAACACCAAACGATAAAACCCCTAAAGTAATCCATGGTTCAAAGAGAGTCATCAAAATCAACAAAAGAGCAATTTTAACCACCTGGCCCACCACCCGAAAGAAGGCATCCAAACCATCAAGCATTTGAATCGATGAAGTTCCTGCCACAAAGGACCATGATTTCATATGTTCTTGCGTGAATTGAACATAGGGTGTGGTTAAAAAAAGCTGGGCTAACTGCTTTTGATTATTGAGCGACACATGTGTGACACATTTTTGAGACAAAACCAGCGCCCCCAACCGAGCCAATAGCGTCAAACAGGTCATCAATAGAAAAAAGCCAAGCACCACATCCAACGAATAGGTGAACCCCAAGGTTGTCAGTGTATTCTCATAAAATTCTAACATCTGGGAAGATGATTTTTGATCGAACACAAACACCAAAACAGGATAAAAAACAGCCAGATTCAAAAATTCCAACACAGACACCAGCACAACCACCATCAAGGTGAGCATGGTTAACCAGGGGGTTCCTTGCAAAAACCGTGCAATCACCTTATAAGCATGTCTCATTTCACCACAGGCCTTTACGATTAGCCCACAATAGCCATTGCGGTAATTTCTCCAAAATCTCCTCAACCTGCTTAACTGTTTTGTGTTCTAGATTGTTAAGTGAATCCGTGTCCACAGCTTGTCTTTCGGATATACTCATCAAATCTAGAGGATCAACGGTATCAAAAGAATACTGGTGAACAAAATCTTGCCCCGAAAAAGGTGCCTCAAATTCTTTATAAACCAAAGCCTCCCAATCTCTCTCTTGCTGATGCCCCCAAGATCTCACTTTATGCAACATTTGCTCTTTGGTGCGCACCCAACTCAAGTGATGCACCATAGGTTGACCATCCAAACCCAGCACCCGCTTCCATGTTTTTCTCCCATTGAGGGCATAGCGCTCCCTTTTCGAAAACACCTGCTTAGGCGAAATAGTGGTCTTTTTAATCCAAGTGCCCGCATATTCGGTTTGTTTAGCCCGATAACAAATATCTCGAAAATACCAATAAGCTTCAAATGTTACAGTTCGCACAGAATTAAGAAACGAGGAGATAAACCATTCTTTTATCCGATCTGCATCCATAATTTCATCATCGTCCAAAAAAAAGACACCCTCACATTCATCCAAAGCTAAGTACCCTAGCCACCGTCCCAAATTGATGCCAAAATGCGGCCCATAGCTCTTCGTCCACTGATCTGAATAAGGAAACATCAGCCACCGCACATCAGGGTAAAGACGTGCCAAATCAAGAAAATACGTTTCTGGTTCAGGTGTTCCATCCAGAAGATGATCACACACCACCACCACCACCTGATCACAGATCTTCAAAGTCTGATCAATACAGGGTCTTATAAAGTCACGCCCCAGACTACAATGATTGATCACACATGCATGCTTAAGATTTGTCTGATTCATAACACCCAGCAGTATATCCCATAAAAAAAGCGCCTTGCAATCAAGTAAGGCGCTTTCAAAAGCATTAACTCTTTAAATGAAAATTTTAAAGAGTTTGAAAACTAACATCATCTAAGTAAAGAACACCATCTTTATCAGTCGCATTGATGTCATCAAATACAATAACAAATTGTGCAACACTTCTCCAGTCAGTCAAACCACTGAACTTACGGAAAGGAACAACAATTTTTTTCCAGTCACTTGTCACACCTGTGACCAAATAACGTCCAACTTCTCCGTTAGAGCCTTTAAGCTCTACTTTGAACTGTGTTGTGTAACCTGTTTTTTTATCTCCAACTACATAGAACACTAGCGAGTTGTATTCTCTTAAATCAACATTGTTTAGATGCATCCAACAACCGTTGTAAGCCGGATTAGGTGAATCAACATCATAATCCAATTTGAGAGAGTATCCAGAGTCGCCATTGCGAATATCGCCATCGAAAGAATCATTACAGAACTGAGTTGTATCTTTCTCATCTTTGTCCCAGGTGCCGAAGTTTCCACCTAAAAAATTAGGCTTGGACATATCGTTAAAGTCATCCACTAACAACACATTAGCATGCGCTACTACCACCGACGTCAGAATTAGTCCTACCGAAGCTACTACCACTTTCATCATCTTCATTTTTGGTCTCTCCTTTTTTTTACACAAAACGAATCAATCACCTTTTCCCTAAGTTCTTTGAGGCTCTAGGCCTCCTAATGTTTTCTATCGTCATCCGTTCCATCTTGACCATCTCGACCCACCGAATACAAATCAAAATAACGACCATCAACCAGTGACGCATGTTTCCGATAACGAAACGGCTGTCCCCAGGCGTCTAAGATGTTTCCAGCATCATTCACATCTCGGCCTTTTTTGAGCTCGATGTATGGCCCACGCCAACGAGATCCCAAAGAAGCAAGCCCCAGACCTTTCGTCCCGTGAACTAAGGCCCACAAAGTAAGCGAATCGGGATAAACACCCATATCCACTTTGTAAAGTTTAAGCGCCAAAGCCAGCGAGGCCAATTGAGCCTCCGTCTTAGCTTCAAACGCACGGTTACGAGAGGTTCGCAAGGACGGCAAAGCTATACTTGCCAAAATCACCATCACCGAAATGACTGTTAACACCTCTAGTAAGGTAAATCCTCGTCTACTCATCTCCCTGATCCCCATTCTATCATAAAGTAATTTTATTTTACAATAAGATTTTAAAGCTCTAAATAAATCACCTGTTCAAAGAATTATAATTCAGGACAAATCCTCGGTAACGTTTATTGAATGCCATCCTGGACCTCCTGAATCTTTAACACCATTACCTTACGATGACTGTGGTCTCCCACAAACACCAAGGATTCATTATTCTTAATAATAACATCAATAAATTTTAATTGTCCCAGACGATCCAAGTGGCTTACGCCCAAATATTTCCAATTTTTATCAAACACATAAATCCCCTTAGCTTTGGACGAAATCACCAAACAGCTTCCCGATATAGGATCAAAAGCACAATCCGAAGAAATAAAAAAGGCGCCTTTTTCATCGATGCATTTGGCTGAACTCACATATTTTCCATCAAGATCAAATTTATCAATCGAAGATGCAGCCTCATCCATAACATACATATAACCTTGGTGAATTTTGAGCCGCACCGGCTCCAAAAAGAAGCTAGCCTTTCCCTGCTTTTTCCAAAACAATTGGCCCGACTTACCATCGGATCTATATTTCCAAATCGTGTTGTCCGAAATATCGAGAACATAGACATAGCCTTCATCATCCACCGCAATATCTTTCAACTCACCAAAAGGCTTTCCATCTCCACGCCAAGTTAACAAGCCTTTTTGAGCAAAAGTCTCATCCACCACACCTTCGGTCGATAATTTTTGCAAACGTTTATTCACGCTATCGGCCACATAAAAAGCTGTCTTTTCGGGATTAAACGAAATCGCCAAAGGTTCATTAAATTCTCCTAAACTTTGCCCTAAACGACCAATTTCTTGCACATAGTGTCCATTTTGATCGTACTTAAAGATAAATGAACCCATTTTTTGAACTATAAACAAATTTCCTTGAACATCGCAAGCCAAATCGACCGCAGAAACAATAGGAATCCCCTCCATAAGATTCCCTACCTTCTCCTTACCCTCTTCCGACAAGTGTATTTGAGAGCTCACGTTATCTAAGTTTTTCTTGGACAGAGTAATATGATCTATATAAAGCGTTCCTTTAGCCTGAGCATCGTTGGGCGCAACAAAAAGAAAAAGGTTTTTAATATTGCTTTGATCTAACTTTAACTTAGAAAAATTAAATTCGAGATCATTCCACTGATCGGCATTCAAGGCTGTCTTAATTCCTACATTGGCTTGCTCACCCCGACGGTCTTCCATTTTGAGCAATAGTTTGACCGACCCAAACACACGTATACGTAACACATCGTAATCACTAAAATTGCACTTGGGATTAATCGAATCAAAATAAGCCCCCACCAATTGAAACGGAGCCGATTTCTCGTAATCCAGTTTCATTGAATACTTCCCTTTGTAAGCTTTTTTTTGATTAATGGTGTAAGTGTAAACTTTATCTTCATCCAAATGCCACCATCCCGTACTTGTCACAGGGCTCCATAAATTGGCATCTTCAAAATCTTCAATCACAACCTCATAAGGGATCTTTGCCCCTAAGGCAACAGCCAAAAAGAGACTCCCTACAACACTATTGATAACTACGTTCACAGCTGAATTTTTCCCTTTGATACTCAATTTGAGACATACTTTTGTTTAATAACAGCTGCGTCCTCTTACATAAAGCCCTGTTGAGCCTATAATCGGCTGGCGCAATAAAGTCAACTCGTTGCGCATTTAGTAACTCTTTGCACTTCTTAAGCTGCTTGGATGTATTAGGCTTATACACCGCAATCGCATAACCACCATTATTTTTAGTGACCGTCATACTCGGCACATCGGTCAGGCCATCTCCAATATAGATAATCTGCGAAAAAGGTATCGGGCGCTCATCTTCGGGCATGTAATCGTTCACATTTTCATGAATGCCTTCGCGCCCCTTATTGATCCTAAAAATATATTGGGTTTTTTCGGTTCCTGTGATCAAAATATTGGGAAAACGCGCTGCATCGTGATGATCAAAATAATAGGCCGACGCATAAATTCGTTCGAAATGATGTTTAATATCGATCCCCTCTAATATTTCCTTCATGCCTGCCGAAATGATATAGTGTTTAACATTGATGTGCCCATCGCTTTTGACATGAACATAATCATTGATCTGATCGAACCATTCTTTCACCCCATCAAAATATTTAATATTTTGAGCCATCGCCGCAAAATCTTCAGGAGCAATGTGTTCTTCATTTTTTTCGGCATACTTAATTAGCAAGCGCATATAGGTCAACATTTCATCGGCATCCTCTTTGAGAGCCTCCTTCGACACTTCTTCCCAAAACTCCTTGGGATTAATCCCCATCTTCGGCAATACGGTGTACTCTTGCATCGGCTGAGGAGACAAGGTGCCATCAAAATCATAGATCATTGCAATGGTGTTTTTGGTGTAGTTCAGCCCCATAGTTGATCCCAAGTCTCTTCCTTAAAACCAACGGTCCCTTTGACACCATCAAGCACAAACGGTCTTTTGATCAGATTACCATTGGACGCCAAAAGCTCCAAAGCTTGTTGTTCACTCATATCGGGCAATTGATCTTTAATACCCAAAGCACGGTAGTCTTGCCCAGATGTATTGAATATTTTTTTCAATTCCCCCACTTGAGCTAACATCGTTTGCAATTCTTGAATTGAAGGAGGTATTTCGCGAATCATGATATATTGGTAGGGAATCCCTTTACTATCTAAATATTTTTGAGCTTTTCGACAGATTCCACACTTGTTGTAACCATACACTTTAAGAGCCATACTTAAGATTCCTTCCACTTAATAGAACAGCCCATTGAAGGGAAAGGTTTCACAGTGATCACCTCTCCTTGAAGCAGTTGCTTGATTGCATCTTTCAATTCTTCTTGGGTCACATGACTTTCATCCTTCCAGTTATCATCCATGCGGCCATGAAAAACAAGCTTTTTGTCGGCATCAAACAAATATAGATCTGGTGTGCACTGAGCCTTAAATGCTCTCGCCACCTCTTGCGTCGCATCAATCAAATAAGGAAAAGGAATTTGCCACTCTTCTATTTTTTGCAACATTTGATCGGAGGAATCTTCGGGATAATTCGGATGAATGTTAGGATTAATCGCCACGGTTTGAATCCGTTGAGGTATCGCCCAATGAGCTAAACGAATCAAACGGGACCATATCGCCAAAGCATAAGGACAATGATTGCAGGTAAACACCACCAAAAGTCCTTTAGATCCCACCAAACGTTCCGAAAAATACTCCTGTCCGTGGGGATCTTGCAACGAAAAAGGCGGTAAAAGTGTCCCTAAATCAATATCGATGGACTCAACCAAGGCCATATGCAACACCCTTCTTATTATTTTTATCCAAATTCAGAAGGATATTATACTCTAAAATAAATAACTTTTCTTGTAAGGATATAACCTGATCCATAGACTCATTAGGGTACATGTAGTAAAGAAAAAACCAACATAGAGGAGATTGTAACGATGAAAAAATTAACAATTGCCATGATGTTTGCTATCGCACTGAGCGTTTCCAGCCAATTATGGGCTGGTTCTGGATGTTGCGGTGGTGATTCACCAAGCAGTGGTAGGGACAACAGAGGTCCTTTATTAGGTTCTTATCCGTGCTAATCTAGAATCGACTGAGATGTGCCACTAGGGTATCTGAAAGTTTTTGCGCAAGCTGAGGTAGGGATTTAAAAAAATCCTCCTTAGCTTGTGCATCGGCACAATCGCCGACCGCTTTAATCACCATACAAGTTAACTGAAAATCTGTACAAACCTGAACAATTCCAAAGGCTTCCATATCAACAACGTGAGCCAACAGAGCCAACTTCTTTTTATCATCCTCATTCTCAATGGGTCGATCAACTGTCACCAAAGATAAAGGCATCAAATCTGCCCAAGGCCCTTCATTAACCGCTAAAGCCTTGTGGTCATCTTCGAATGACTCTCGCAAGTCAACATCTAACACGGTGTCAATTTGGACCACATCCCCAAGCAACAAATCATCAAGCAAGGTACCCGCTAAACCAGCATTAATAACATAACGGGGCTTGTAATGAATTAAAAGATAGCACATTGCCACTTCGGCAGCCACTTTTCCCATACCACTGATCATACAAACAGCTTTGTGCTCCGAATTAGGCAAAGAAAACCCATAAATAGGAAAGGGTTCCTCTATCCAAATCTCGGTCTCCAAAGATTTTAAAAATGGTTTGCCTTCCGCCTTGGTGGCAAAAACAATCGCTAACACTACCTCTTGTCGCATATCATCCATATGACACAATATGTTCCCTACCTAAGTCCCTCCCAGGATCATTAAAAATTACTTTCACGCCTTATGATAAGTAGGCATTTTTCTCCTCCAACGGCTTAAAATTTAATATCTTATCACGATAGTACTCATACGGCTTTATTCTCGCCTCTAGCTCCTCTTCTAATTTGGTGAACCTATCTTAGATGGTTGAGACAACTTTTTTATTTAGCAATTCCTGAATACTTTTAAACTCCACCCCATTCGAGCAATACTGCACTATCAGTGCCATCAATTTTGCTCATGCTATAACCTCGTCATTCTGCGCGACACAAAGCAAAATCGCAGAATCTATTGACTTTTATTTATGGATTCCGCAACTGCATGCGGAATGACAATGTACTTTCATGGCTACAATATCTTCTACCTCGCAAACACAATCTTGCTTTTCACACCGTCCTTATCCTTACTTGGAGTCAACACTTTTCGTTTAAATTCTCGTTTGAATTCCTCAACAATCAGAGACAGATTATCTACAATTGTGCCTTGAGGCGGTTGATCAATAATAAAATTCAACTCCACCTGCCCCCGTTTTTCCATAAGATACGTTTGCATTTGTTTAAGTCTAACAGTTTGCCTTAAAAGTTCGACATCAACATCTTCGAGCTGAGACATCATCTGAACCCTTAACGAGTCTTTAAGCTTCTGAGTTAACATCGACATCGAGAAAAACCCTTTTAAAATCTTGGAATTTTGCTTCGAATTCAAATAGGCATCCACTTGAGACAAGTCCAAATGATTTACTTTAAAGTGCCCCCAAAGCTTTTTTTCCGACAATATAAAAAAAGACAAATGAAAGTCCTTAACCAAATCATTTAAACCATAACCATAAGCTTCGACCCGAACTAAGGCATCGGTGTTTTCTAGATCAACTTGGCTAATGCCAACATAATCCGCATGCAAACTGATATCAATAATACGATCATTCAACCTATCTTTCACATAGACTTGAAAATTCCTCATCTGCAACGAATCAAAATAGTCTCCCCTAAAAACCGAAGGTTGCTGCCACAAGCCAACAATATCGGTAAATAAGCCCGTTAGAAAGTCGGGAGAACGTTCGATGTTTTGTTTGCGCAAATGTCTGTTATCAAATTCGAGTCGAACATCCCTGCACTCGATTCTCGAAAACTTGATACGCCTTTCCACAAAAAAGCTCCATAATGATAATTCGCTCCTAACATGATCAATCTCCAAAAGCACACTTTTTTCATTATTGAGTTTCAAGCTTTCAATACGAATAACACCAGGCAAAATCCCAAACTTAATTCGGTCAACATCTAAACTTATTTGAGTGTTATCATTCAAAAAAGCATACAACTCCTGAGTGATCCACTTCGCCATAGACACCCGAATTGCGATGGGAACACAAAGAACCAAAATAAAACCTAAACTACATAAAACTGGAAAACGTTTCATGGTTAATTTTCATATCCTTCAGACCACGACAGAGGCGTAAAGTCTAGTAAGTCATAAGCCTTTTGAGATTTTAAGTGAACATTACCTATACGAGGCAAGTTCTCGGGGTCGTCATGACGCGAGGCTTTTATCAAATATTGAGAATCAAACCCATAATGTTGCGCAATTTTTTCACCCATTTCATACAAACTAACAGCCCTTGGCCCACCCAAATGATACAACCCTTGAACTTTTAAGTTCAACAAATGATGTAAGCCGCGTGCTAAACACACCGTATTTATTCCCGATCTCAACTCATCGTGAAACAGTGTCATCGGTTTGTTTTGCCCCAGCCTCTTCGCAATCAAGTCCACCGCCCCCTTATACCCCTGTAAAGAAGGCCCCATCGGCAACCCAATACGCACAATACCATAAGATGGGCGCTTCTGCACCAAGTCTTCCGCCATAAGATACGTTTTCCCAATCACACTTATGGGATCTGGGCTAATATTTTCACAGTAGCCCTCATCGGGCTGTCCAACTCCTGAATAAACTAAATCTGCACTTATATAAAAAATATAAGCCGACGGTGCCGCATCTAAAATCATTTGAGTACCTAAAACGTTTCTCTCGTAAGCCCTATCAGGACACTTCTCTCCCAAGTCTAAATCGCACATTCCGGCCGCATGAACAATCATTGTGGGATCTATATCTTCAAGAATCTTGCAAAACGTATCAGGGTCACTCATAGAACAAGGGTAAACATAAGAGGCAGAAAAATAACAGGCACTTTTGGGAGGCACAATCCCAATCACTTGGCCGGGATAGCTCTGTTCTAGCAGTTGAAACAGAGGCCAACCATGCATGGAAGAAATACCTGTTATAATAATTTTCATAAACGCCTCACTTGTTGGGCTAACACTTTAGGAAAGGGTTTGCTCTTAAGTTTACTTTGATTGAAGTCCAAAGCCACCTCTACATCGGCATTCAACTGATAACCTGTATTGTTGTAAACACCTGTAACTTGAACATGAAAAAAGTGGCTTCTCACATCAATCAGATCATAAAGATTCCAAAAAACCTGATCCACCTTCTCATTCGATAACTTTTGTTTAAGGGGCAAAATAATATCATAGATATTCTGAAACCCCTTAACATCCTTTTGATGAGAGAAATGTTGTTTACGGTAGGCCACAATATGTTCCGCCAGGGGACGATCTATTCCAGGCAGAGACGCCAATACAAAGGCTGAAGATGTATTAATATTGATACGACCCGCCTGACGATGTTTAAAAGTTTGATTCACCCCATCAATAACGTCAAAGTAATCGTCCTGATGATGCTCATCTACAAAAAACAGCTGCTTCAAGATAATTAAATCTTCAATTTCATTAGAATCTAACACACCATTCTGATTGGCATCCTGAACGTCACTGGCTTTTACTTTCAAAAAACTCCAAGGCCCATCGCCTTTGTAGACATAAGGCAAAAAACCAAGAGGAGACCTACCTAAAGAAAGGTCTTTGCGTCGCACAAACATTCGTTGTTGATCGGCAAACACACTTGCTTCTAAGGCTTGACCATAGTTCTCATTAAGAGCTCCAGGGGAAAATCCTTGACTGTAATTATCAGCATGAGCCGATCGAGGATCATCCTTAATCAAACTTTGATCTAAATCGACATCCAAATTTAAATCAAACACACTCACAAGATTATCTTTCACAAGACTCACCACACCGCGATTGATTTCGAAGTTGGGCACCTCGTGGATCACATCAACATTCACATGATCCAGAAACTGCAAGCGTTTGGTATGATCGGTGATTAAAAGAAAAGAACGCGCTGCCAAAATTAAACTTGGTAAGTTGACTGATTCTCTTCCCGAAGCTTTGGATTCCCACTCTAAGCGATAACCTTCTAATTTGATCTCTTCGGAGTAAGGGTTAAAAATTTCAACAAACTCTCCTCCATGACTATGGGCAAAACTGTACATACGTGCCGGATTGACAAAATTCGCGGTATGATAGCGAACTTCGTTGATCAAAGGACGCACTTCATCTCCATACAAAGTCAAACCCACACCCATACCGATTTGAAAAAGGGACTCATCGCCATCGACATAATCAATCAAGTTTGCCAAAACCTGATAGGCCTCATCCTCATTGTCGAACAGCTTGACAAATTCTCTTTCATGATGGATCGTGATCGACTTATCTTGCAAACTCCATACGTTCAATTTGGGCAATCCCTGATCGGTGTAGTTCACTCGAGAACTTACCCAAGTAACATTTTTATTCAACACATTGAGCCAAGTTGCTTTATTATTAGTCACAAAGCGTCCCCACTCTTGCCTTATTTGAAAAGGAATTGATAATGCCATCCTACGGTCAAAAATTTCTTGCTCCCAAGTCACAGGTCTATCAAAATCACCTTTCTTACGCATATAATCAAAAACATCTTGTGCATAAAGCCCCCATGGCGCTTGATTTACATTCATATAACTCGCTAAATCATCCACACGAACATGAAAAAGCCCTTCCTTGTCCCATTCAAACCAATCCTGATCATGCGACACAAGAGACATCGGTTCATTCTCGAAATGATCCTTTATTTTTGACAAGGCCAACGCCATCCCCGATTCGGCATTCATTTTAGCTTTCAATCGATCTTCAACGGGGTTCCCATACTCCGTTTGCAACGAAACAAACCGCACAAAAGTAATCCCAACACTCAAAAGAACCAACAAAAGCCCTAACACAAGAATAAGAGCCACCCCACGTTGGCCGTGAATCATCTTCATAAATTAGGCCCTTTCAACTTGTGCAAATAGCGCTGCTTCTCTTGCCCGTCAAAATAATCAATCACCAAAGCAATTTCATTCAAAGGTCCAGGGGGCAAACTTTTTAAACCGTTAAGCATTATTTGCATTTGTGTCACTTGGGCACCATTTCTTAGATGATCGGTTAGATTTGATCGATTAAGATAATCGTAATTTCTAAGGTCTTGCTCTGTTGGTTGAAAATGGACAGGTCGCAATTGTCTCTCAACCCGTCCTTCGAACAAACGATATTCGACATAATACAAACCATCATCCAAAGGATGGGCTTTCTCGGGATCTACGGTGCGTGAAATCAAAAAAGCCAATCGTTCATCGGGCGTCAAACGTATACGATCATAACCTGGCAAAAAAGTCTTATTGATTAAGGAAGCATCCAAGTCCTCGGATAATTCTTGAAACAGCCAAGCTTGTTGTTCGTAGATCAATTGGCGATCGATTTTTTGTGTCACGGCGCGGTGTGTTTGTAGGTATATGTTGTAAGCAAAATAAAACAACAAAACCACAATCAATGTGACAATAATCATTTCCATAAGAGTGAAAGCTCGTTTAGATATAGCTTTCAACGGTATAAACATGTTCATAAGAAGCTCTATCAATAAGTTTAACCTTTAACACTAATTCTCCTTGAACATCCTCAAAGGCTGCCTCATAATCAATTGCCATCAAGGGCTTCTCTTTAAAACCAACATCTAAAGGATCTAACACAAATAGCCCCTCCTGAACTAAAGAGTTATCGATAGCATAGTGCGCATGCTGCTTCCAAAATTGATCGGTAAAATACTCTTTTCCTTCTCGCACATAGGCATCACGAATCCCATTCCTTAAAGACTGAGCTATCATTACAAGATATACATCCTTAGATGTTCTTTGCAAAGACATCACGCCCTGAGGAAATAAGGGGAAAACAGCCATAACCCCCACAAGAAAAACGGTCATCGCCACGGTCACTTCTAGCAATGTAAACCCTTTAGAGTCTCGAAACAAATATTTCATGCATTAGTCCTGAAGTTCAATTCGATTATTTTTAGCATCGATCAAAATTGAAGAGGGTTCGCCTTCAATCAAAATAGGCACTTTATCAACAGTACCTTTCAAAGGAAATATAATACGCCCAGATATAGATTTAAACCGAACCGCAGGTAATATGGTAGAAAAGTAACTCAACGAAACATCTTTAATATCCACTTTAATCCTTTGTGTTTTTTGCGCTTGGTCATTATCGATGAATAAGTCTTGCTGACTTCGAAACATGGCATCTTGTGGTAACAAAAGCCACTCGCTATCCAAGTGAAAGCGACCTTGCTTTTCTTTAACAATCGCTAAGGCTCGTCCAGGAAGTTGATCTCTTCTTTGAAAATAAGCCGTCGCTTTCACAAAACGATCGTCATGAGAAGGAACAAAAACAACATAGTGGTCCTGAGAGCTCGTCTGAGCTTGCTTCTGTGCCATGTACAAAATAGTTTTCACCCAATTAATGGCATCGCTACCTTGACGTTTCGATTTATAATCAAAAAAACGTGGCAAAATAAAGCTGGAAAAGAGCCCCATAAAAAAAATCACCAAAAGAACTTCAATAAGGCTAACACCTTTGCGACTCATAGATCCCTTCCCTTTCTTTTTTGACGAAGAACACCCTTCATTTCCTTAGCAATCGCAGTATACTTGGGATTCTTCATACTTACAATCTCATTGTATACGGTTTGAGCAGCATCATATTGAACAAGCTTTTCAAAACAGCGTGCCACCCCCAATTTAGTTTTAAAATACATATCTTCCGTTTTGAATCGCGACATACGGGTCTGAACATTAATATAAATATTCAAGGCTTCTGTCCACAAAGATTGGTGAAACAAAACATCCGCCAACGCCAACATTGATGAAATAATAATAGGCCCTTCATGACCATACATGCTTTGCTTAAAATATTCCTCTGCCCGCATCCAATCTTT
The DNA here is from genome assembly GCA_964565945.1 of uncultured bacterium. Taxonomy (GTDB): domain Bacteria; genus CAZMGY01. The sequence goes on from CAZMGY010000030.1 coordinate 77,485, forward strand.
CATTCCTCCATAAGCTTGACCAAGCAAATAAGCCATGTTTTGTTTAAGAATTAAAACATCCTCATCAAAAATCAAGGGTTCTAAAGTGTCAATCACCCGGAGATAACGACCCTGTTGAATATAAATATCCATTTTACTCAAAAGGGCCTCGCGAAATACTTCATTATGGGGCTCAATAAAATCCAAATACTCCAGAGCTTTATTGCGTAAACCCTCATTTAAATAGATATGCGCTAACTGGTAATGGGCATCTCCGACCAAATCACTTTCGGGATAATGTTCGATAATTTGACCCAAAGACCCTTTTTTCTTGTCGTAATCACCCTTAAGCGCATAATAGTCCGCAATCCATAAAAGAACATCAGCAATAAGAGGGTCTTGTGGATACAACTTGATCATTTGATCAAAAACCTGTATCCCCTCCTTAATTTTACCAAGACGAATATAAGACCAAGCTTGATAATAATAGACCCGAGATGACTTGCGTGGAAAAAGATCCGCCACTGTTTTAAAAAGCTGAATAGCCATTTTGTAATTCGCTAAATTGTAATAGCTTAAGCCAAAAAAAACATAGGCTTCGGCCGTTAAAGAATCTTTTTGCGAATAGTCCATCACCTCCCAAATGGCAATTGATTCGGCATACTGCTTTTCATAAAAAAAAGACAAGGCTTTTTGGTGATCAATATCTTTTCTCTCTTCCGCACTCAGTTCAAAGATGTCCTGATAAACGGCTAAAGCCTGTCTCGCCTGAGAATAATCCTGTAATTTCATATAAATCTGGACTTTTTCATACAAAGCTCTGCGATACCAAATAGACGTTTTATCCACACCCTTCGTCATCTTTTCTGTAATCAGGAGAGTTTCTCGAAAACGTAACATTCCCATCAAGGCCTTCACCTTACCATACAAAACAGCTTGCTTTTGATCTTGATTTAAAGGCAAACGAAGGGCTTGATTCATCCGATCCAAGCATGCATCATACTGATCCATATGAAAATAGCCTAAACCCGAATAATACAACGCCTGATACATTTGAAAGTCCCATTTTTCTTGAATTGATTGCGACTCTCCTTTGATTTTAGTAAGAAAAAGCTCGTAAGCCCCCACAGCACCAAGGTAATTCTTAAGCCGATACAGCGCATCACCTAAAACTTTGGCCGATTCCAAACCCCAAAAACTTTGATCGTGGTGCTTAAGCACATACTTCATATGACCCACTGTGTTGATATCGTATCCTAACAAATAGTAACTCCTCCCCATAATTACATGAATACGAGGGACAAGAGGTGAATCTGGGTAACTCTCTAACAAAATTCCACTGGTTTCAATCGCTAAGGGGTAATTTTGTTTTTGAAAATAACCATCGGCTAAGAAAAAAAGAACCGCCTCACGTTTACGTTCTCCCAAAGAGTGGCTTAAAAAAAGCTGCCCTTGCTTAATAAGATCCTCGTATTTGCGGTCTTCGTAAAGCTGGCACACATCGGAAAATGATGCGACGTTTTGCGCAGAAAGATTCGTTACAAAGCTCAATACCCCTAGTAAATTAATGGTAATAATACTTTTCACGATACGTTTTTTGCTCCCTCTAAACGGCCTAGCCCTAAGCGCCTATCTTCACATGGGAAAAATGTTTTTGCAAAAGAACCGATGCGGATAAAGCCGCCAAATAACTGGTTTTAGGATTAGAAGGATCCAAATTATTTTCGGTAAGCGCCACCATACGTCCCGCAGTACTGATCACTTCGACTTCGTGAGAGTTTTTAGTCCATTCTGGAGAGGTCAAAATACGTACCCGTGTTTGATCGGGTCCCAAACCCGCTAAACTCAATGTGGCAGCCACATTGATGTTTTTGGGGAAGGCTTTCACCGCTTCACGGGCCGTTCCTTCAAATACACACATCTCTTGTGTAACAGAATCCATATCAATCCCTTTGGATTCTAAATATGGCGCTCCTTTAAGCCCTTGAGGAGGTTTGCGTGTGGTTATCGTCACCGAGTGAATCTCTGCCATTTTAACGGCCGACAAAGCATCCAAACCTGCGATTGCACCAGAAGGGATATAAAGCCTTCCCTCAGATTGCTCAGCTAATTGACAAAGCTCGGGATCATCCAACAGACCTCCCACACTAACAATCATCACATCTTTAGCTTGCTCTAGCGCTTGACGAGCAATATCACAAGCCACTGTAGCTCCAGCGGCTTCAATTACAAAATCAACCTTGGGAATAAGTATCGCATAATCGGTGCAAATTTGAGCAGGTGCTTTTAAACTGTTAACTAAGGCTTCAGCTCGGTCGTAATGCTTATCACAAACAACATGTAAAGAGGCCTTGGCCAAGAGAATGGTCTCGATATCATTCGCTAACTTGCGACCAATCACACCACAACCAATCAAGCCAATCTGCGTCAAGACGCTTCCCCCTCTATCGGCTTGTTCTGTTCATTCACTTGAATAATTTGAGGTTGGTATCTCGTTAATTCCTCTTCGGAATAATGGGCATAGGTGATAATAATCACAAGATCACCAGATTGAGTCAATCGCGCCGCAGCGCCGTTAATGCATATGGTTCCAGAACCACATTCGCCGATAAGCGCATATGTTTCAAAACGAACTCCGTTGTTCACATTAACAACTTGAACTTTTTCTCCAGGCAAAATATTAGCTAATTCCAAAAGGTTCTGATCAATCGTGATCGACCCTTCATAATTCAAATTAGCATCGGTCACAGTCGCACGATGAATCTTCGATTTAAACATATCTCGGATCATATCATTAGATTTCTTTCACATCTATGTGGTCAATCAAACGTACTAAACCTAAGCACACCGAAACAGCCACAATCACAGCATGTTCGACACAAGACACAGGCAGTAGTGTATTATAATCGACAACTTCCAAGTAGTCTATTGTTAAACCAGGAGCCTTGTCCAACATGGCACGTCCCTTAGAAAGCACCGCATCCGCCTGAGTTTCTCCCGCAAGAATATGTTGACGCATCTCCACCAAGGCTTGGTAGATCATCCCAGCATTTTCTCGCTGCTCGGGACTTAAATAAGCATTGCGTGAACTCATCGCCAATCCATTAGGCTCCCGAATCGTCGGACAAACCACCACATTGACGCCCATCCTTAAATCTTGAACCATCTGTTCAATAATCCGCAGCTGCTGAAAATCTTTTTCCCCGAAATACGCCCATGTCGGCCGAACAAGATTAAAAAAAATACTCACCACAGTGCAAACCCCTCGGAAATGACCCGGACGGGAGGCCCCGCACAAATGCTGCGCCAAAGAAGGTACTTCCACCCAAGTTTTAAAATCTTGAGGATACACCTCTTGAGCTTCAGGACAAAAAACAACATTCACACCCAAATCAGCTAATTTGTTCATATCATCCTCAAGCAAACGAGGATAAGCATCTAAATCCTCATCAACTCCAAATTGCGTTGGGTTTACAAAGAGACTGCCCACAGTCACATCTGCCTGAGACAACGACCTGCGCATAAGACTTAAATGACCTTCATGCAAAGCCCCCATCGTTGGCACAAAACCGACGCTTTGCCCCTGACCTCTCTTGGATTGGCTCCATAATTGAATATCTTCAACTGATTCGATTATTTTCATAGAAATCCATTGTATCAAAAGTTACGCAAAATTGAAAAACAGGGAACGTTTGGCTATTTTATAGGAGATTAAGCAAAGCCTCTTCGGAAGATACGGGTCGTTCACACTGGTGATCGCGGCAAACATAAACTTGGACTCCCTCTTCGGGAATAGGAAATTGATCAACAAAAGGAACAAATTTCGACAAGTTCTTATCCTGTTTAATCCGATAGAGAATCACCATCCGAGGATCATAAGTGCAATCAACCACGTTTTTCATGGCGATGTAAGCTTCATTCACTTCGGGTGCCACATAAACAAGTTCCCGGCTTGGCCCTATCGCGATATCCATCGCCATAAGCATTTGAGTAGTGCTAAAGGGCCCTTGTTTCAATTCTTTGGCAAAGTAATTGAAAATTTTAAGAACCTTATCCTCAAAATACCCATGTCCTGTCAAACGGGCTAAACGAATCAGATTATAGGCAGCCACGGCGTTTCCCGAAGGAAGAGCGCCATCATAGGCCTCTTTTTGCTTTAAAACCAAATCTTTTGTTTCAAACGATGCATTGTAAAAAACCCCTTCGGGAGATTGAAACAGCCTCAGCATCTGCTCATTCCAATGCAAAGCTTCTTGTAAATACTTGCTTTGAGCTGTCGCCATGTACAGTTCAATCAGACCACTCACAAAAAAAGCATAATCATCAAGCATTCCAGGGATGATTTTGTGACCTTGGCGGTAACGATGCCACAGCTGACCTTGTTCATTAACCATTTGATCCAAAACAAACTGCGCCGCTCGCTCGGCCACCACAATCCAGCGATCATCTTGCAAAGTACGTCCCACATAGGCCATCGTAGCTATCATAAGACCATTCCAATCGGTCAAAATTTTGTCATCGCGCAAAGGTCTGAGACGTTTCTCTCGGCGCTTAAAGAGCTTTATTTTTGCTTTTTTCAAAATGCGCCCTATCTTATCCACTTCTTTCTGAAACAAAGTAGCCAAGTTTTGATCACTGCGTACACGATGCAAAATATTCCACCCAACAAATTCACCCTGCGCATCAACCTTAACATTACCTTGAGATTGAACATCATAGGCGGCTTTAAAGACAGCGGCTTCAATTGTACTCAAATGAGTATCGATTTCGACCTCTTGCCAAATGTAAAAGGCACCTTCTTTTTTGTGGACGGCCTCCTCACGCTCGTAACTATCAGCATCCTCGGCACTGTAGAAACCACCCTGAATGTCGGTCATATCACGAGCAATGTACTCTAAGGTTTCCAAAGCTTTATCTTTGTAATAGTCCTTCCGCGTGATCAAGTAGGTATCGGCTAAGGCTTTAATGTAAAGCGCTTGGTCGTACAACATTTTTTCAAAATGCGGCACATGCCACTGCTCATCGGTGGCATAGCGATGAATTCCACCCCCAAGATGATCATAAAGGCCACCGTCACTCATCGCAACAAGAGTCTCTTCCACCATTCGCAAAGCATCGGCATCCCCACCGCGGCTGTGCATCGCCAAAAGAAAGGACAAGGTGTGTGATTGAGGAAACTTCGGGGCTTCGCTAAAGCCTCCATATTGTTCGTCAAAACGTTGCTGAATATCGCGTTTGGCCCAAAGCAGGTGATTATTGTCCCAAGAAATCTCTTGGTCGCGATTTTCGTTTTGCGTCACATCAATCACAGTTAACAAACGTTCACTGCTATCTTCGATTTCTCCCCGCTTTTCGGTCCACGCTACATGCAACTGCTTAAGGATGTTCAAAAATCCTGGACGCCCCCAGCGATCAGTGGGAGGAAAATAGGTTCCTCCATAAAAAGGTTTTTTTTCGGGCGTTAGAAACACCGATAGGGGCCACCCTCCTTGACTGGTCATTGCCTGAACCACATGCATGTACAAGCTATCAATATCGGGCCGCTCTTCGCGATCTAACTTGATCGACACAAAGTGCTTATTCAAATAGACAGCAATCGTTTCATTTTCAAACGATTCTCGCTCCATCACATGACACCAATGGCATGTGGCATAACCAATCGACAAAAAAATAGGCTTATCTTCTTCGCGCGCTTTGGCAAAGGCTTCGTCTCCCCATGGATACCAATCAACGGGATTATAAGCATGCTGCAACAGGTAAGGACTCTGCTCTTTGGCCAAACGATTAGCTTTGAATTTTCCTTGAACTGACTGCTGAAAAGATACACTCATCACAACTCCTATCATCAAGGTCCATACATATCTACGGATTCCCTGCCAACTCCCCCAAGCACACATAAGAGCCTTAATCCCCCAAAAGTATAGCCGCCCAACGGGTTTCGTCTTGTGCCTCTAACGCAACTTTGATTGTCATTGTCAACGGAATCGATAAGACCATACCCATAGGTCCCAAAATCCAACCCCAAAAGATCAAGGACATAAACACCACCAAAGTCGACAAACCTAGTCCTTTGCCCATCCACCTCGGCTCAACCACATTAGCCATTACAAAGTTAATAAGGACATAGCCAATCAAAATCACAATAGCTTGATGCCAGCTATACTGAACCATCGCCAAAATAATCGGCGGAACAGACGCTATAACAGACCCTATATTTGGAATATAATTAAGTAAAAAGGCTACCAACCCCCATAAAACAGGGTAGTCAAGCCCAACCCACAGCACTACGATATAAGCCAACACACCTGTGATAAAACTCACCAAAGTCTTAATACCTATGTAGTGCCGCACCCCCTGCACAAACTTATGATAAGGCTCTAACAATGCATTATGCGATTTCGATATTCTTTTGATCTTTAAGGGAAAGCTCGAAGCCTCAAGCAAAATAAAAGTCGCGATAATAAAAATTAAAAGACCATTGGCTAAAGCATTACCAACACCATTCAACATCCTCGATGTAAACTTCATCACCGAACCAACATTAAGCATTTTACTTAAACTCACTTGCGCGGTCTCGAAACCCCATTCCACCAATTTTTCATCAATATTGACCATTTGTTGACGAAACTGAGCTTCATAGGTCGGCACATTATCAGAAAAACCTTGCACCGAAGCACCAATCAATCCCGCAAGCGCCACTCCACCTAAAAAGATGAGCAACACAACTAAGCCAAAAGCCAATCCTTGTGGACAACCTTTCTCTTGTAACCAAAACATCGGCGACGCAAAAACAACAGCAATAAACACCGCAAACAAAAAAGGAACTAAAATCGTCTTTGCGGCCATCATTCCAGCCATAATGATAATCACAGCAGCTGTCGTTAAAAATATCATCGACGTTCGATACAGGGGTTGAAAACTCGCTCCACCCATCATGGTTAAACTCCTTCCTGCAATTTTTGAAAAAATTCAGCCTCGTTAATCACCTCAACACCCAATTTTTCAGCCTTAACCAGTTTTGAACCTGATTTGTCACCAACAATCAAAATATCCGTGTTCTTGGTCACACTTGACACAAGCGTAGCCCCAAGGTTTTTGATTTTATCTTCGGCCTCGTATCGCTTCATCGACTGAAAGGTTCCTGTGATCAAGCATTTCTTATTAAAAAAATAATGATCTTGATTCAGTGTAGCGAGACTGCGCTTAGCCGTCAAGTAAAGCCCTTGATTTTTAAAGTCTTGAATCATGGTCTGCACCTCATAGCGAGCAAAAAAGTCGACCAAACTTTGAGCCTTCACAGGACCTATCTCATACATATCTTCGAGATATTCGAAACTAACTTGAGACAAACGATCCAAATCTCCATAATGCTGGGCCAAAAACTCGGCCGATCGCTGCCCGATATGACGAATCCCCAAAGCAAATAACAATCGTTCCAAACCCTGATCTTTACTAACTTCAATCCCTTGCAACAGATTATTCACCGACTTTTTGGCCATTCTCTCGAGAGGAATCAATTCTTCATAGTTCAGATGATATAAATCGGCGTAAGAGCTTATCAAACCTTCATCGACCAACTGATCCACCACCGCCACGCCCAAGCCTTCGATATCCATAGCTTTTTTCGAGGCAAAGTGTACAATCGTTCCCTTCACTTGAGCCACACATAAAGGGTTCGTGCAGCGATGCGCCACATTATCATCATCTTGTTCGACCAAGCCTTCACAAATCGGACAATATTTAGGCATCACAAAGGGTTCTGCACGTTGATCGGAATCGATGGATAACACCCGGATCACTTTGGGAATCACTTCACCACCTTTTTTAATCACCACCCGATCCCCAATACGAATATCCTTGCGCTCAAGTTCATCGGCGTTATGCAAGGTGGCCCGACTGACTGTACTTCCCGAAATCCACACTGGTTCTAATTCGGCCACTGGTGTTAAAACCCCAGTGCGACCGACTTGAATCACAATATCTTGAATATTTGTGATCGCTTCTTCGGAAGGAAACTTATAGGCCATTTGCCAACGAGGACTTTTTCCAGTCGCCCCCATCTGTTTGCGAAAATCGAGCGAGTCAACTTTCACTACCATTCCATCAATCTCATACGGCAAATCGCTGCGCTTATCGGCCCAACTTAAACAATAATCAATCACTTCTTGAATGCCCAAGAAAGTTTGAATATGTGGATTCACTTTAAAACCTAACTCTTTCAACCATACCAACTCCTCACTATGCAAAACAAAATTTTTCACTGAGTTAAAACCCACACTGTAAATAAAAATATCCAACGGGCGCTTATCCGTTTCACGAGCATCCAGAAGTTTAAGAGAGCCCGCAGCCGCATTTCGCGGATTAGCAAAGACTTTTTCTCCCCTCTCTTGCCTCTGTTTATTAAACTTTGTAAAAGCATCACGAGGCATATAAACTTCGCCTCTCACCTCTAAAGCTCCCTTAGCCAAAGGTAAGGAGACAGGCACCGCATGAATGGTTTTTAAATTCGAGGTGATATCATCTCCCGAAATCCCATCACCCCGGGTTGCGCCATACTGCAATTGACCATCTTGATACATTAAGCTCACAGCTAAGCCATCAATCTTTAACTCAATCGTATAGTCCAACACCTCTTGTTCGGCTAATTTTTGCATACGCTCGTCAAACTTCATCAGCTCTTTGGGCGAATAGGTGTTATCCATACTTAATAAAGGGATGGCATGCCTGATCGTTAAATCTTTAACAGGACTCTCTCCGACACGTTGGATCGGCGAATCAGGCGTAATGTTTTCGGGATATTGAGCTTCCAGTTCTACCAGATCGCGATATAATCGGTCGTAATCATAGTCAGAAATTTGTGGATCGCTTTCCACATAATATTTCCGATCATGAAAACGAATAATTTCACGCAACTCTTGAATACGTTTTAGCTTAACTTCCGACATGGGACTTAGTATACCCCACCTCTATGAATTACGCTCGATATAAGACCTCGAGAGAATCACTAAAACTCTCCAATAAATCACGCTGCGTTTCGGCCCAAAAATCAATATCTTCTCCTTCGGTTTGCAACAAAGAATCATAAATTTCAGGCAATGTCACAGTGTCCAAAAAGGCTATTAAAGTACGGTATTCATTCACCTTTTTCACCCCTTCTTGCTCAAGTTTATCAGCGTAAGCTTTCATCGCGTTCAAAGCCTTTGCCCACTCTTCTCGCGGTGTCGTAGCAATGGCGTAAAGCAAGCTGTGCATTTCTAAAACAATCGGTGATTGTTGAGCATAAAACGTTTGGAGTTTCGTATCGCCAGCGATCATAAGCTGCCACATCTCATTTCGCATCATGAAACGCATCAAAGCTCCAGGCAATTGAAAAACGCTAGGGTGCACTGTAATCTCATTTATAGTCTTTCCATAAATATTAGCTGGCGTATTTTGAGCCAACGAACTTTGTTTAGGATTAACCCGAACATGACCAACAAAGTCAGTCATACCCCAGTCCTCCAGGGTCCGCTGCGAAACAGATGTCCCTCCTGAATAAACTTCTGTTCGAGGGAGAACTGGCATCAACATGAAACCTGAATTTTCACGTCCTCCCATTGCAGAATCCTTTTGAAGCATATCCCATGGCGCCATCGATACTATCTCCTTAAATGCAAGGAGCGTACGCATACTATTTCTCATAGATTCAATGGCTAATAGTCCCAACTCCGATACCTCCCCTCTAACGCCCCATAGATCCTTATTTACAAAGATATCCAAAACCTGGTCCCATAACTCTGTCCAAACATTGTAAATACTGTGATCCCATATAACAATTCCGGCGGCATACCCTGGGAAATAGCTCTTAACCATAGTAGAAAACCTTACCACCATAGGACCTACCTCATTCAGCTCATGACCAACACTAATATCGCTCAAGGTATCTCCCAGAACTCCTATATTTTGCACCAAGCCATTCAAAAAACTATAGTATGTTAGCCATTCTTGACCTTGAAAGCGAATATCAAACTCGACGTGCTCTTTCATTTCCTGAAATAGCTGATGCATACTCTCAACTTGCTGATGCATAGCCTCAACTTGCTGACCTAAAGTCACCGTAGCATCAGAGATATTGTTACTAGCTCTTTGAAAAATCCACATTTGCAAAGAGCCCTTAAATTCTTCCATTAAACGAACTATTTTCTCATTAGTATTGGGCAACACCTTATGACCTTTAAAAGCCATCGTCTCTTGCAGGGCTTTCCGGAACTCGTTGGGCTGAAGTACACATGAACTTAAAAGCGCTTCGTTGCTCACAATAATCTCCCACAACTCCTCCCATTCTGTCGTCCACTTCTCAAAAACATCTTGATCATAAACAGGCAGCACTCGGGCTTCCCTGGGCACAATACGGCATAGGGCGTCTAGCAACGAAGGTAGTATATCCTGAGATAACCCCCCCCTCAACAGACTTCCCAACAGAATCAACTCTTGCGTCAATTGGTTAAGAAACTTCTGATATTGCAACCACTCTTGGCCACGATTCTTCAAGTTTTCATTAACTTCCCCTCTCATCTTTTGAGCTATCTTTTTAATAGCTTCGGAACATTGACGTATTTGATCCAGAAGAGACGCCTCCTTTACGTCCTTCTCCTCGTAATCTAAAGCAGGGTTCTGAGAGACCTCAAAAATGTAGTTTTTTAAAACACCTTTAAAATTTTGGACCAAGCGATTTATTTGTTCATCATAGCCCTGTAACCCACTCCAAAGCTCACCCCATACAACCTTCCATTTCTTCTGAGCAGTTGGACTATTTAAGGGAAAACGAGCTAAAATAGTTTGGAATCCTTCAGAAGCTCTTCGCCATGAAGCATCGTCTCCTTGAACATCTTCGCTCCAACCCAGCATTGCTTTTATCAAAGCTTGTGACTTATCGGA
>CAZMGY010000031.1:0-2516 GCA_964565945.1 uncultured bacterium
TTCTCTAAACTGAACTTGTTTTTGAGTTATACCGCGAGCGCCAGTATCAAAAGGCCTAGCTTGACCTTTAAATCCTTGAACACGACTAGCAACTTCTAGGCTTACCAATTCCCCCCCCAAATCTAAGGTTAAGTAACTACCAACTTTCTCTTGATCTTTTTCGTTGGCATTTACATTTAAAAAGGCTTCGTAACGCCTAGTGCTTACGTAGGGATCTAGAGCCTTTAGCATTTGTGCATAAAGACCCCTGGTCTTTTTTAAAATTGAAGCATGAAATGTTTTATTACTATCTGTTAAATTCAATACTTTATGGGAAATACCCGCTTTAATCTTGAGAAAAGCATAGGTCGCCGCAAAATAGTCGCTCTCAGCTCCAATCAGTTTCTCAACATCCGCTTTAATTTCCTCACGAAATTCTTCTTCTTCTGTTAGAACAACACAAGTTTCAGACAACACTTCCATCACCGCGTCCAAGGATCTTTTTTTATTGACCTCTAAAAAGGCCTCGTAACGTTCAATAAGGGGACTATTGTCGCTATTGTCGCTATTGTCGCTATTGAAGATTCGAAATAGCGCAGCTACGATTTGTTTATAAGAAGCAGCCTGGGCCTTTTCTGATTTTGCAACTTTAAATGCTTTAGGACTATCTATTCGATTCAAGCTTTGCTCAGAAAGATCACCTCTAATCAAAATCAAAGCAAAGGCTGCCGCCAAATAATCTGTCTTAGCTCCAACCAGTTTTTTAATATCTTGTTTCATTTCATCACAAAGTTTTTGTGTTAAACCCTTTTCAAACAACAGTTCCATCACCTCGTCCAAATTTGTTGCCACAGTAAGGGGTGTTTCTTCATCTGATACAGGCTCTTGCTCCAAAGTTGACGTCGCACCTTGTTGCTGACCTTCTTGGTTGACCTCTAAAAAGGCCTTGTAACGCAGATCGGTTACGTAGGGTCTTAGAATCTCTAAGATTTTTTCATACAAAGACCTGGTCTTTTCTGATTTTGCAGCTTCAAATATTTCAGGACTATCTGTCCGCTTCAATTTTTGATCGGAACGACCAGCTTTAGCCATGAGCAAAGCATAGACCCCCGCAAATACGTCTTCTTCAAATCCAACCAGTTTCTTAACATCCTGTTCAATTTGATCATGAAGTCCTTTTTTTGTTGCATCATTTGCAAACAACCCTTCCACCACCTGTTCCCAAGTGGGGCATCTTTCGTTCAGCTCTAAAAAGGCCTTGTAACGCACATCGGTTATGTAGGGTCTTAGAATCTCTAAGATTTTTTCATACAAAGACCTGGTCTTTTCTGATTTTGCAGCTTCAAATATTTTAGGACTATCTATTCGCTTCAATTTTTGATCGGAACGACCAGCTTTAACCGAGATCAAAGCATAGCTCCCCACAAAGTTGTCTGCCTCAAATCCAACCAGTTTCTTAACATCCTGTTCAATTTGATCACGAAGTCCTTTTTTTATTTTATCACTTACAAACAAGCCTTCCACCGCCTCTTCCCAAGTGGGTAGGTGTTGTTTATCTGATACAGGCTCTTGCTGTTGACCCTGAGCTGACATCGCACCTTGCTCTTGATCTTTTTGGTTGAGCTCCACTTTCTTGCCTAGAATTCCTATGATTTCTTCTTGAACATACTTGTTCTCTTCTAATTCTGAATCTACACTTCCAACCAGTTTCTTAGCATCTTTTCTTCTAATCTCCTTAGGAATTTTTTCTATGTAATCATTTACAGACGACGCTTCCTCCTCATCTTCCTCAGTGTCTATTTCTTTTCGCTTAACAAGGATAGTCATTTTTATAGATTTTTTGAATAACTTAGCAATCTCGTCCTCGTCATGCTTTGTTACCTTAAGACCGCCTATCTCTATGATTTGATCACCCACTTCAAGTTTACCCATTTCAAAGCTAAAAGAAGCTTGCGAAAAGGAGGGAAGGTTCTCGATGATGTTGTCTTTTATACGAATACCCCACGGTGTCTCGGTGTTTGCTCGTACAAGAGAAACACAGTGTGAAGGCATGTTTTCAAAAACTACCCTATGTTGGTGTTGATCTTTTGGGTTGACCTCGTCTGACATTGGAGATTGAGATTTTTTAGTACTATCGCTTGCTTTCAAGATTGAAGGAAGCATTCCTGTAGCTCTTTGCTTCAATTTATTATTGGAAAGAGGAGATGCAACGTTCTCTGTCTCAGCTCCAACCAGGTTCTGAGAATCTTGTTTAGTTTCCACCTCACTGAAGTCTTGTCTTAAATTACTTTCAGACTCCCCTTCCAGCACATCTTCCCAAGTGGGGGGGTATTTTTCTGATACAGGCCCTTGCTCCCAAGTTGATGTCCTACCTTGCTCTGGCATAGCCTGCAAAGAATTTTCTGGCATCAATTTTTTACCCGAATCAACCATGTCTTCAAGTGTCTGCCCTAAACCACGCAATTGCACAGATGTGGCTAGAGACCATGCCTCTGTTGACGCCATTGTGATCATAGCGAATACTAAAAACGTTGCCC
>CAZMGY010000032.1:0-7071 GCA_964565945.1 uncultured bacterium
CACGTTGTTGAGAACTACGCCTAGATCTAAAGTCCTGACTCATTACTGAAGTAGTACCTCGTACTAAAGTCGTGACTACTCAAGACATTCATCGTCAGTTTGGGTTCTCCATTGAGGTCATTACCATACTTCGACTTCGAAAAACAGAACTTGGAGTGCCGTGTAGGAGGGCTCCATTATGAGGACGGATGTACGCCCATGTGCTGATGCTCCATCCCAAAAAGAAACTTCTCTAAAAAATATAACTATAAACATATATTTACACATAAAAATATTGCTATATATTTTGAACATATTCGTTTAAAATATTCGTTGCGTATAACCATCCAAGCGCGATCATTTGACAAAAACTCTTATAATCAGGTAGGCTTTTCTATATTGAGGGGGGGGGGTAACGGAATATGATATCTTATACTAATAAACGCGGTTTCACATTGATTGAACTCTTAACAGCAATTGCCATCATTGGTATCTTAATTGGCTTGATTAGCCCCGCCTTGCGCCTCTCCCGCAAGCGCGCCAAAACAATCGCGTGTATGAATAACCTGAAAGAAATTGGCCACATGATCAGTCTGTACGAGATTGATAAGCAGAAAGCCCCGCAAAATTTCAATGATGTTAAAAACTTTTCGACCAGTAAAGGCATTCCTGCTGGAATGTTTCAGTGCCCTGTCACCGAGCAAGAGTACACATGGAGCAATAGCGCTTTTGATACCGCCAATCCATTGATCTCTCATAGTGGCAACAACCCCCACGAAACCAATATTTCACTGACTGGTTACTTGAATGTCCAGCGTGGTGACTCGGCCTTTCCAGGTTCGGAAGATCCGACTGACGACACCAAAGAACCAGATGGAGACTAAGCGGATCACCTGGAACACCCCACGCAAAACGAGTCGTCATCTTAATTTTTTTTTAAATTCCCACTTTTGCTAAAATGACATACTTTGTGTCTTCATCATCCCGCGACTTGATTGCGGGATCTATGGATTGTCATACAGTTAAAATCGAAGAACTACGTCTTAAGGCATAGGCTTCACGGATAGAGCCAGGGCAAATATGAATCACTTCTATTTGCATCGCCTGGCAAAGTTCTTGAAAAAAGATCAGCCCCAAACAGACCAAATCACGTTTATCATCGTCGAGATATTTCATATCCTTCTCGAAATAACACATCTCCTCAAGCTGGCACAAATCATCCAAATGCAAGGTCACTTGATCCAACTGCTCATAACTCAAGTTTGGATGCAACATCAAAGCCGCCACTTTAAGCGCACTCGAAGTCACCACCAAGTTCTCAACACTCCATGGCGCATCGTCCAGAAAGCCTGCACATAAGGTTTGGCAATGTATTCGCACCATCCCTCCTTCTTGAACACTCAAACGCTCGCCCATTTGAAAAAGCTGCTTCATTTTGGCCAAGCCGTAAGGCCAACTGTCATTTTGAATCAGTTGATTCCGGTGGCTGTATATCATTTCACAGCTACCTCCACCCAGGTCGCACACCAACAAATGTTCGCTTAAATCAGGAAAAACAGAAAGCGCACTCTTATAAGCCAGCAAACCTTCATCTTCGGTGGACAGTACATCAACATCATACCCCAGCTCGTGTTTGATTCTTGCCAAAATCTCCGTAGCATTGCTTGCTTCACGCAGAACACTGGTTCCAATGAGGTAAGTGTGACAAGTTTCGTGGCTTTGACTGACTTGTACGAGTTTGTGTAACGACTGCACAAGCTGTTCGACAGCATGCTCTGGGACAAGCTTATCATCGAGCAAATAGCACCCTAATTTTAAAACATAGGTCTGATGCTCTAAAGCATAGACCTTCCTTTCCAAAGAAATTTCCAAGACTTGACCGCAGACCGTATTGGAACCAATGTCAATCACGTGGAAAATGTTGCGCGACATGGGCTTTGGCCTCTTCAAGAGTTTGAATTTGAGCTTCCAATTGCAAAACTTCGACGGCCTCGATAATCTCGGAAAAAACAGGCGCTGGCTGGTAACCCCAAGCCAACAATTGCTTACCAGTCACCAACAAAGGCGGACGAAGCTCCTCCTCGCTGTATGACTTTAGCTTGTCCATGCAAAACTGATAAATCTCTAAGTCGTTGTGACTTGCCTCGCAGTCAGCCTTAAGCATAGTTAATTCTTCTCGAATCGTGGAACGCTGTAACATTTTTTTGAGCTTTCCTTCGCGCATTTGCATGGCCGCACCAAATCGCATATGCTCAGAAACATACTGAACAATCAATTTACGATCTTCGTTCGACATTCGCAAGCGTTGGCAAATATCATTGGCCATCTCGGCACCGATTTTGTCGTGTTTGTTAAAACGAATCCGATCGGTAACTGTATAGGTGGGAGGTTTACCCACATCGTGCAACAAAGCTCCAAACGCCAATGCAACCGAAGGGTCTTCGGGCAATTTATCTAGCATTAATTTGGTATGCACAAACACATCCCCTTCTGGATGAAACTCAGGGGGCTGTTTCACCCCATCCATGGCCGCAATTGCGGGCAACACTTCGATTAACAAACCCGTTTGATGCAAAAGATCGATCGCCTGTCCACGATTCGGTCCAGTGAGCATCTTGCAAAGTTCATCGCGAATGCGCTCCATACTTACCTGATGAATCTCATGCGATGTCTGCACAATTGCATCTCGAGTTTCTGGGTCGAGAGGGAACTGAAAACGTGCCGAAAATCGCACGGCTCGCAGCATACGCAACTTGTCTTCTTCAAAGCGTTCGCTGGCTTGTCCAATTGCCTTAATTACTCCCTGGGCTAAATCTGCTTGACCTCCCACATAATCGATAATGCAATCGTCTAGGGGATCATAGAATAATCCATTAATCGTAAAATCTCGGCGTTGGGCATCCTCTTGCGGTGTGACAAACATAACACCCTCAGGATGTCGCCCATCCTTATAAGATAAATCCTGACGAAAGGTGGCGACTTCAAAATGATAACTCCCCTGCACAACAATCATCACACCAAACTTTTCTCCTACTGGAATGGTTTTATCGAACAATTTTTTGATCTCATCGGGTGTCGCACTAGTGGCAATGTCGATATCTTTGACACTTAGCCCCAAAATATCGTCTCGCACACAGCCCCCAGCAAAACAGGCCTCATAACCGTGTTCGACAAAACGCTGAACAATCTGTTTTGCCACCAAAAACAATGGATTGTGTTTCAAAATTAAGTCCCTCCCTTAGCCTGGAGGCCACATCATCGCACGACCAGCTAGCAAATGCATGTGCACATGATAAACCTCTTGTCCGCCATGATCGCGACAATTGATCACCAAACGATATCCCTCTTCCGCAAACCCTTCTTGAGCCGCAATTTGATTGGCTTGTTCGGTCAACAAGGTCATATAGGGCTTATCGAAACGATCCGTATCGGCTACTGTCTCCACATGCTCTTTAGGAATCAGCAAGATATGGATTGGAGCTTGAGGATTAATATCGCGAAAGGCCAAAACGTCTTCCGTTTCCGCAACCCGATCAATCGGGATATCTCCAGCAATCATTTTGCAAAACAGACAATCTTCACTCATGCCTTGGCTTGGCTCCCTTTATTTTGTTATGAAGAGCCTTTACCACATTCAGTGGAACAAAAGCGCTAATATCTCCCTCCAATCGGCAAATTTCTTTAATCATGCGTGAGCTCACATAGGAATAAGCTTCGTCGGGCATAAGGAAAATAGTATCGACATTTTTGCTGATTTTTCGATTGGTCAGTGCCATTTGAAATTCATATTCAAAGTCCGAAATGGTGCGAATCCCGCGCACAATCACCGGAATGTTTTTGCTATGGGCGTAGTCCACCAGTAAGCCCGAGAAGGATTCAATTTTCACATGATCTTGACTATCCAAACAATCCGCTATCAACTGTATTCTTTTTTCCACAGAAAACAAAGGTTCCTTAGGGCCTCCCTGAGCTACGGCAATGTACACCTGCTCAAACATCGACTGGCATCGCTGAATAAGATCCAAGTGCCCATAGGTTACTGGATCAAACGTTCCAGGATAAATCACTTGTGTTGTCATAGATCTTTATCCTCATTGTTATGATAATAAAAGTTCACACTTGTTTGCCCATACTCTTTCTGAATCACGTCCTCTAGCTGCGCAGGGCAAATCAGTTTTTGTTTAACATCGTGTTCAATAACCACCATCCCTTTGGAAACCACAATACCATTATCCATCATCCTCTGCAAGAGATCCTCGGGACACAAATGATACGGAGGATCGGCAAAGATGAGATCGAAGGACTGTTCTAAACGTCCCAAGCACTTGATTTGATCCAGTGTATCGCCAAATATCAGCTGGCAGTTTGATTCTATTTTGCAATGGCGAAGGTTCTGATTCAAACGGCGCACCACGGCGGGATGTTTTTCGACAAAAACAATATGTTTAGCCCCACGACTGAGCGCTTCAACGCCAAGACTTCCCGAACCCGCATAAAGATCCAAAACTCGCGCATTCTTCACCTGTTCATGCAAAACGCTAAAAATGGCCTCACGTACCCGATCGCTCGTAGGACGCACCTCTTTGCCATCTGGCGCCTGTAATTTTCGCCCTTTGAGATATCCAGCTATAATTCGCATTAGGCTATCCCCGCAATATCGATTTTATGACCATAGCGTTCATAAACCATGCGCAATAATTGAGCCCTCGCCACTAAATGTTGCTGATCACCAAATAATTCCAAAGTATCCTGGCACGCCTGCTCCATCAGTTTAAAATCCGAAAGCAAACTCCCTAATCTTAATTCGGGCAAACCGCTCTGTCTAAAACCAAAAAACTCTCCTGGTCCACGAATCTGCAAATCAGCTTCGGCAATTTTAAAACCATCATTGGTGTCGCACATCACTTTCATACGTTCGCGAGACTCGGGGCTTTTGGCTGCCCCAATCAAAATGCAATACGACTGGTGCTCCCCACGACCCACACGCCCACGCAACTGATGCAATTGTGCTAAACCAAACCGCGAGGCATCTTCGATCAGCATTACTGTGGCATTAGGCACATTGATCCCTACTTCAATCACGGTTGTCGACACCAAAATGTCTAAGTCCCCTTGTTTAAACAATGTCATTGTCTGTTCTTTTTCCGCCGCTTTCATCCGTCCATGCAGCATGCCTAAACGGAAGTCGGTAAAAACATCTTGGCACAAATGCTCATAACGTTCTTCGACGGCTTTCAAATCTAGTTTTTCCGAGATCTCGACCAAAGGATAAACAAAATAAACCTGTCGCCCCTCAATAATTTCTTTGCGTACAAAGTCATAAAGACCCTCGCGCTTAGCCTCGGTCACAAAAAAGGTTTTGATCGGCTTGCGCCCCATCGGCAATTGATCAATGATCGACACATCCAACTCCCCATACACCGTCATCGACAAAGTGCGTGGAATTGGGGTGGCTGTCATCACTAGGATATGTGGATTAAGGCCTTTCTTTTGCATCTGAGAACGTTGCATCACCCCGAATTTGTGCTGTTCATCAATGATCACCAAACCTAATTGATTAAAGTTCACATCATCTTGAATCAAGGCATGGGTACCCACCACCGCATGGATTTCTCCACTTTGCAAACATTGTAAGATGGCCTCGTGCTTCCTTTTTTTGGTGCTTCCAACAAGCAGATCAGCCTGCACCTGAAACACATCCAAAAACTCCATAAGAACAGCAAAATGTTGGGTCGCTAAAATTTCGGTCGGCGCCATAAAGGCTACTTGATAACCATTTTGAATCGCCAACATCATGGCGTACACAGCCACAATTGTTTTGCCCGAACCTACGTCTCCTTGCAGCAAGCGCATCATCACCCGTGAGCTTTGCATATCGGCACGAATCTCTTGCATCACCTTGCGTTGAGCTTTGGTTAATTCAAAAGGCAATTGCTCATCGAAATGTTTCACAAGCCCATCAGTATCCATGCACAAAAGTCCGTTCTCTTTTTCTCCTTGAGTCCGATTTTTTTTATCAATCAAAGCCACCTGAAACACAAAAAACTCTTCATAGATAAGACGCCTCCTGGCCTGCTCCATATGATCACTGTCTTTAGGGAAATGAATTTCGCGCAGAGCCATACAACGCTCCATCAACCCATGCCGTTCCATAAGTATTTGCGGCAGAATTTCTACCACCTGAGACAAGGTTTGATCAATTACATGCTTGATCATCCGGCGCAATTGACGTTGCGTTAAACCTTCGGTTAAGGGATAGAGGGGGACAATCCGTCCCGTATTTAAGCGATTTTCCTCCAAATCTTCCGACAATTTTTCGTAAACCACCTGAGTCATCTGCAAGCCATATTTGTACTGAACTTTACCCGTAAATAGATAGCGTTCGCCAACTTTAAAGTGTTTTTTCAAAAAACGTTGATTAAAAAAAGGAATCGCAACGCGCCCTGTCCCGTCAGAAACCACCAAAGTTAAAATAAAAAGTTTTTTACGAACCACTCGCTCTTGAATCGATTCGATCGTTGCCTCAATGCTTTGTTCGCCATCGTTGACAAGCTGATCGATCGTAATCATTTTTCGTCGATCTTGATAATCACGTGGAAAATAAAACAGAAGATCGACCATTCGTCGTATCCCCAACTTTTCCAAAAGCGACAAGCGACGTGGTCCCACACCTTTTAAATATTGCACACTGTCGTTCAACTGAAACGTCCCAGTCCCCATAAACTTTCACTCAATTAGATTCAAAAGAAAAAATATTGCATTATTTTGTTTTTTTGCTAGAATACTCTTTTCTCTCTTTGAGAGCAAGAACTGTCCTGTAGCCAACTTATATTATTACAGGACATAGAATTTTAAGGAGAACATCTCAATGGCCAAAGTTTGCTTTATCTGCGGAAAAAAACCTAGTACAGGGAATAACGTAAGTCACGCCCACAATAAAACCAAAACGCCGTTGGTTGCCTAATCTACAAAATATGCGCATTTTGGTTAATGGACTCAAAAAAAGAACGCGTGTTTGCACTAGTTGCCTCAGTGCAGGTAAGGTAACCAAAGTCTAAATTATAAGATTTCGATACGATAAGTCCCCTACTT
>CAZMGY010000033.1:0-38337 GCA_964565945.1 uncultured bacterium
ATGGAATGCAAAGATTTAGTCTACCAACTTAAATTTGCTCACTTTTTGGCCGCTGTTTTCCACGAACCATTGACATCACACAAAACACGGGAACGTATTTCGCACCACTTTTTGCGCCAAACTAAATATCATTATGGGCACGAAGACCTCAAGGACATCACTTTACACAAAACATATATTTTTATTCTGGGAACATTTTTGAACTCCAACAGTAAAGATATTTGGCAACCACTCCTTGATCAATTAACGAATTACATCTTTGATAAATCTCCAACTGACGGCGCATTCTTCGTCCCTGTTTTAAAGAAAATGTACTTAAACACCGAACGAGCCGACTACCTTCTTAACAAAATAGAGCAATCAGCCGCTGAACCTGAAAAGCAAAAAATATTGCTCTATATTTTTTCTAACACGCCCAACTTTAACAAAAAGAAAAAGTTATGGATATATCGCTTACCTAAGTTTTTCTATATCCGCTTCGCAGGTTTCTCGGTTTTCTTTCTTATCCTCTTTGCCCTTACCATTTTCACACTTGACTTTACATACCACTCACTCCTACATCTATCGATGACAGTCACCGCATTCATCGTGCCACTTTTTTTCGTCAACCTCATCTCTCTCATTAGTCGTTTTGAAAAAGATATTCAAACAGCTATTTTCGATGACAAAGTGTATCTTTCCGACATCAAAGACCTTCGCCATATCAACACAAGAAAGCTAAAGCACAAAAAGAGTTACAACAACTTTCTCAAAACCTTCGAAAACTATAACCATTGGAAGAGCAAAACCCATACAAAATCTTTTGTTACCAAGAAAGACAAGCTTTATACAGAATTTATTAAAGCTCAAAAAACCATTCCTGCCGATGCTTCTAAAGCTCAAATTCTTAAATCACAATCCGAGCAAGGTTCCTTCGTTAACAAAGCTGCTTAGGTCTTTTATTAGTTAAAATTTCGTGATTGATTGACAAGCAAAGACAATTATAGGAGAATAATAGCTTCATATTGAAGGGGGCGTAGCTCAATTGGTTAGAGTCCTTGACTGTCGATCAAGATGTTGCGGGTTCGAGTCCCGTCGCTCCCGCCAAAATTTCTCCATAAGCAATTTTGATCTGGGACAGATTTCTTATTATCGTTTGCTATGATCTTTCTCCGAAATATCGGACACTTCAGTAAATTAGTAAAATAATAGATTGGAAGAAAGGCAAATAGAATCAAAAAAGATAAGAAAACAATACTAGGTACAGTTCAAAGATGAAACTTTGCGACTAGCCCCAAAAAAAAAGTGTTAACAAAACAACCTCAGATCTAGGATTAGCTCCAAAAATACCTCTATAGCTGACGAGCAAAACAAGAAGTAAATAAAAGAAAAAATCAAACAAATATCTTAGAAACAGTTGTCACCAAAATAAATGAAAAACTTCAAAAAGAACTGCCTCAACTACAAAGTCAAAAAATAGCCCTTCAAAAAGAATTGGCTGAGAAAATTATGAATCATTGAATGGGCATGTTAAATCCTGATACTTCTATTTTTGTTAAAGATAAACTTGATAAATTAGGAGAACAAAGAAAAGAGATCGAAACAGGAATTACTGCATTCAAAGAAATACTAACAGAAATTGAAGAAGATTCCGTAACCAAAGAATTAGTAGAAATGGCACTACAAAACTTTAATGAACTTTTTGACTCATTAAAACCCTAGCAAAAGAAAGAATTAATCAACATAATCCTACACAAAAGCTTTATCACAAAGAATAGCCTCAAGGTTGCCAAATATTCACAGTTTGAGACCTTCAAATATGCAAAAAAAATCCCAAAGCGATATCTCACGTTCTGGGACGTCTATTTGGCTCTCCAAAATAATTTTCATCAACTTCTATTTCTCCATCAAAAAATTTATGAACTTTTTTTTCTGTCTTACATGCAAAAAGACAACCCCAAGGATGATATAAAATATCAAGGGCATCCTTATCCTCCTTGACATCAACTGGTTTAATGGTGATCTCCCTCATGATGACGCCCATGATCCATATTAGCCTCAACATACTTTTCCGAGTTTTTATAAAATTCGGGTGCACAACCTTTGCAGCACAAATTATATTCCTTCCCCTCATAAGTAACATGATATGCTTCTCCCATAGAACCAATATCCTGACCACTTATGGGACAAACACTATTTCCCACATTCATCGCTTCTTTGGCAAAAATTTGGGTAGATACTATAGACAGACCCAAAACAAAGCCTACTAATATTATTTTTATATTTCTCATTTCCACCGCCTTTTTTGTATCAAGTTTATTTTCTAACTCATTTCATAACTCTTATCGATCAAATGTTTGGTTTTTTCGAAATCTCCCAGCATTGTCAGAGTGACTTCCAAATCACTAGCGCCATAATTACCGACATTACAAACATCACGAATAAATCATCCTTGCCATTCGTATCTACATATTCCTCGGACGTACGCGAATTGACCCGTTCGAAAAGCAAAACATCTTCACTGTTTCCTTATTAGATTGCAGCAACGCAAGATTGTTTCCAGAATCAAATCTATTATCATATTTTCTTGGATCAAAAGCCCCCTCCTTTTACAATTAAACCCGCAGTAACAGTGTTTTCAAATTTTAAAGAAAAATACGCATTGCGTACTCCCCTTCGGCGAATAATCCTTGGAACAGGGTAAAAAATACTGGCTTTCTCAACAAGCCATCCAGCATAATCACAAAGCTATCTTCATAAGTCCACCATTCCTTTCCAAGTCACTTTTTGACAACTTTACTAATCAATTACCCCTCTTTCAGAAAACCACTTATAAATTGCGGGAACTAAAAATAATGTTACACACGTCGAAGTCAATAGTCCTCCAACCACAACAGTCGCTAAAGGTCTTTGCACTTCACTTCCCGTTCCTAAAGCAAATAGCATAGGAGCTAATCCCAAAGCTGTCGTTATCGTTGTTATCGTCACTGGACGAAAGACAATACAAGCTCCCTTAAACGAAGCTTCCTCTACAGAATTACCTTCTTTTTTTAGAATATTCATGGTGGTTAAAAGCACCATCGCATCTTGCAAAGCCACTCCAAATAAGGCAATAAATCCGACAGAAGCAGGCACAGAGAGATTTTGCCCAGTCAGTTTAAGCGCGACAAGTCCACCAACCATAGCCAAAGGAAGAACAAGCAAAATGAGTCCAACATTTTTAAATGAATTGAAGTGTCCAAAAAGAAGCAAACAAACAATCAGTAACGTTACTGGAACAACTAAACGAAGCCTTCTATTCGCCTCTTGTTGCAACTCAAACTGTCCTCCCCAATCAATAATATACCCGGCAGGCAATTCCACAGCCTGCTTTAGTGCTTTTTGACTTTCGGAAACAAAAGATCCAATATCTCTTCCGCGAACGTTACATTGGACTGCAATAAAACGTTGATTATTTTCCCGGGTTATTTGACGAGGCCCAATGACTTCCTCTATTTTTACCAAATCTTGCAGAGGAACTTTTGCTCCTGAAGGAGTATCAACTAAAATTTGACTAATTTTTTCTGAACGATCCCTACTTTTTTCGTCATAACGAACATAAATATCAAAACGTCGAACACCTTCGAATATTTGCCCCGATTTTTCACCACCCACCGCCGTTTTTAAAAGATTTTGCACATCTCCCACATTAATGCCGTAACGAGATAATGCGTTTCTATCAATGACCAACCGAAGTTGAGGAGAACCCTCCACTTGATCTGTCTGTACATCTGAAGCCCCTTTAATTGTTCGAATGACAGCTTCAATCTCTGAAGATTTTTGTTTCAACACTTCCATATCAGACCCAAAAAGTTTAATCGCAAGCTCCGCTTTTGTTCCAGTTAATAACTCATCAACAGCTGCAGCAATGGGCTGGGTAAAATTAAATTTTACTCCTGGGAAATGTTCAAAATACTCACTCATCATCGCATAAAGTTTTTCTGGTTTTTTTGTTCTTTTCCATTCTTTAACAGGTTTTAAATCCACAAAAGCCTCTCCAGAGTTTACGGGATCAGAATGTGCGCCAACTTCTCCTCGACCCACCCGTGTAACCACTCGGTTAACCTCTGGAAATTCATCAAGCAAGCGTTGCTCAAAAACCAAGACAGTTTTTTTTGCTTCTTCCAAAGAAATCGACGGGGCCATTGTCAATCTAACCAACAAATCACCTTCGTCAAGCCGAGGCATAAATTCTGACCCCAAAAAGGGCAAAACAGTCAATCCTATTAAAAATAACCCCAAGCCAACCCAAAGAACTTTTACTCTATTTTTGATACAATAAGTCAAAGGGAGTTGGTAATATCCCATAATTTTATGAATAAACGCACTTTCTTTTTTTGGATCAGGGTGTTCTTTCCCCCATTTCTTCATAACCAAGCTAGCCATAACTGGCGCAATAAATAATGAATAAATAAGCGAACCCAACATAGCTAAAGAAACCGTATAAGCCAAAGGCTTAAATGTTTTCCCCTCAACACCCTGCAATGTCAAAAGTGGAAGAAAAACAACAATAATAATAATAATTGCAAAAGATATCGATCTCACTACCTCAACAACAGCTTTGGAAATTGTTTCAAAGTAATGCTGTCCTGCTTTACGCTCTTTCAAAAATCGCTCAACATTTTCGACAATAATAATTGTCCCATCAACCATCATTCCTATAGCAATCGCAATTCCACCCAAAGACATCAAGTTAGCAGATATACCCAGAACTTTCATCATGATGAACGCAAAACAAATTGAAAACGGTAACGATAAAGCTACAACAATACTTGGCCTAATTCCTCCCATAAAAATAAAAATAATCACAGCCACTAAAATCATGCTATTCCTCAATGCTTTATTCACAGTCTGAATACAACGACCCACTAAATCGGCTTGGTCATAATAAGCAACAGCCTTTACACCAGGGGGCAAGATTTGATTAATCTCTTGAAGTTTATCTTTGACATTTTTAATAACATTAGATGTATTGGTGCCAATCAATTTTAAAACCATACCAGCAACAACTTCGCCATCTCCATTCATTGTAGCTAACCCTCTTCGCATTTCTCCACCAATCTCCACATCTGCGACAGACGACAAATAAACAGGAATTCCATCAATAGATTTGAGAGTAATCTTTTTTAAATCTTCAATCTTTGTTGCTAATCCAATAGACCGTACCACATATTCTTCTGAATTTTTCACAATAAACTGAGCACCAACATTGGCATTGTTAACTTTTATTTTTTCAACAACATCTTCCAAAGAAATATTAAACCTTAGAAGGTCAAAAGGGCGAACATTCACCTGAAACTGTTTCACTTTTCCCCCAAGCGATAAAACTTCTGTAACCCCTGGAACAGACTGCAAGTTATATTTGATCAACCAATCCTGAATTTCGCGCATCTCTTCGGGTGTTTTCTGTCCACTTTCATCTTCAACAAAATAAAAAAGTATCTGCCCAAGACCTGTCGCAATAGGCCCCATTTCGGGATTCCCAAAACCCTTCGGAATCTCTTCTTTGGCCATTTGCAACCTCTCTCCCACCAACTGTCTTGCAAAGTAGATGTCCGTGCCATCTTCAAAATAAATATTCACAACCGAAAGCCCAAAGTTAGATACAGAACGAATTTCTTTAAGCTTAGGAAGCCCATTCATAGCTGTTTCAATAGGGTAGGTCACATATTTTTCCACCTCTTCTGGAGCCAAACCCTCTATTTCTACAAAAACTTGAACCAACGAGGGCGTTACATCGGGGAAAGCATCCACGGATAACCTTTGATAACTAAAGTATCCTGCAAATAAAACAGCTAGACCTAAAAAACATATAAGTAATCGAGCATGTAAAACCGCATGAACAAACTTAAACATAAACCTTCATCTCCAAACCTAATTAATGATTATGACCATCCCCAAAAGCAGCTTTAGACAAATCAGCTTTAAGAATAAATGCCCCGTTAGACACATATTTCTGCTTAATATCCAATCCAGAAATAATTTCAACATATTCCTCGTTTTGATGGCCTATTTTGACTGGAACAGGCTTAAAGCCTTCTTCATATTGAATAAAGACACTTAAACGTCCTTCAACAATTTGTAATGCTTTCTTTGGAATAACAATGTCGGCTCTTTCCTGACCTCCAAATACTTGTGCTTCAACGAACATTCCTGGCCGAAATAACCCTTTTTTATTATCAACTTCCACTCTGGCAATAGCTGTCCTTGTCTCTTCAGCAATAATGGGACTCACATAAAAAACTATACCCTTCACATTTGGAAGTTCTTGCTCTGTCAGAATAACAACCTCTGATCCTTTTTTAACTGAAGTCAAATCTTTCTGATACACGTTCAAATTAACCCACACAGTATCCAAATTAGCGACAACAAAAGCCACTGAACTATCTCCATGAACTTCTCCGATAGTGATATTCTTTTTTAAAACAGTCCCTTCAATTAATGATTTAAGTTCATATGTATTCAAACTATCATTGGCCTCAACAAGAGCCATCGTTTCCCCTTGTTGAACATAGTCGCCTTGCTCTTTTAAAACTTTTGTCACAAGCCCCGTAAATCTTGGCGCAATACGAGCTTCTTGGTTAGCATTTGCAACAACCTCTCCCATCAAAGAAATATAGTTTTGGATACTCCCCGACTTTGCTAATTCCACTTGAATATTAAAGTCTTTTATATCCTTATCTGATAAACGAACAATATCCTCATGGTCTTCAGACCCTTGAGAGGAATGTTGACCCTCATGCACACTATGATTGTCTCCTTTATGATCATCATCATCGTCATGAAATTTTTTTTTGTCACCCACTTTTTGTTTTTTGGATGAGCTATGTTTATCATGGGCAGGCTCTTTATGGTCTTCCTTTTTCCTATATGCCTCATGTCCTTCATGATCATGCTGACTGTAAATGTTTTCCAAGAATGAAAAGAAAACAAAAAAAACAATATTTATCATAAAAAAAATCTTCATCGTAGAGTTCCTTTCTCATTGCCTTCAAACAAATAAGGATCTTGTCCTATAAAAATCATTAGTTCATTAAACTTTTGAATATATTCCAAAGAATAAGCCCAAACTTCCTCCTGCATATCACAATGATTTTTTTCGACATCTAGAACCTCCAAGTAGCTAAATCGTCCTTGTTCATAACCTTGTTTCGCTAATTCCAAGCTTTTGTTCACCATAGGTCTTATCTCTTTTTTTAACACCTTTATTTTTTGGCTAAGAACACCCAGATAATCGCACTTATCATGAAACTCAACATCAATTTGCGTTTTCAACATTTCTAAACTTAACCGACTTGCTTCATATTCCGATTTCGCTCTTTGAATATTTCCCTGATTACGATCAAAAATAGGAATTGAAAAAGACAAAGAAGCCACATAAGCTTTTTCACTTGTTTCATTGAAATTTCGAACACCCCCTCCTAAAACCACGTCTGGCCACCTCTTTCTTTTCTCTAAAGCCAAAATATTTTTTGACTTATCTTCTTGAAGAATATTTTTCTGATAAATGAAGTTATTTAAGACACTTGCCTCCATTTCTTTTAAAGATTTTACTAATGGAAGATTTTCAATATTTCCTAAAACCGTATCAAAATGAACATCTTGATGATTCCACAGAGCCTCTAATTTTCTTTGCTTTGTTTTTAACATCTGAATGTTTTCTAAAATTCCAATCTTATTATGTGCATAAACTCCCTCGATACGCATTTTCTCAATTGGAGAAGCTTTTCCCGCAAAAGCTCTTTTTTGTGCTGATTCAAGCATTTCTGCTAGTAGCGCCACACGTTTTTTAGACAATGCAACCTTATTTTGAGCAACTAACACTTGAGCATACAAATTACTTGCCCTTGACAACACTTCCTTTTCAGTTTGAGAACAAGATTTTTGAGCAACTTTTATGCCTAACTTGACCCTTTTTTTTTGCAAAGCTCTTTTTCCAAAAAAATCCAGTTTCTGAGACACAGCAAACGTTTTCTCCAAAACGTTTGCATCTTTATACGGCCCTTCTCCTCCAAAATTTTCATACCCCATCTCGAATTCAGGATTCCACCATAATCCTTCTTGAATAAGATCTCCTTGATTACTCTTAATGTTCAAATGCGCCAACTTCATCTCAATATTTTTTGATTGAACCATTTTTATGACATCTGAAAAAGATAACTCCTTATTCTCAAAAGCGCTTGCTTCTGGTAGACTTATCGCAAAGACAGTGCACATAATGGTCGCTATAACACGATACATAACAAACTCCTTATGTCAATTAACTCAATATTTAATTTTATATTGATGGGGTGTATTTATTAGATAAAAACTTGGGGAGGATGAGAAATTTTTTTAACAAAGAGCAACGTTAAAGCTTCTTCAGAAGACAAAAATAAATAAGAAGATACCCTTTGAACAGGAACCTTAACTTGAACCTCTTTTACTTCATAGATACAGGAATGTTGCTGACAATCAACCATACAATGATGAGCAGAAGAGCCCCTATCTTCAGAATCACTATGCCCCATATTCGGAACAAAGAGACATAAAAAAAACACGACTAAACAGCTTGATACAATCCTCATAGCTCGAGATTATACACTTAGTCCCTAGATTTTTCAAGAACTTTTGTCAATGCAAATTGTTTTAACCAAACTTAGAAATAAATCAAACACATGCTGTTCACGTCCGACAATATACCAGTCTGGAAGGCTCTAACAGATGTGTAGACTCCAGTTAAGCAACTTTCCCTCAGTTTGGCCATGTCTAATTCGTAGTCACTGGGGCTCATATAGCCCAAATGAGAAGGTAACCGAAGGCCGTTATAAAAATATCACTATGTAATTCAAAATATCCTGTTGAGCTTCACTACGAGTCTGATAATGCTTCCACTCTACCCGTTTCTTTCTTTAGGCTTGCGAAGAAACTCTCCGCAATTACCTCTTACAATTCATGCTGCCGACAAAACCATGCGTGGCAAGCAATCTTTCTGTAAGCCTGATGTTGGATAACGTTTTCCTATGGCCATCCAAAGTGCCTTTGTGACAAGCATGGTTTTCATGCGCGAATCCATGCTCCAGCCAACGACTTGACGAAAAAAAAGAGTTATAAATACCCCAAATACAGCCAACTTTCCTGTGTCCAAATATTGGTTATATCAGAAATATAGGCATGATGCTGTCTGGAGACTTTGGCTAGTAACTTTGTACTTTTTCCGAGCACGGACTTTAACCCTCGATTCACGCATCAATCAACGAGTTTTGTAGCACCCAACCGAATAGTCCAGCGAATTGAGTACAGACTTCATTCCTCGAGATCCATAGCTACTACTTGTTGCTTGAGCTGTTTTTTTGATGATTTTTCGCATAGAATCCCTTTCAAAATCGGAATCCCTAGAGACTTGCCGTTGGCAATATCCATAGTAAAAATTTCGGCTTACACTCCCAAGCAAGCGATACATTGGTTCGACGGCCAAGGCCTTACTTCTACTGGTTAATAAACGTCTATTTCATCGCGTTTCCTTCGCGAAGAAGACCGTCGCTTTTTTTTAAGATTTCTTTCTCCATTCTTAGTCGCTTAACTTCTTATTTCAGACACCGTAATTCTGTTTGATCAGGTGTTAGTCTGCCATTGCCACCAGATAAAGGTTTGCTGAAATACCCAGCTTCCAATTACCTATAGCCTTGCTCTAAAACAAGGTCTATCGCATCCAATTTGAACTCCTTCGAATATTTTTTTCTTCTATCCATTTGTTGCCCCCAGTTTTTGACTATTATGCCTTAACTGGAATGTACACATCCATTAGACCATTCCACATCTGGCTGTTGTTCCTGCAGCAAAATGTTCCATTAATCATACTTATTTATGCCAACTTCATCTGCTCTTTCTCATGATGTCCTTTATAAAAAGAAAGCCCCGCAGTTTCCTGCGAGGCTAATATGCCAGATCAAGGCAAATCATGTTTGCCTAAGCATCAATTTTGACATCCCCAAGGGGATTCGAACCACATTAGAAAAACCTTTAAACATCCGCATTAAATAAGGCTTTACAGCCTAAATCCACTATTCTCAAAGCATTTTAACCTAAACTTCCATACAAAAAATCTGGTCCTTGATCTCCTGAGATAATATCATTTCCTGTGCCGCCATTTATATAGAATCATTGCCTTCTCCACCACTGAGAGTATCATTTCCGCTGCTTGTCCAAAGAACATCATCTCCTGCCTCGCCATTAACTTCAATATCACCTACTGCATATATTTTTGAGGTTAAATCTACAACATCATTACCTTCGCCTGCATCTATTTTTTCAACATCTATAATTCTGCCACCCGCTTGTGGGGTCGGACTATATCTATCATCTAAGAATATTGCATCTGCTTCGTCTGTTAATTTGATTACATCTTCACCTGTCCCGCCATCTATAACATCATAATTTCTAAATCTCGGCATCACAGCTACTCTTTCGCCATTGATTATATGTATCAGGACTTCCAACATTCCATGCTACCCAGCTCACTTCCCCATGAACTATCACCGCTATAACTTAAAGTATCGTCTCCTGGCGCCTCCTTGAAGCAAATCGGATCCTAAGCCACCCTCAATTGTATCATTACAATCTCCACCAATTAAAATATCATTTCCTGCCATACCGCTTATATAATCATTTCCTGTATTACCTTCAATCTTTCCGTTTACAACTAAATTAAATATTATAGATACTTGCTCTTGTCCATCATTTGCCTGTATTTGAATATTTAAGTTAGAGGAATCCTCATTAGCAGGCGTCCCGGAAAATATTCCTATAGACTCATCAAAACTAATCCAACTAGGCAAAGGCTGTCCATCTAAAGTTGCACTATATGCTAAATTATCACCAGCTATATCACTAAATTTATTTGAAATATCCAAGATAAATTCTTAACCGCTTTGTATTTCTTGATTATCAATAGTGCTTGCTAAAACAGGTGCATCATTAACTGCATTCACCGTTATTATTAACTCTTTTGTTATTTCCCCACCATTGCTGTCTGATATTGTATAAGAAATTTTATCTTCTCCATTAAAATCCTTATTAGGATTATATTGGATTTGATTATCGACTATTTGTACAGTTCCATATTGCGCAGCTGTTACATTAACTAAAGTCAAGCATCTCCATCAACATCTGTAGCGCCTGCAAGCACATCAAATTGCACTATATTATCTTCTGTTGCTTCTGCTGTTATCATTGAGCTTTGTGGATTATCATTTACTGCATCTATAGTTATAACCAAGCTTTTTGTTATTTCTCCGCCATTGCCATCACTTCTTATTTCTGCTCCATTATAATTTTCATTTGGAGTATATTGAATTTTACCATCTACAATTTCTAAACTTCCATTTGAAGCTTCGGAAACATTACTTATTGATAAAGTATCTCCATCAATATCACTTGCTCCTGACAATACATCAATTGTTATTGGAGTATCTTCAGTTGTTTGAGCTTCAACCACAGTTGCAGTTGGAATATCATTTACTGAGCTTATATTTATTGTAATAATTTGAGTTACTTGACCGCCATTATTATATTATCTTCTACTGTTGAACTATTTATTATCGTTGCTATTGGCATATCGTTTACTGAATCAACAGTTAAAGTTATTGTTTGATTTATCTCTGCTCCATCATTATCAACTAATTTGAAATTAATTACTTCTTCTCCATTAAAATTTTTATTTGGAATATATACTATATGACCATCTACAACTTCTGCATTACCATTAGATGCGCCAGTAATATCAATTATTTTAGGCTTACCGTCTTCTCTATCAGATGCATTCGATAAAATATCTATTTCTATAAAACCATCTTCATTTAATTGATAAGAAGTTTGAATCAAATTTATCACAGGAAAATCATTTTCAGAATTAACAGTTATCTTTATTTCTCCTGTATTTTTCTTCCCTTGTCCATTATCAACTTCATAAGTTAAATATTCTATTCCTTTAAAATTTTCATTAGGGATATAAATAACATTTCCATTATTATCATAATTAACAATTCCATTTTCAGCACTACTAATATTTATTATTGCATTTCCCTCAATATCGCTATCATTACTTAAAATATTAAAACTTAATTGATTATCTTCATCAACTACTGCTTCATCATTAACTACAATAGG
Source organism: uncultured bacterium (assembly GCA_964565945.1). Classification (GTDB taxonomy): domain Bacteria; genus CAZMGY01. The sequence goes on from CAZMGY010000033.1 coordinate 12,166, forward strand.
ATCATGTACTTTAAAAACAAAATTTTCAGAAATTAAATTAACTGAATTAGTATTTTTTAATTTTATCATCTGCCCATCACCTAAATCTATCTTGTTTATCAAAACATCAAACTTTATATCTTCGATAACAGGATATGAGTATGTTGCATATACATCAAAATCAGCCATTTTTTATTGCCTTTCTTATCATACCGTTATTCATAAAATCATCAGCAACCGAATTTATCACAAATCTTCTATTCTGATCACTTACAATAACCTTTATGGTTTCTTCGCTTACAACTCTGTCGTCAATTATTACTACTTGAATATTGATATTTGCAGGACTACCTGCTTGATTTTGACCTGCATTATAATCCTGTGTTTCACGCCTGTTTAAAACACGTTCTCCTGTTGGAGCAAGTATTGGAACTTCATCCAGTCTTTTTTTCCCAAGATATCCATTATGAGCTTTGATATTTACAGGATGAACCATCCCTCCTTGATGAAAAGTCGATACTCCAAAAAATCCATCAATAGCAGACTGTAATCCCAAATCCTACATCATAGAACCTGCCATTGCATTTGAGATACTTCTTAACATTGCATCTCCAAAGGACCTTAAAATATCTTTGGCACTCCTCATCTTATTTGTAAACGCATCATAAAAAATATCTGAAAAAGCATTAGGCATATTAGTAAATGTATCTTTTGCAAGATCTCTCATTGCATTAAATTCTTTTTCTGCATTCTTTCTAATCCTTGTCGTAATATGCTCTTTTTGATCTGCCTACCATTGATCTACTTTTGCAAGATCTGCTCCATGTTCAATATATTGTTCCCTCATCTTTTCAAGATTCTTTAATTGAGTTTCAGGTAATCTGTCATGATATTTTTTCCAACTCTTTTCCCATTCAATTAAAACCTTATCTATTTTTGGGAGTTCTTTCTGCATATCTTCTTTCATCTGTTTTATTGTTTTTGAACTCTTGTTTTGCTTTGTTTATCAAGAAAATTTAAAACATTCTCATCAACATAAATATCCATCTTTTTCATTGCAATAACTGTTTGAGCCAATTCCTGCTGTAACTCTTCAAGTTTTTTTCTATTTCTATTACCAACCGAATCAAAAAACTTATTTATTGCTTTAGTAAAAAAGTTTGTTGAAGTAACTAAACTTTTAATTTTTTCCTTTAGTTTCTCCATTTTTGTAATAAGCAATCCTTTCCTAAAACAAGAAAGAGATTCTGCCATTGCTCTAAATCTATCTGCAACCTGTGTTAAATCATTAGATTGTGTTATAAATAATAAAAATTCATTTTTAGCCTCAATTAATGATGCAGAAATTATTTGCAGATTTTCCGCATTGCTTCTATATGAAGTGTTTACTCTTGAAGTGATATCTTCACCTCTTTCAAGAACCTCATTAAAAAAATCCTGTTTCTTTTCTGCATCTGTTAATTGATTTGCAGTTTTACCAATCTTATCTGCATAGCGTTACGTAAGCATCTTTTGCAAATACAATAATACCCCTCAGAGAAAGCTTAGAAACAGATATTAAAAAAGTTGCTAAATATAAAGAAGCTAAAATTTTAAAAGAAAAAGAAGAAAGTGGCATTCCCCTTTCTTTAAAAAATTAAACTTAATCGATACTCTTAATGAATATCTCAATATAACATCTATGTATAAAGAAAAAATAACACATGAAAAAGACAAAGTTCGTTTAACAAAGTTTGCAAATGAAATCAATATTAGAGATCTCAATAAAGTTACAAAAAAACATATTGAAAATTATATACATAAACGTATAAAAAAAGATAAACTTAAACCTCGCACAGTCAAGCATCACATCTCTATCATTAGAACATTTTACAATTGGTATATTTCCAGAAAATATATTAATACAAACCCTGCAAAGGAAGTGAAAACATTTAAAGTTGAAAAAATCCCCCTAAATTTTTAAATAAAGAAGAAATCAACTTATTATTAGAAACAGCCCTGGAATCACATCTTTATCCTATGATAGCCTGTGCAATTTATACAGGAATACGTGTTGGTGAACTTCTAAGACTTGAATAGAAAGATGTTGATTTTAATAGAAAACAAATTCTGGTAGAAAACAAAGTTTATAAATCTACAAAATCCAAAAAATTCAGAATTATACCAATACACCCTGCACTGGAACAAATTCTTATAACAAAGAAAAAGAAAAAAGGATTATGCTTTTTAACATAAAATGACAAACCCTATAAAGATATTCCTAGAGATTCTTTTTATCCTATCTTTAAAAAAGCAAATATAAAAAAACAGGCTGACATATATTAAGATATACTTTTGCCAGCCATCTCGCAACAGAATCTAAAGATTTAAAAATTGTACAAGAATTATTAGGTCATAGTGATATAAGAACTACAATGATTTACGCCCACCTTATCCAAGAAAAAGCTGAAGAAGCTATCAAAATATTAAATTTCTAATAAAAATCAAAAAAAGTGGGCACAAGGCTAAAATAGAAAAAACCTAAGTCTTTATATTTCAAAGACTTAGGTTTTTATATTTGGCATCCCCAAGGGGATTCGAACCCCTGTTTTCGAGATGAAAACCCGATGTCCTAAACCTAACTAGACGATGGGGACGCAAATATTATCTTTGAGGGCAGAAGGACTCGAACCTTCGACATTCACCTTAAAAGAGTGTTGCTCTAACCTACTGAGCTATGCCCCCCAAATCTTTAAAAAAGTCTAAAGATGGGACTTTACATCTAAGCTCTCAAAAATATTGAGATCTTGCATTCTAACAGACTTCGCGACTAAATAGTAGCTAAATCTTTTTCTTTTTTTTCTAAAGCCTCATCAATTTTTTTGATAAAACCATCGGTCTGGTTTTGAATTTTTTGCTCTAAATAACGTTGATCATCTTCGGTGATCTTTTTGTCCTTAAAAAGTTTTTTCACTTTGTCGTTGCCATCACGACGCACAGAACGAATCGCCACACGCGCATCTTCGACCATTTTACGGACAATCTTAATCAAGTCCTTACGACGTTCTTCCGACAAAAGGGGTACGTTAATCCTAACAGTTTTGCCATCGTTATTAGGCGTTAAGCCAAGCTCCGAAGCCAAAATAGATTTTTCAATCTCTCCGACCAAACCTTGATCCCAAGGCTGAATTGTAATCGTCCGTGCTTCGGGAGTACTCACAGTCGCCACTTGACTCATCGGCATAGCCGCACCGTAGCAGTCAACCATAATATTATCAACCAAAGACGTCGAAGCAATACCAGTGCGAACGGTTGCAATTTCATCATGAAAGGATTGTAAAGATTTCTCCATACGATTTTTCATATCTCCCATTAATACTTCTGGCATACTTAATCTCCTATCACCAACGTTCCTAATTGTTTGCCTTGAATAATCTGTCGGAGCGAGCCTTCTTTCCATAAGTTAAAAACAACAATCGGCAAATCATTGTCCATACATAAAGATACGGCCGTCGAATCCATCACTTTCAACTTTTGACTCAATACATCCAAATAACTTAAACTTTCAAATTTTTTCGCATCCCCATTTTTGACAGGATCCGAATCATAAACACCATCCACCTTAGTTGCTTTAAGCAAAATATCGGCCTTAATTTCCACAGCACGCAAAACCGCAGCCGTATCCGTCGAAAAATAAGGATTCCCTGTTCCAGCCGCAAAAATGACCACACGTCCTTTTTCCAAATGACGCATGGCACGACGACGGATGTAAGGCTCAGCCAATTTATCAAGGCTAATCGCACTAAGAACCCGCGTGGGCACATCCATATTTTCGAGTGCATTTTGCAAGGCCATGGCGTTAATCAGCGTCGCCAACATACCCATATAATCAGCGGTGCAACGTTCAATACCACCTTCGCTCGCCGTAATACCGCGAATGATATTGCCACCACCAACAACAATCGCTAAATCAAGTCCATAGGAATGAATTTCTTTGATTTGCTCCGAGACGTCTAAGACCGCTTGAGGATTAACACCATACGAATCTCCTTGTAAAGCTTCTCCACTGAGTTTTAGCAAGACTCTTTTGTATGGACTCAAGTTCCCCAAAACAATCTCCTTCGATTTAGAATTAAGTGCCTAGTTGAAAACGCACAAAACGACGGATCGTCAAAGAGCCAAGAACGTCTTTGATTTTGCGATCTGGATCTTTGATAAAGCCTTGCTCCATCAAACAATTATCCGCAAAATACTTCTCAAGTTTTCCATTTAAAATCTTTTCCAAAATCTCGGCAGGTTTATTTTCATTTTGAGCCGAAACAACGTCTTTTTCTTTTTCAAGAACTTCGTTAGAAATCTCATCACGTTGTAAATAAGTAGGATTAGATGCCACAATGTGCATGCAAACATCTTTCAACGTTTCTTCGGCGCCCTCGGCAAAACCTTCTACGTCAATCAAAACGCCAATCTTACCGCCCATATGAATATAAGATCCAACCAAACCATTATTCGCATCAAAACGAGACGCTCTGGCAAAGTTTAAGTTTTCTCCTAAAGTTATCACGGACTCTTTAACCAAAGTGCTAACCGCATCTAACAACCTGCCCGTTTGCAAAAGACCCTCTGCATCAAACTGAGAAGCATCGCCCGTCACAACAGCTTCGACCACTTTTTGCGTCAATTCAACAAAAGCTTCGTTACGCGCAACAAAATCTGTTTCACAGTTAACTTCAACAATCACGCCAGTTTGACCATTGGCCACAACCATAGCTGTGATCAAACCTTCATTGGCATCGCGATCCGCTTTTTTGGCCGCTTTGACAATTCCTTTTTTGCGCAAGATCTGCACGGCTTCTTCTAAATCACCATCAGCTTCAGTCAAAGCTTTTTTACAATCCATCATCCCTGCATTGGTTTTATTTCTTAATTCTTTAACAAGTGTCACATTCATAAATCATTCTCCCTTGACTTGATCTTTTGGGGCAGTTTCTTGAGACACTTTTTCTTTAACGGGCTCAGCTGACTCGGTAAAAGCAACTTGTTCTTCGGCTTGTTCTTCACTTGATCCTTTAACCGCTGTCGCTTGTTGGGCAACTTTTTCCTGAACTTTAGCCACTTTTTCAGCTTCACGATTCTGACGTGCAATGTCGGCAGCTTTTTCTTTAGCCATTTCACGCTCCTTGCGAATCGCTTCTTTTTCTTTTTGTTCCTTGCGAACAGCTTCTTCAACGGTACGTTTAGCATCTTCTTCAGCCGCAATACGTGCCACTTTTTCGGCCACTTTTTCAGCATAAACTTGCTTGCCCTGATACGCCGCTTCCGACAAAGCATGCAAAATAAGACATACCGCTTTGATCGAATCATCGTTGATAGGAATGCAAATATCAACTTCATTAGGGTTGCAATTAGTGTCCACAAGACCAATCACAGGAATGCCCAAAGCATGGGCTTCTTTAACCGCAATCAACTCCTTATCGATATCGACAACCACCAAAAAACCTGGCAGTTGATTCATACTTTGAATACCTTCGAGGTTTCGCTTAAGACGTTCCGCAAGTTTGCGCAACTTTAGGATTTCTTTTTTAGGACGCAAATGGATCGTACCGTCCTCTTCCATCGCCTCAATATTAGCCAATTTTTGGATACTTTGACGAATAGTTTGATGATTGGTCAGCATTCCCCCAAGCCAACGCTCACATACAAAGGGAGAACTCACACGCAAAGCCTCGTCACGCACACTATCACGAGCTTGTTTTTTGGTTCCAACAAACATAACATCTTGACCATTCAGCGTAATGTCATATACAAAACGACAAGCTTCATTTAACTTTTGAACCGTTTGGCGCAAATCAATGATATAAACTCCATTGCGTTCACTATGGATAAATGGCGCCATTCTGGGATCCCACTTTCGTGTACGATGACCAAAGTGAGCCCCAGCTTCCAACAACTGCTTCATCATTACGCTTGCCAAGACGACCCTCCTTCAAATAAAATTTCTCTAATACTAATACTTAATCAATTGCTTCAAAAGATTTATATACTCTATCAAAGAGAGAGCATTTCGTCAATCTCAAAAATCCATCACAGAGGAATGATTCAAATGCGTCGGTAACGCCATTCTTGGGTAAAAAACAAAGCCGCCGTGCTACCCGCCTGAAACAACGACGCCAGCATAATGGCCCACCAAATGCCATACACACCCATCTCCCAAAAATGGGTATAGAACAAAACCAAAGGAATCTGAATAAACCAAAGACAAACAGCATTAATTGTTATAGCTGAGGAAGTATCCCCAGCGCCATTCAAAGCACGTCCCAACACAAAACCCACACCCAACACAAAGTAAGGAATGGTGCTCACTTTCAGATAGTCCATGCCTAGACGGATCACTTCGAAATCGTTTGTAAACAAGCCCATAATCTTTTGCGGCCAAGCCACATAGATCAAAGCTACAATTTGCATGATCACAGCATTGTAAAAGGCTGGCAACAAAGCACTCTGCATCGCCATGGTCTGACGCTGTGCCCCTAAATGCTGGCCAATCAAAATCGAGGCCGCCGCACCCAAACCAAAACCCGGCATCATGGCAATATTAAGCAATTTGATTCCTATCCCATACGCTGCTACGGCTTTATAGCCAAACTGCCCCACAATTACAACCATTAATAAGGCCATCCCGCAACGCATGCTCATATGAATCGAACCAGGAATACCTACTTTTAATATACGCATCATAATACCAAAATTCAGTTTTAACGTAGTCCATTTAAGATGAATCTTTTTATTAGAGTTCACAAACGCATACATACAAACCAAAGTCCCTAAACTTCGCGAAATCACCGTCGCCAAGGCCGCACCCTCGATACCCATACCTTCCAAGCGTCCACCACCAAAAATAAGCACAGGATCCAAAAAAAAGTTGACACAGGTCGCCAACACCGTTGCATACATAGGCGTTTTCAAATCGCTGGCTCCTTGCAAAATATAGATGCTTAAAAACATAAAAAAGAGAACAAACGAACCATAGAAAGAAATTTTCAAATAAGAAGTGGTAAGAGCTGCGGTGGGGGGATCGGCACCTAACAGCAATAGGGCTGGCTCGATATAAAAACAACCCAGAACAGCTATCAATAAAACAACCCCTGTGCCCAAAATAAAGGAATGCCAAGCCGTACGACTGGCCTCTTCATAATCACGAGCCCCCACACAATGCGCCACAATAGCGCTAGTTCCAATTGCAATCCCCACAATAGCTGTGCTTAAGACCATAAGCACATCGCTCGCCCAAGAAATAGCTGCGAGCTCCTGCACTCCTAAACGCCCAATCCAAAACATATCGACCGCATGAAAAAGTGTCTGCAAAACATGGCACAAAATCATAGGCCACGCCACGGTCAAGACCTGGCGACGCACCACAGCCTTCTGTTTTTTCTTATAGGCTCGTTTGACCATGTCGCAGATTACTCATCGCTCATCCGGCGAGCAAAGGTGACCAACTTGTCCCAATAACTCCGCGTGACTTCATAGCCTTGATCCAACTGTGACGAACTCTGGACCAGGGTTTTAACTGCTTCGAAATCGACTTTATGCCCCAAGGCCTTTTTCATTTTTTGAAACTGATCTTTACGGCAAACAAATAAATATTGCAACTCAATGCTCACATAGTCTTCGAACATTTGAATATTTTCCACATAGGCACCCTGGACAAATCCGTCTTCCTGAGAAAGCTGATACACCTGATCCAAGTAGGGACGCAATACATCGATATGCTTGCTCATCTCGAGCATTCCTTGGTGCACTGCCAAGCGCTTGGCCATCATCTGATTGATGCGATCTGTTTTAATGGGATAGGGATATTCGGCTTGTCCTGTGACCACAAATATTCCCTGGTAAGACTGCCCACCTTCTGGCACAATAACAATTTTCGGCTTTACTTTCGCAGCCATAAGGGACGTGCTAACCATAAACACCATCACGATCATCGCCATCTGGTTAATCCATCGAAACATCAACTGTTCTCCTCAAGCTTCAATGATTTCAATTTTGTCCACAACTTATGAGCAGCATTCTTCTGAGCTTCCTTTTTATTGACACCATGCCCTTGGGCCTTATATTTTTGCCCCGTAGACACCTGTGCCACAAATATTTTTTGATGTTCTTCCCCACTCTCGACCACAATCTTATACTTAGGAACCACACCCAAGAGGCATTGCGACAACTCCTGAAGACACCCTTTGTAATTGGTATGAACGTCCCCCAAATCCTTATCCACAATCAAAGGGTAAAACCAACGACGAATCAACTTTTTCGCCTCTTCGTACCCCCCATCGAGAAAAATAGCACCAATCAGAGCCTCTAGCAAATCCGAAAGCAGTGAATCTTGATCGCGACTTTCCTGCTGACGTTTGCCTCCCGACAGGAGCAAGTAGAACCCCAAATTAAAATCTCGTGCCAGTGCAGCCAAGGACTTCTGATTGACCAACGACGACCGATACTTCGATAAAAACCCTTCTTGTTGCTTGGGAAATTTGCGATAAATAAGCTCCGCAATCACAAGATCCAAAACAGCATCCCCCAAAAACTCCAAACGCTGATTATCCTTGAGATTGTTTTCATGCCCATAAGATCGATGAACCAAGGCCATTTTCAGCAGAGACACCTTGTGAAATCGATACTTTAGGAGTTTTTGCAAGCCCTCTATATTTTGCATACACACCTCAACGCTGACAAGTGGTCCAATTATAGCATAGGAGAAACAGAGATTGCAAAGAAGGCTACAGGTCCGCTTTGGGCCAAATAATCGGCCAAGACAAGGCCTCTCTATGGGCATATTGGCGATCAAACGGATGCCCCCCCACACCATCCCACTCAGACACAATCACTTGGTCGCCCCACGACATGGGCGACTGGCTCAATAAATGATAAGACCCTTTCGAATGAAGTAACTCTGAGCGATACGCCCACTTTTGGGGCCATGCATCCCGATAGCGTTGCCAGTACTTCGGCTCCACCAGCCAGTAGTCGGCGTTAGGATGTAGCTGAGTGATCAATTGGCGACAAAGATCCTCTTGGGATGGATTCAGGTCATAGGCACCTATCACAGGGCGATGAAACAGTAGTCTTGCCACTGGAGGCTCCCCAAAAGACGCAATGGTGGCATCCTCGGGCAAGGTTTCGCGCACCCAAATAGCCACATCTTTATGAACTGGCTGAGGCCGATGCACATAACCATTAACAGGTTTAACCATAAATCCAGGATACGCCCGCCCTCGGTGATAAACACCTTCGAAGGTGAGCCACAGCATCTCGCAAACGATTAGGGCGCACACACTGTAAAAGGCGATCCGTTTGATCCGTACAGGCTGACTCCACCTCCAAAGAGCTTCTAAACTTAACAGAACCAAAGGCACCGTCGCCATCACCATGTAACAACGAGCACTCACCCCAGCCGTAATCGTGCGATCGACCATAAACATCCACGGAAAACCATAGGCCAACACCATCACCATCCAAATAGCTTTCATCTTTTTATACCAACACAGGCAAATCCCATAAGCCAGCCCCAATGGTGCCAACAAAGTCAATATCCATCCGTAGCTTTGCCGAAAGTCCTTGAAGGTTTGAGTAAGATAGTTCGCCCAAATCACATTTTTTTCCAAGTTATGCCCTATAAAGCCATATTCCATATGACCTTGAAAACTAAAGTAAACAAACGCCAAGGCAATAGGCGCAAAAGTCGCACAGGGCCACAACAAAGCCAGCTTAGGAAAGTTTTCTTTAAAAAGACTCCACGCTTTACCCCAGTGGCCCCAAGCAAACAACACCACGGCAGAGAAGGTAACCACCATCATCATAGGAAATTGACTGTCACAAATCACATAACCAGCCAAACAGAACATAGCGGCATGCACTCGTCGACGCTTAGTAAACCCTTCCTCCATGCTAACCCAAAGAAACAACAGGTAATTAATGAGCAAGCAAAACGAAAGATGCCAATTCAGATTTGACCTTGCTGTCGATATCAACACAGGTGAAAGCCCCACCACTAAGGTCAAAATAAATGCCACATGCTCCAGGTGCCTGCGATTCAAAAATAGATACACATGTGCCATCGTGAGAGAAGCCATAACAAGATAGGGCAAAAATACCGTAACTTCGGTGATAGAAAATCCCAAAATAGACATCACAGCAATAGACGCCGCGCTAAACACCAAATGACCATAGCCCCAACCAAAGTTAATCACATAGGTTATATTTTTTAGAGTTTCCGACCAAGAGTTGAAAGAAAAAAGATCAATCAACTTAAGCGAATCCAATAAAAATCCAACCTGATCACCGCTGGTCTGAAAAACACTAACCTCTGACAATGTAAACCAGCGAGCCATAAAACAGATCACCACAACAGCAAAGATATAAATGTTTTTATTCGTTGAATTCATAGTGTTCATGAACATAACGCTCGAGATCTTCCAAAGAGCTAAAAAAATGCTCCTGATGCATTTCGCCTTCACTCATATGACAATTAACCTCGCCCCTTTCATCGTTGCCGTAATCACGACACATCTGAGGACGACGTTCATACACAATGCAACGATTATTTTGCGCCAAGTAGCGACAACGGCTTTTGATTTCTAAAAACCATTCCCCTTCTTCCACATAAACCGTGGTCCCTTCATGAGCGACGTACCACTTGATGTTTTCAAAATCTTCTTTGTCCTCGGGCGTATCAATTTGCAAGGCATAATAATGACAACAAATCGCGGGACACATATGACATGGTGGAGATTGGACTGCTACAGAACTCACCTCACTCATAGGCTAACTCGCATCTTTATTCGCTTCAAAAATAGCATAGAGCTCATCCAAACTTTCGTAGGCGATTTTGCCTAAATTCGGATCAAAATGACGTCCAATTTCACTCAACATGATTTTTTCAACTTTTTCACGAGGAAAAGGTGGTTTATAGACACGCTCGTTGACCAAAGCATCAAAAACATCGGCAATAGCCACCAAGCGAGCTTCAACAGGAATTTCTTCACCTTTGAGCCCTTCTGGATAACCTGTCCCTGTCCAGCGCTCGTGATGAAATAACGCAATATTTTGAGCGATGGGACTCATCCCAACCGATTTTAAAATGTCGTAACCAATTTTGGCGTGCGTTTTCATCACCGCCCATTCTTGGGGATTCAAGCGCCCAGGTTTTTTAAGAATATCATCGGGCATTCCAATTTTACCCACATCATGCAAGGGAGCATAGCGTTCAATTTCGGCAATAAACTCCTCGGGTAAACCATGCCGCTCTCCCATTAAGCGGGAATACAGACCTAAGCGTTGCATATGGCTTCCAGTGTCATCATCGTTGTACAAATTAGCCTGCTCTAATGCAGCAATGATCCCATCGGTCAGTTTATTGATCTCGGTATAAATCTCTTCGAGTGGTGTTTTTAAATGCTGGCGCAACTCTTTCTCTTTAAGAGATCGTCCCAACTGATTACGAAACGTAGCTATCTTTTGCAAATCCTCAGGCACAATATCTTTGAAATCAACAATCTTAACATGAGCCCGCCTAAGATCTGACTCTTCATCGGCCTGGCGAATCAAGCCCAAGGGCTGGATCAAGTTGCAATGTAAATACTTCATAATGCTCAAATAGATCGCAACCGACATCAATAAAAAAACGGTAAAAAGAATCAGAGTTAAGGTTAAAGACTGAGAAGCTCCCTCAACAACAAAGCCTATTTGCCAAAGACAAATCACCAGAAATGCACTCAGGCTAAATAAAAAAACACGGAAACACACCCCCCAGCCCAGGGTTTCCTTTAGTTGCTTTTGTTTCATGAATCACTCAACCCCACATAGAATAACGCAACCATTGTATCATTTTTGAAAACAAAACAAAAATCTGAAAGATTATACACTTACTAAGAACAAGGGTCAAAACAGTGTTGATGTTTTGCACGTTGCTTGCTGAAGGTTCAGTGAGAGAAGAATCAAAGGTTCGGTCGGCCCCTCCCCTTAAGAGGAAAAGAATCAACCACTTTGTTATACTAAAAAACAAATTAAAGTCCAATGATTATTACTGACCTAAGGCATTCATCATGCTCACAAGAGGCAAGAACATTGCCACCACAATAAATCCTACAAGCAGAGCTAAAAAGACGATCAAAGCTGGTTCAATTAGCTTTGTCATTGTTTCAATCATATTTTTAACATCTTCTTCATAGAGATTAGCCACCTTGAGAAACATTTTGTCCAACTGACCTGACTCTTCACCCACATCGACCATATTAACCATGATCTGAGGAAAAGCCTTAATGGTCTCCATCGATTCAGACACCGAACTCCCTTCACGCACCTGAACTTGAACCGATTCGATAGCACACACAAACACTTGGTTGGTGGCTGCTGTTTTGGAAATATCAAAGGCCTGCAAAATAGGCACTCCACTTTGCAACAAGGTTCCCATTAAACGCGAAAATCGAACCACTTCAATATTTTCCAAAAAATCTCCCCAAAAAGGAATTTTAAGACACACACCATCCCACACATAGAGAACCCAACTTAAGCGCATTGCCAAGCGTATCACAATAACCAACCCAATAAATCCGCCCACAATCCATAGAAAATAATTTTTAACAAGATAACTCGACATCAATAGCAAACGCGTCGCATAGGGCAATTCAACCTTAAGCTCACTAAAGAGCAATTGAAACTTAGGAATCACAAAAAGCAACAAAACAAACACCACAAACACGGCCGCCATCAAAATCATCGCAGGATAAAACATGGCATGGGTCACACGCTTACGGAACCAATGGGCTTGCTCAAAAAATTCTGCCAAACGCTCTAGAACAATCGATAAAACCCCTCCAATTTCACCCGCCCTAACCATGCTAATGTACAGGCGATTAAAGGTCGCTGGATAACAACTCATCGACTGCGACAACATTTCTCCCGAAGAAATATCCATCTCCATTCGCCCAACAATATAGCCCATCGCCGCCACCTTCTTTTGCTCTTTGAGAACTTTAAGAGAACGCAACAACGGCAAACCAGCATCGAGCAAAGTGGCTAACTTACGCGTAAACATAAACACATCTTTGCGCGAAGTAGTACGAACTTGAAACAAAGGCATTTTTTTCACATTGAGATACAAGGCTTTGGCCGAACCTCTCTTTTTGTCAGCTATTGTGCTTATGCTCATCACATAAAGGCCTTCTTCGCGAATTTTCAAACGAGCGACCTCTTCGCTGAGACCCTCCACTTCTCGGGTGCTTTCGCCCCCCTTCTTATCAACAACTTTTACGATATATTTTGGCATACGAATTTTACCTTAACGCTTCCTGCGTTTGTTGCAATACTTCGTTCAAACTTGTTACACCTGCAAACACTTTTTGTAAACCGTCATCTCGCAACATAACCATACCATCCTTTTGTGCCTGATAACGTAAACTTTGTTCCGAAGAACCTTCGAGAATAAGCTCTTTCAGTTGTGGCGTCATTGTTAAAATTTCAAAAATGCCTGTTCGACCATGATAACCCGAAAATTGACACCTCTCACAACCCGCAGCTTTAAAAAACTTACGCAAACTTAAGTCCACTCCCATAACACCTAATTGGTCAAGCAAAGACGGCGAGGGAGCCGCCTCTTCTTTACAAAAAGAACATAGCACACGCAAGAGACGCTGTGCCACCACAAGCCTAACGGTCGAAGTAATCAAAAAAGGTTCTATACTCATATCCAAAAGACGTGTAATTGAACCTATCGTATCATTAGTGTGCAAAGTGCTTAAAACTAAGTGCCCAGTTAAGGCCGACTGAACAGCAACCCCCACCGTTTCGGAGTCGCGCATTTCGCCAATCATAAGAACATCGGGATCTTGACGCAAAATATGGCGCAAACATTTGGCAAAGGTCAAATGAATTTTATGCTTCACTGCCGTCTGAATCACGCCATCCACCTCATACTCAATAGGATCTTCAACCGTCATTATTTTTCGTTCAATCCCATTCAAACTCTTGAGCAAAGCATAAATCGAAGTGGTTTTTCCCGACCCCGTCGGACCAGTGGTAAGAATAATACCGCCATTATGTGTTAGCGCGCACTTCATCTGTTCTTCCTGGGCAGTGCTTAAGCCTAAATCGGTTAAGGACAAAGCTACGTGGTTTTTATCCAACACACGTATCACAATGCATTCCCCAAAAATCGTGGGCAAAGTCGCCACACGTAAATCAATCAGCACATCCCCCAAACGATAATCTATACGCCCATCCTGAGGCAGACGTGTTTCCGCAATATCCATATCGGCCATCACCTTAATGCGCGAAGTCACGGCCAAACTCACTTCCAAGGGGATCATCATCATTTCCACCAAAACCCCATCGATACGACACCTCACTTTAAGTCCCTCCAGCATAGGCTCAAAATGGATATCACTGGCCAGATCTTTGATCGACTGCGACAAAACAACATTCACTAAATCAATCACAGGCGTGTTTTCAAGGTCATTTTGAACAATTTGCTCAAGACCTTCAATCGATATGGCCGCAGGGTCATCCTGACTATCTTCCCCTAAAAACACCTGATAATACTTGGCCTGCGCATATCGCAAATCACTCTCACTGGTTAAAACAAAGTCAATCTGAGCATTGAGCACAAAGCGTAAATCATCGGCATGCACCACATTCATCACATCTCCAATGGCCAAGGTAAGTCGCTGTTCTTCATAAGCTATCGGCACCACATCGTAGGTCTTAATAACGTCTTCACCGACCATGGCAATCACCTTATCGGGTATCACGAAACTTTTAAGAGACGCCGTATCTAACTCGTGTTGAACACCCAAGACACTGCAAACTTGGTCTTCCGAAGCAAAACCTAACTCAACAAGCACTCGCCCTAAAGGCTTACCAGTTCTCATTTGTTTGCGCAAAGCTTCTTTAAGTTGATCTTTGGTAATAATCAAACGTGAGGTTAAAATATGCCCTAGCAGAGGCCTTTCATGCTCCATTTACAATCTCCTCCGTCGCCACGCGGCAAACTTCAGACAAAGTGGTCCAACCCATATCCACCTTGCGCAGACCATCCTGCCACAAACTAGCTACCGATTGCTGCATCAATTCCTGGCGAATCATATCGCCATTATTCTGTGCGTAAATATACTCACGAATTGTTTCGTCGACAACCATCACCTGAAACAAACCCACACGGCCATAATAGCCCGTGTTTAAACACATATCACACCCCTCTCCTCGAAAACACTTAATGGCGGCACCTTTCAACCAAAGACGCTGCTCATCTTCGGTCGGCACATAACTGACCTGGCAATTTTTACAAATTCGGCGAACCAAACCTTGCGCAGCCACAACTTTAAGTGCCGAAGCCACTTTATACGGCAAAACCCCCATATCAAACAAACGCACCACCGATCCAGGCGCATCACTGGTGTGCAAAGTGCTTAAAACAAGATGACCTGTTAACGCTGCCTGAATAGCGATATTGGCCGTTTCGGTATCCCGAATTTCCCCAATCATAATCACGTTAGGTGCTTGCCTCAAAATCGCACGCAAAGACGCGGTAAAAGATAAGTGGATCTTATTATGAACCTGAACTTGATTCATGCCCGACAACTGATACTCAACTGGATCCTCCACAGTGATGATTTTTTTATCCGATGTGTTAATGATGTGCAGCAAAGAATACAAGGTGGTCGTTTTACCCGACCCCGTGGGGCCCGTGATCAAAATTAAACCATGCGACAAACGCATCATCTCTTCAAACGTCCCACGATCATGCCGCAACAATCCTAGCTCATCCAAGGTAAGTAAACCTTTATTTTTATCGAGAATCCGTAGAGCCAAAGCTTCGCCATACAGGCTTGGCATCGACGATACACGTAACTCCACGTCCTTACCTTGGAAGCCAAAAGAAATCTGACCATCCTGAGGTAAACGTTTTTCGGCGATATCTAAACCTGCCATAATCTTAATCCTCGAAATAAAGGCTCCTTTAAGATTTAAGGAAGGACCCGCCACTTCATACAGTACGCCATCAATCCGGTAACGCAACCTGAGCCGATCGCGAAAAGGTTCAATATGAATATCACTCGCTCGACGAACAATCGCTTCGACAATTATGACATTCACTAAACGATTAATAGGCGCCTCATCGTCACCAAGCACAAGATCTTCGGCTAAAGGGCCGACCTCCTCTTCGAAAGGTAACGATGTTTTCAATGAAAATTCTGGTTCTTGTGCTCGCTCCTCAGGAAAGTAAAAATCGAGAGCTTCGTAGATATCTTTTTCTTGCCACAAAACAAGCTCTACTGGTCGGTCGACAACAAATTTAAGATCATCCCATAAATCAAACCTTTGGGTATCGACCGCAGCAAAAAAAAGCGTATTACCCTCCTGACGTAAAGGAAAAAGTCCATAGCGTCTCAAAAAAGACGCGGGGAACACCGACAACAACGAGTCCTCCACTTTGATATCCAACAGCCTTTCTTGAGCAGCATTCAAAGCATATTCCAAAACATCGCGCGAAATAAACTGAAGATCAACAAAAATATCGCCCAAACGTTGGCACACCATAGGCTGCTTGGCCAAGGCCATCTTAAGCTGAGCTTCGGTAATCAATCCTTTATCTACGAGAAATTCACCTACTAACTTTTTCAAGAAACATTCCCTCTTTGGATACACATTCTCTTGTATTATACAGAACTTTTATCCAATAAGGACTATCTCAACGATTGATAAACGTGAAACAAATGCTCCGCCGCTTGATTCCAATCGTAATGACGTTTCACATGCTCACGCCCCGCTTGGCCCATTGCAGATCGCAGCGATTCATCTTTCACTAAATCTAACACCTTGTCGGCTAAATCATTGGCCCTATCTTTTTCGAACAAAAGGCCCGTTGTTTCATCCTGAACCACATAAGGCAAAGAAGCTGTTCGCGTCGCCACCACAGGTGTTTGAGCCGCCATCGCCTCGGCAGCCACAATGCCAAATGCTTCAAAGCGAGTAGGAAAAACAAACACATCGGCATGAGTGTAGTAACTGCACAGATCTTTACGTAACACCGCACCCACAAAAGTCACATAAGGTTCCAAGTTAAGACTGGCAATCATTTGTTCCAAAGTCTTCTGGTAACCAAAGTCAGGACCAGCAATCACCCACCGAATATCTTTGCTGTATTGAACAATACGAGGCAAAGCTTGAACCATAACATCTAAACCTTTGTTTTCATCGATTCTTCCCGCAGTGAAAAGCCGCACAACACCTTGCACGCCTAAATCATCCCAGGCATTATGGTCAACTTGTTCAAACTCTGCTATATCAATTCCAGGTGATATTTCTTCGATTCTGCGTACCTGCGAATAACCCCACACATCCAGAAGACACCTTTCGTAAGGGGAGATCACCACCACCACATCGGCCTTCATCAAAAGCTTCCCCATGGTCTTGCGATACAACTTCCCTAGAAGAGAAGGTGGCCCCTCATCGGCCAAGTACGGATTAAAAACAAATGGCCGCCCTTTGCAACGCGCCACCAAGGCTGCGTAGTCAGCCGAAGGAAACATAAAACTATGTCCGTGGTAAATATCTGATTTTTGGCGCCATAGGGTACTCGCCATACTCCAAGATAATGGGTAAGACGACAGCGACAACGAAGATAAAGGGCATCGCAACACCTCAACTCCACCGACACACTCGCGTGCAAGGACGTCTAAGGTCGATCGGTCCCAATGATTCTTTATATTGGTGGTCACAACAGTCACATCAGCTTGACGCGCGACACGTTCCGACAGTTGCTGAACATACTCCTCCACACCCCCCATAGAAGGCCAATAACGATACGCAGACTGCACAATTTTCATAGACTCCCTTTAACCCTCACAACGCACCTTTAAACAAAAAAACCAACACCAGCCCTAGCCCAATTTTGACCAAGGCACGAGCCAACGTAAAGCCCATTGTACTTTATTTTACGCACTTAATTTCAGCTCTTAATACGCCCCCGCCCTTCATTCCAAGACTCAAGGTCCCAATTCAACTTGACAGAACAAAAATAGATCCCGTATAATCGATCAGTTGAATTGAGAATGGAATGTAAAAGTTACTTATGATATTTCAAGAAGTTACCTGCAATTTATGTACTGTAAATCAGTATAGAGTTTTATATAACAACCCTCTAGACGAAAAAAGCCTTCAAGATAAATTGGATTACGCCATTTCGGACAACTCGCCTCTTTTGCCTCCTCGTATCGTTAAATGTGTGGTCTGCAACTATGTTTATGCTAACCCTCAGCTCACTACCAGAAACACTTAATCAGATGTATCGTAACATGGATGCTACCACTTATCTTGATGAAATAGAGCACCGTAGCAAAGCTGCTCATAAAATTTTAGAAACCATTGAAAAGATCAAACCACAAAAAGGTAACATTCTCGCCATTGGTTGCTCCGCAGGCATCCTGCTTGATCAAGCACGCCAGCAAAGATGGCAAGTCTACGGGGTTGAACTTTCAAAAAATACTTTTAACCTAGAAAATATTCAAAATACAGATTTTCTCAATGCAGAATTTGAAAATTATTTTTTCGATGTTATTATTCTCACAAATGTGATTGAACATCTCCCGAACCTCCGCCAATACTTAGACAAAATGAAACGACATCTTCACCCTGACGGATACATCTATTTAACTACACCCAACATCCGTTCTTGGGCGCATCGCCTCCTAAAACAAAAATGCTGGGGCAGCAACTTAGCTCATTTGCATTATTTTTCACCCAAAACACTCCGTGAAATGTTAACAACAGTAGGTTTCCGTCCCACAAAATACCATACTATGGCACGCTATTTTTCTCTTAAGCACCTTCGTTTCCGTTTTGAAGCCCTCGCCCCCAAACTCAGCCGCATTTTTAAGATACTACCACTCAGAGACAAATACCTAGACTCCACGATAAAGGTTAATTTAGGTGGCCAAATAGGCATATTAGCTCAAAAAAATTCTACAATCAAATCTGTTTTAGAAAGAGAAACTTATTATGAGACCATGCTAGAACAAAAAAAGGGCCAACCCAAACCCAAAGTTATTGCCGTTCTTCCAGCTTATAACGCTGCCAAAACATTAGAAAAAACAGTCGCCGACATACCTCGCGATATTGTCGATGAAATCATTTTAGTCGACGACTACAGCACCGATAACACGACAGACATAGCCAAAAGCTTAGGCTTAGTGACCATCCGCCACATACATAACACTGGCTATGGGGGCAATCAAAAAACCTGTTACCGCGAAGCTCTTAAATATGGTGCTGATATCATCATTATGGTCCATCCCGATTATCAATATGATCCTAAAGCCATTGTTTCGATAATTGAGCCCATTATAAACCAAAGAGCCGATGCGGTGTTTGGCTCGCGTATGATGAAAGGTACTGCGTTAGCAGGAGGCATGCCTTTGTGGAAACACAATGTGAACATCATGCTCACGAGTATCTCTAACATTATTTTTCGAACCTATCTCACCGAATACCATTCAGGTTTTCGTGCATTTTCGAAGGATATTTTAGAAAATATTAATTTATCGGCCAACCAGGACAGTTTTGTTTTCGACTTTGAAATGATCGCTCAGATCATTAACAAACGTTACAAAATTGAAGAGATTCCTATTAAAACACGTTACTTTGACGAAGCTTCGAGCATCAAAATCGGACCTGCCATCATATATGGTTACGGTATTTTATGGATCCTTGTTAAATTTTACCTTCACGAACACCTGAATCTTCGCTTCAAAATTTTCGAATAGCCTTCACAATGATAAAACGTAGAAATCACAACTCTGAAAAACTCCACTAGTCCCGATAACGATGAACACTTAAAATCAAGCCCACCCCCACCAAAGAGGTAATCAAAGCCGAACCACCATAACTCAAAAAGGGCAAGGGCAGCCCCGTCACAGGAAAAGCACCAAACGTCATACCAATGTTAATGAGCATTTGAAAAGCCAGTAATATCATAATCCCTGTTACCATGCACCGCCCAAAGGTATCATACGTATTTTGAGCAACCATTAAGGCTCGCGTAATTAAGGCAAAAAATAAAGCAAAAAGCACCAGCACTCCTAAAAAGCCCCACTCTTCTGCCAAGACCGAAAAAATGAAGTCGGTGTAGTGCTCGGGAAGAAAGTCTAACTGCGTTTGAGAACCTTTCATCATTCCTTTGCCGCTCCAGCGTCCGGATCCAATCGCGATACGCGACTGGAGGATCGTCCAGCCCGAACCAAACTGATCATTCTGCGGATTCAAAAACATAAAAATGCGCCGTTTCTGATAAGGTTTTAAAATTATAAACCACATCACAGGCGCCATCATTAACCCCATTCCCCCCAAGGCAAAAAGATAACGCAAGGGTGCCCCCGCCACAAAAATCATACCCATATAAATAGGCACAAAAACCAACGCGGTTCCTAAGTCGGGCTCAAACGCGATAAGTACCACAGGAGGAATCGTCATCAACCCCGAAAAAATCATATGTTTCCACGAAAAAGACTCATTGCACACAGCATCGAGATACCAAGCCAAAGAAATAATGTAAATCACCTTCATAAACTCAGAAGGCTGCAAGGTCATAGGACCAAAATGCAACCATCGCTGCGATCCCGATATGGTGGGTCCAAACAAAAGAACCGCCAACAACGATCCTAGTCCAACCGCGTAAAATATCCACGATATCATACCCAGCTGACGATAATCGATATAAGCCAAACTAAACAACAAGATAAAACCAATCCCCAACCAAATGATTTGGCGTGCCCAATAAAATTCAGCTAAACCTAAGGCCTGAGACTTATAGGTTGCACTATACAGAACCGTCATCGCCACCACCAAAAGAACGACCACAATGCCTAGTAATATCCAGTCGATTGTTCCTTTATACCTCTTCATCTTTGAGTTTATCCTTCATAGGAATAGTTAAATTTCCATAGGTTGGTAAAGCAAAAATATCATTGAAAATATGCTGGGCTACTTTTGCGGCATAACGTCCTCCCGACTCACCATGCTCTAAAAACACTATCACACTCACCTTTGGTTCATCAAACGGCGCATAGCCAGTAAACCACGCATGATTTCGATATTTTTCTGGGATCTGATCACCAAATGATTTTTTTTTCTGTTTGCCAACAACTTGAGCGGTTCCTGTTTTACCAGCCACCACAACTTCTTCTAAAAAGGCCCTTTGCCCCGTCCCTCGGGGATCGTTCACCACCTCTCGCATACCTTGATGAATCAATCCCAATTGTTCTGGCGACCAATTGAAACGTTTGACTTTAGGAGTTAAGATTTCGAACACTTGCCCATCCGCATCTTGTACCCATCGCACCAAGTGGGGCTGAATCCATTTCCCTCCATTGATCACACTATTAACCGCCGTAAGCATCTGCAAAGGAGTTACCAACAAATAGCCCTGTCCAATGCTAAAATTAGCCGTCTCTCCAGGGTACCAACGTTGACGAAAACGTTTTTGTTTCCAAGCACGACTAGGAACAAACCCTGACTTCTCATTGAGCAAATCAATTCCCGTGGGTTGACCAAAACCGAAATTCTTCGTGTGCGCCACCAGATTATCAATCGGCATTTTTTGAGTGAGGCGATAAAAGTAAATATTGCACGAAGTGCGCAACGCTTGAACCAAATTCACATCACTATGGCCATCTTCGTACCAACAATGAAACAAACGTCCTATCTGGTAAGAGCCCGAGCAATAATATTGAGTCGTACCCGTCACTTTTTTTTCGAGTATACCCGTTAATCCTATAAAAATTTTAAAAATCGACGAAGGGGGATACGCTGCCCCAATCGCACGATTCAACAAAGACCATTCCTTACGATCATTTAAAACTTTTTTCAGTTCTTGAGAACGTGACCTTTGAACAAAAATATTAGGATCAAACCCAGGACAACTCACCATGGCCAACACCTCCCCATTGCTAGGATCCATCACCACCACGGCCCCTTTGTGCCCAGCCATCGCTTGTTGGGCAATCCGTTGTACATCTAAATCCAAGGTGATCACCAAATCATTCCCCTTCTTAGGTGCTTTGTAACCTAATTCCTGCTTAGGATGCCCCAAGGCATTCACCTCAATTTGCCTTCCACCCTTTTGCCCTTTCAAATAAGGCTCATAAACTTTTTCCATCCCTTTTTTACCAAGGATGTCTCCTAATCCATAACCATGCGGTCGCAAAGCTTTCAGTTCTTTGGCATTGATCTCGCCAACATACCCTAAAACATGAGCCGCCAAGTCACCATGAATATAATCGCGTTTAGGTTGCACACTCACAAAAACACCTGGTAAGTGCAAGGCATTTTCTTCAATAATAGCCACTTTCTTTCGCGTAATATCCCGAAACAAGCGATTTGGTAAAAAAACAGGTTGACAACTTTTGCGAATTTTGGCCCAAATATCGGCCACATCCACATTCATGATCTGCGCAAGGCGGCTGATCGTTTGGGGATATTTTTTTAACTCTTTACCCACAAACAAGACATCAAAAGAAGGCCGATTATCGACAAGAAGCCTTTGATGACGATCATAAATCGACCCACGCGGAGCTTCTAAGGCAATATGCTTAATGCGATTCTCTCGAGACAAAGTCAAATAATACTCGCCCCGATTAATCTGAAGTCGCCACAATCCCACCAACAAAGCTCCCATAGCTAAACCTATGAAAATCCATAAAATATATAATCGCACCACGCCCATTAACGCCGAACTCCCACAGGGGCCAATACACAGAGGCATGTCCCATTCAGCAAAGCTGTATTCCATAGTAACGACCAGCGAAACACCGAAAAGGTCAATTCAGTTCCGCTAACTAAAATAATCAAAGACATCAGCTGAAAAAACAATGCTACCACAGTGAAAGCAACCCAACGAGCAATCCAACCAGCACGTTCAAGACTATCCATCATCCCCATCAACAAACAGGTTGTCATTAAAAAGCTAAGCATAGATAAACCAAACTCATTGACTGAAAACAAGTCGTAGCACAGGCCAAAAACCAGGGCGACGAGCGCTCCATTCAAAAAACGATGTCTCAGCGAGGATTCTTGAATCATAACATAGATTGCCACACACACAAACAAGCAAAACCCTAGATCAAAAAAACCATATTCACCTGCATACTGATTGATATAAACGTGAAGAATAAGCCCCAAAAATGCCACTACACTGGATCCTAAAAAAATCACCATGATTTGGTATTAGGCCTCACGCGTATTGATCATAATCAACACCTCCTCTAGTGACGAAAATATGATCGAAGGCGTAATCGCAACTTCTTTAAAAAGTTTATTGCGCGTCTGACTCACCGACTTAACCCCTCCCACAATCAAGCCTTTGGGGAAAACGCCTCCAAAGCCCGAGGTAATCACAACATCTGTAGGATAAATATCGGCTTTGGCATCCACATAGTGCATAACCGCTTTGCCCTGTCCATGTCCCTGAACGATCCCTTCTACACGACTACTTTGCAAAAGAGTGCTCACTTTAAAGGCCCGATCTGTAATCAGAATCATTCGACTCAAGTGGGCCCCAACTTCGACAATCATCCCCACCAAACCATAAGCCGTCACAACAGGCATATCCTCGGTGATTCCGTCTTTCTTCCCTTTGTTAAGCATCAAACTGCTTCGCCATTGACTCGCATCACGTCCAATTACCTGAGCTGGGAGCGTATCGCCAATAACCGTGCGACGAAAATTCAAAAGCTCACGCAACCGAGCATTCTCATCCTCAATTTCTTTCAAATAAACCAAATAACCTTCTAATTCATCGATCTTGTAATTCAGTTTTTGATTTTCATTCACTAACCATTGAGGAAAAGCCAGGCGGTCGGCCACCGAAAAGCTACCTTTGGTGGCAAAATCAATGGCGCGCATCAAAGGCATCGTTATATTTAAAGCTACACGTTTGGTGAATTGAAAAGAATCAGAAAAGTTAAGAAAAATAAGTGGAATCAATAAGACTGCAAAGAGTATAATTTTGTAATTGTAACGCACACTACCTATTAATCCTTATTACCTCTTGTCACAACGGATCGCAACGCTTTAAGCTCATCCAAAACCGTTCCTGTGCCCAAAACAACCGCTGTCAGAGGATCATCCGCCACATAGACTGGTAAACCTGTTTCGGAAGCTAGTAACTGCTCGAGCCCTCTTAAGAGGGCTCCTCCTCCAGCCAAAATAAGACCTCGGTCCATTAAATCCGAAGACAATTCTGGAGGGGTTTGCTCCAAGGTGTTTCGCACAGAATTCAAAATGGTCTTCACCGGATCCATCAAAGCATCACGTATTTCTTCGGACGTCACGACAACGGTTTTAGGCAAGCCCGCTATTTGATGACGCCCCTTAACTTCCATCGTCATTTCTTGTTCAAGAGGATAGGCAGAACCAATACGGATTTTAATCCCTTCAGCCGTTCTTTCTCCAATCACCAAATTATAAGCTCGTTTCATATACTGGATAATAGCATCATCCATTTCATCTCCACCCACGCGCACTGTCTCACTGTAGACAATACCCGCCAAAGAAATTACCGCCACTTCGGTGGTTCCCCCACCAATATCAATGATCATATTTCCCGCAGGCTCATGAACAGGGAGCCCCACACCAATCGCAGCAGCCATCGGCTCTTCAATCAAATACACCTCGCGCGCCCCTGCGTGTTCGGCCGAGTCTCTCACCGCACGTTTTTCTACCTCAGTAATCCCAGAAGGAACCGCAATCACAGTGCGTGGTCGCATCAAAATTTTACGATTATGAACTTTTTCAGTGAAATAGCGCAACATGCTTTCGGTAACTTCAAAATCAGCAATCACCCCATCTTTCAATGGCCGAATCGCCACAATATTGCCTGGGGTCCGACCTAACATCTGCTTGGCTTCATCGCCGACAGCTAAAACTTGACTGGTTCCTTTTTGAATAGCTACCACAGAGGGTTCACATAATACAATCCCCTGGCCTTTCACATACACCAGTGTGTTGGCCGTACCAAGATCAATTCCCATATCACAGGAAAATAATCCCATCAAAAAATCTAACATGAATACCTCGCTATACTTTAAGCTTTGTAAGTAAGCTTTTGAAAAATCATGGTAACAATGGAGGAGGGTTTTGTAAATACCATTTTTAAAGGAATATGGGGGCTTTCTTCGCCAATCCAAATGCGAATGCCACGGGGGGAACTCCAAAATAAAAAGGTCTCTTGCTTATACTGCTGACCTCCTTTTTGAATCCGAAAAGTGTAGTCTTTGGTGGGCAACCGAACATCAAACGAAGATTCCTTCTTCAAATCCTTCATTCGCGCCAAATAGCATAACAGTATACTGTTCGTCAAGGGGCCTTTTTTGCGAATCACCTTTTCTTCCCTGACACCCCCGACCATTTTAACGATTTTGACCTCGAATTTCTCTTGATCGTAAAACTCTTCAATAACCTCATCGTTACCCATAAAAGTTAACTTTCTTCGGACATAAAGAGGCAAAAAAGAAGTCGGATCGGCATAAATTTCATCCACACCTTCGTATTTGACCATTTTTCCCACCGAAACAACCTTATAAACAGATTGCCCTTGCCATTCCTGAAACCCCTCGAAATGAATTTTCACCGACCCTATTCCAATGCCATTCCACTTAACATTGAAATGCATGATTTCTCCTGATCGAAACGGTTTTTCATTCAAAGCACTGGCCTGAGAATAAGAGGCAAAACCCACAAGTAACATCAAACTAACATATATTTTAATTAACATTCCTATTTTCCTAAAAAGTCTCATCGAAACTATCATTATATATCTTTAGAAAGTGCTCCTCAAGAACTAAAACTTTACGCAGTCTTATTTTGGAGTTGGGACAGAGATGCCCTGGAATACATACGTGCAAAGATAACGAATTAGGCTGAAACTCAAGGAATTAGATTTTTGAATACATCCCCCGAAATCGCACGGATAAGATACGATTGGCTTGCTCAAGATAGCTTTGATTCTATATTTGAGATGCAACCCAAATCCAAAAATAAAAACCACCAACACCACAAAAATAGTTTTTTCAACGTAAAAAACCACCTAACCACTATTTTTTTACTTAAATATTATGATTTCACCCAAAATCAATTGCCTAATGCTTTTGTCCACTTAATTCAGAG
>CAZMGY010000034.1:0-46855 GCA_964565945.1 uncultured bacterium
GCCTATTCTCGTGCTTAAAGAGCAGGAGCTTGCTCCTAAAGGGATGGGTTTGAACAACGAACATGTGGTTGATTTACATATTCGTCATGCTTTGAAAAAGAAAAAATACTTGGCTTGGGGAATGTCTCCTTGTTCAACACCTGATGGCAGTAATGGTGGCTATGCGGAGTTTGGTGTATTTTTAGCAGGAAGTAAAGGTTATCCTGATAAAGGCGTGATTACGCCTCATGCGACATTTTTAGCTTTGGATATTCGTCCTGATGAAGCGGTTCTTAATTTGAAGTCATTGCTCAAAAACTTTTCTGTGTATGGAGAGTATGGTTTTTATGATGCCGTTAATGTGCTTACTGGAGATGTGGCTTATCGTTACATGTCGCTTGATCAAGGTATGTCTTTGGTGGCTATGAATAACTACTTGAATAATGGGATCATCCGGGAACGTTTCCATAATGATCCTTACATTAAAAATGTTGAAGACTTGTTAAGCATGGAGGAGTTTTTTCCAGAATCATGAGCGTTTCATTCAATCAGAAAACATTTACCAAAGATGCTCAGCCATTTTTTTTAAATTCTGGTGAGATTCAGTACTTTCGTATTCCACGTAAGTATTGGGAAATGCATTTGCAAAAAGCTAAAGATGCAGGATTGAACGCTGTTTGCACGTATATTCCTTGGGATTGGCACGAAGAAGAAGAAGGTCAATTCGATTTTTCTGGTCAAACGCATCCTCAGAAAAATTTAGAGGCGTGGTTGGATTTGTGTCAGCAGTATGGTTTGATGGCAATTGTTAAACCAGGACCAGTGATTTTGGCGGAATATCGTGGTGCTGGGATTCCTTTTTGGTTTATTGATAAGCTGGGACAAGAATGCCGTGTTAAGAATAGTCGGGGCGAAATTGCTCAGTCGGACTGCATGACGTTTATGCATCCAACTTATTTGGGGTACGTTCGCAAATGGTACGATGCCGTGATTCCTGTGTTAGAAAAACGTCAGATGAAGAATGATGGGCCTGTGATTATGATGCAGGTTTGTAATGAGGTGGGTGTGTTCACTTGGTTGGCGCATCAGGCCGATTATAGTCCTTACTGTTTGGAGCGTTATGCGCAGTTTCTTCAAGACAAATATGATGACATTCAAGCCTTGAATGCTGTGTATGCGACGAGCTATACAAGTTTTGCCGAGGTGCAACCACCATCGGACACAACTACGACGTATGAATCGCGCGAAGAGTGGGCTCATGATATTGATTGGCATCAATTTTGGCGCTGGTATTATGGTGACTATTTGCGTCTTCTCATGTCGGAGTTGTGTGATCGGGGCATGAGTGTGCCTTTTTACCATAATTTGCCAGGTTGGATTTATGGAAGTGGCTGGGAATTTCCTTTGAATATCACTATGTACAGCAATTTGTACGATCAGAGTTATCCCGATATGATCTTTGGAGTGGATCATATCCCTGAATACTTGTCGTATCGCAATGCGCATGATGATCGTGGGATTAACGACATCACTCTGGCGATGCAGGGAGGCGGACCTTTGTTCGCGGCGGAATTTCAAGCGGGATCACGTGAGTATCATGTGGTGACTACACCGAGAGAAATGCAATTGTTCTATAAAGCTAGTTTGGCTCATGGCCTTAAGGGGTGGAACTATTACATGTTTTCTCAGGGGAAAAATCCTCAGGGTAAAGGCTTTTCTGGGTCTTCGTTTTACTGGTTCACCCCGTTGAATTTTAAGGGCGAAGAGTCGAGTTTGTACCCTGTAATTCAGGAGACCAGTGCTTTGGTTCAAAGCATGGAGCAAGAAATTATTACTTCGGACAGAAAATCTGAAATTGCAGTTTTGTTTTATGAGCCTTATTACGCAACAGAGTTAGAAAAGCAAGCTAACTTAGCGGCTTGCGAGATGCATTTGCAACCTTCGCAGCATCGTCGCCGTGCTTATTTCGATGGAGTACTCAAGGCTTTGCATCTGTTGAATATTGAGTACAATGTGGTTGATATTCAGCGTTGTTCCGATGAGGATTTGAAGAGGTATAAGCAAGTATGGATGTTTAGCACCGAAATCTGTGATGCCGATAGTCAAAGCAAAGTGGTTTGTTATATGGAGCAAGGTGGACAAACAGTCATTTATCCCACCGTGCCTTCATTAGGACTCGACATTAAGCCTTGCACAATTTTGCAAGAAGCTTTGAATGTGACAGACAATAAGGTGATTGAAGTTGATTCGCCATTGGTGGAACTTTTGGGACGTGTTGATGTGAAATGTTTGAATCCTTTACGTGTGTTTGATACCTCGTTAGAATCAATCGCCCAAGTGGATGGTCAGTCGGTTGGATTTAAAGCATCTGTTGGGCAAGGACAAGCTGTTGTGCTTGGGTTTTCTTTAAGCTTTGAGACCGAAGAGCACCGTTGGATATATGAAGACCTTTGTAAATTGTCAGATGCTCGATTGCGTTGGGTGGACACCAGTAGTGAACGCACTTTGGTGCATCAACGTTTTTCTGAAGACGGCGCTCTTTTGTTTGTGGGGAACTACTACAATGAAGAGGATGTGACATCGGTAACCTACACGCATCCTTTGTCGCAGAAACCTGTTTCCTGGCCTTTGGCACTGGACAAGGTAACTTTGCCTCAGACCTATGGTGTGGTAACTGCGATTCATCAAAGATTGGCCGAAGATCTCTATATTCTTCATTCGACATCGGATCTTTTGGGTGTTGAGCGCAAGGATGATCAACTTGTGTTGATGCTTAAAGGCGATCGCGATCTTAAGGGTGAGATTGTGTTTGAGGGTGTTGCGGTGGCATCGTTACAAAAGGTTACTTTAGGTCAAAAAGAGGTGGCACTTCAAGAAAAAGATGGCTATTATTACGTGCATTATGATCATCCGCATGGTGAATTGCTAAGCCTAACCCTTTCTTTGTCGTTGACATCTAAGGTTTGATGGTATGGCCAAACCTGTTTCGAAACGTCAGACCTCACATGAATCGGTGAAAGTAACCGTAAAAGATGTGGCCTTTGGTGGTGATGGCGTTGCTGATTTACCTGATGGTAAGATCTGTTTTATTACGGGAGTTCTTTCTGGGGAAGATGTTGAGGTGGTTTTGGTCGATGAACGTAAAAAATTTAGTTTTGGTCGAGTCAAGCACATTCATCAGCCTTCCGAACATCGAGTGGAACCTTTGTGTGAATTCACGTATGACTGTGGCGGTTGTCAGTATTGGCACACTTCGTATGAACATGAGATCGAACTCAAAACCAAACAACTCAAAGATCTTCTTAAACGTTTAGCTGGTGTTGATCACGAAGTGAATGTGATGGCCAGTGAAACTCACCAACATTATCGTCAGTCGATCACCGTTCACAAAACGCGTTCGGGCAAACTGGGTTTTGTGGCGCAAGACCAGAAGTCGATTTTGGATATTCCTAACTGTTTGATTGCTCATGATAAGCTAAATGAGATTTTGCAGGATAAACCTGAAGATATTATGCGTTTAGCTGAAATGGATATTACGTTTAAAACGGATGGGGCAGAATTATCGACCCCACGCAAGCCTTTACGTTTAGCGTATGTTTATCAAGAGTACGAGGTATTTTATGATGTGCGCTGTTTTTTTCAATCCAATGCTAATGTTCTAACACAGATGATTGACTTTATACGAAAAAATATTCAGCTTACAGATATTTTATTTGATTTGTATTGTGGAGTGGGAGTATTTGCGATAACCTTATCTGATTTATTTTCTAAAGTGGTTGGTTTGGAGCATACGCGCCGTTCCGTCCAGTTTGGCCAGTTCAATACTCAGAACTTGGAGCACGTGGAGATTCTTAAGGGAAAGGTCGAAGAAAAATTTCCACGAATTTACAAACGTTTTCAAGGGGAAACTAATACCGTTTTGCTTGATCCTCCGCGCACAGGTCTAGACAGTCGTGTGATAGATGATTTGCGTTGTCGCAAAGCCGTCTCGCAAATTGTTTACTGCTCTTGTGAGCCGAGCATTTTGGCGCGTGATCTAAAGCGTCTATTGGCTGGTGGCGTGTTTGAGGTGTCTCATGTGGCTTTAGCCGATATGTTTCCACGCACTAAGCATTTTGAAACACTTGTGATTTTGAAACATTCTTAAGCGAAAATTTCTACGAAGGATGTCCATTGATCGCGGGCTGTTTTAATTTGAATGCTCTTTAATAAATTTCTGTTTGCATTGTAAGTCCTTGAGCTTGGATTGTCACAGAAATGGGATTCTTCATGGAGGATGAAGGATTAATTTGGTTCAGGCTTGCCATGTGTGTAATGTAGGAATATTGGACTGAGGGTACTAGGGTCGAAAGGCTTGTTGGGTGACAAAGGCTGCTTATCGACAGACATAAAGACAAAGTTGCACATATGGATAGAGCTAATCCTAAGTAGTTGTTTTATTATTTGTCAATAAACATTGGTAAGTTGTTTTTAATTGATATTTTTGAATATTTTTTGTTATTTTTTAAAAATAATGATTTTTTTACTAACATTGTTATTTTTGTTGATTTTCTATTGGAAAAATGCTAGAATTTGGGGGAATTTTTATCGATTTTAAAATATTGGGTGAAGAAATGGTAAAAAAAAAGATAAGTGGAGCTGAAGCTCTTATCAAATGTTTAGAAAATCACGGTGTTGAGTATATATTTGGTTACCCTGGTGGGGCGGCAATTCCGATTTTTGACGCCTTGGTTGATTCGTCCATTAAGTTTATCCTTACACGTCATGAGCAGGGGGCCACACATATGGCGGATGGCTATGCGCGGGCCACAAGGAGGCCTGGTGTGGTTTTAGTGACTAGTGGTCCTGGAGCGACCAACACCATTACAGGTTTATTGACGGCTTACATGGACTCCGTTCCTATGATTGTGTTGTGTGGTCAGACTATTTTACCGATGCTAGGGAAAGATGCTTTTCAAGAAGCCGATATTTCGGGCATTTGTATGCCCATTGTTAAGCATAGCTACTTGGTTAAGGACACGGATGATATTCCACGCATTGTCAAAGAGTCGTTTTATTTGGCAAGTACTGGACGTCCTGGGCCGATTCTTTTAGATTTGCCCAAAGATGTTACCGCGGCTCCCTGTGAGGCTCCTTTGGATGCCGAAATGGACTTGCCAGGTTATCAGGTGAATTTGGATGGTGACGAAGCGGGTATTGCCAAAATGGCTGAGTTGCTCAATCAATCGGAGCGGCCTTTGCTTTTGGCAGGTCACGGAGCTGTGATCTCGCGGGCAGGTGAGGAATTGGTGACTTTGGCTGAAAAGTTGCAAGCGCCCGTGACTAATACCTTATTAGGTAAAGGGGCTTTCCCTGAAACTCACGACTTGTCTTTGGGTATGTTGGGGATGCATGGAACGGCTTATGCAAATAAGGCTTTGACCCGTTGTGATTTGATTTTTTCGATTGGTTCGCGTTGGGACGATCGAATCAATGGCAATAATGCTAAGTTTTGTTTAGGTGCCAAAAAGTTGCACTTGGATATTGATCCAGCTGAAATTAATAAGATTGTTAAACCAGATGTGTCGGTGGTGGGCGATGCAGGTACGGTTCTTAAAAAATTATTGCCTTTAGTCTGCTCTTTGGACACCAAAGAATGGTTGAAAGAGTTAAATGGGTATAAGAAGAAGTATCCGCTCAAATACAAAAAACATGGGGGTCTTAAGGCTCAGCATGTGATTGATGAATGCTATCGAGTGACAAATGGTGATGCGATTGTCACCACTGATGTTGGACAGCATCAAATGTGGGCTGCACAGTTTTTTTTGATTGACAAGTGTGACACTTGGATTAGCTCAGGGGGTGCTGGGACTATGGGTTATGGATTTCCTGCTGCCATTGGAGCTCAGTTTGGGAAGCCTGATGAGCGTGTGATTGCGGTGGTAGGCGATGGTGGTTTTCAGATGACCGAAGCTGAGCTTTCGACAGCTGTGATTCATAAGCTTCCAGTTAAGATTTTGATTATTGATAACAAATACTTGGGCATGGTACGCCAGTGGCAAGAGTTGTTTTTCGATAACCGTTTATCGGGTGTGGACTTAGAAGGTAATCCTGATTTTGTTAAATTGGCCGATGCTTATGGAATGAAAGCGTTTCGGATTCGTCGTGGGGCTGATGTGAAAAAAGTTCTCACTCGGGCGATGGAATATAGTGAAGGACCTTGTTTGATTCATGCCGAAGTGGTTAAAGAAGACAATGTTTTTCCAATGATTCCAGCTGGTGAGCCAGCCTATGAGATGATTGTGGAGCGTCCGAAAGAAAAACTGAAAAAACCGACGGGATCAACGTGAGAGGGACTCTTTTTATTCGCGTTATTGTGAGAAGGAACAGTATGACAACGAAGTAAGCAGTGTTTATTGTGCCGTGGTTATGTCGATTCCGTGATTGAATCACTGGATGACAAGGTACAATGTAAATTTGAGGAAAAAATAATATAATTAACATAAATTACTAAGACGAATGTAAGCAAAAAAAGGTGAAGAGATGGAAGCAAATAAACAAACCCATACGATTAGTATTCTAACGGCCAATCAACCGGGTGTTTTGGTGCGGATATCTTTGGTGTTTGCACGACGTGGTTATAACATTGATTCCTTAGTGGTTTCGCCAGCTTTGGATGGGCGTTTTTCCCGAATGACAATCACCGCTCAAGGCAATTTGGATACCTTGGAGCAGATTATCAAGCAACTCGGAAAGTTGGTCGATATTGCGCATGCGGGGGAGCATACACAAGATAATTCGGTAGAACGTGAATTGGCTTTATTTAAAGTTGAGGCTGATGATGATAATCGGACCGCTCTTTTGCAGTTGGTGGAACATTTTAAAGGAATGACTTTAGATTTTACGGATCAATCTTTGATTATTCAAATAGCTGGTAACACGATGAAAATCAATGCTTTGGAAAATATTTTAACCAAGTACGGCATTATTGAAATGGTGCGAACGGGTAAAGTTTTGATGGCTCGTGGTTTCGAGCAGACCTAATATGTCAAGCCTATTTAAGGGGCTTTTTTAACGCGATGGAACTCTATTGCTGTAAACGATCTGGAGAGTTGAATTTCTGGATTACCTGATGTATCCGATAGAGTTGTCTATATCGTAAGGGTAACTACGAAGCCTTGCAAGATTTCTTAAAGGCCAATCTGGGTGATGTGGCGATTATATATTCCGTTTAAAGCCTAGCCAAAAAGGCCAAAATACTATATAATGGACCGTCCCTATATATTTAGGATATTTTTCAAAAAAAGAACAAAAATAAAGGAGCTTTTTCATGTCTCTCGAAATTATGTACGACGATGCAGCTGATCAATCCCTCATTAAAGGAAAAAAAGTAGCTATTATTGGTTACGGAAGCCAAGGTCATGCTCATGCCCTTAATTTGAAAGATAGTGGTGTTGATGTGGTGGTTGGGTTGAAAGTTGATAGTTCGTCTCGTCCCAAAGCAGAAAAAGCTGGTGTTAAAATGATGGAGCCATCAGCAGCAGCTAAATGGGCTGATATTGTGATGATTTTGGTTCCCGACGAAAAGCAAAAAGAACTTTATGAAAAAGAAATTCAAGCTGGCCTCGAAGAAGGTAATGCTTTGATTTTTGCTCATGGTTTTAATATTCACTTTGGTAAAATTGTGGCTCCTGATAATGTTGATGTGTTTATGGTCGCTCCTAAAGGTCCTGGCCATACTGTGCGTCGCGAGTATCTGTTAGGCAGTGGTGTTCCTTGTTTGATTGCGATTCATCAAGACAGAAGTGGTCAAGCTCGTGATTTGGCTTTGTCTTATGCGGCGGTGATTGGCGGAACCAAAGCTGGTGTGTTCGAAACAACATTCCAAGAAGAGACAGAAACAGATTTGTTTGGTGAGCAAGCGGTTTTGTGCGGTGGATTGTCGGCTTTGATCAAAGCTGGGTTCGAAACTTTGGTCGAAGCGGGGTATGCGCCTGAAATGGCTTACTTTGAGTGCTTGCACGAAATGAAATTGATCACAGACTTGGTGTTCGAAGGAGGGATTGCCAATATGCGTTATTCGATTTCGAACACAGCCGAGTATGGTGATGTGACACGTGGTCCTCGTGTGGTTGATGCTGATACGAAAGCGCGCATGAAAGAAATCTTGAGCGAAATTCAAACGGGTAAGTTTGCCGATGAATGGTTGGGCGAAAATGATGCGGGTTGTCCTAACTTTAATAAATTGCGCGAAGAAAGCAAACAACATCAAATTGAAGCTGTAGGTACAGAAATTCGTTCCAAAATTCAATTTCCTGAGCAACAAAAATTGGTTAATACAGCGCTTAACTAAGAATATTGAGAGGCGTGTGGATCCGCGTCCTTGTTAAATTCTCCGCGGGATGGCGCGAATGTGTCTGAAAAAAAATATGTTTTCAGTAGCTCGTTATCCTGTGATTTGATCGTGAAATCTATAGCCACGGAATAATGACTGGACCGTGCGGTTGGGTTCTGGGGTGACCGATGAGTAACGTCACTCTACAAAGGATTGATTTGATGATAGAAATAAGGTAACAAGACAATGGGTATGACGATTACAGAAAAGATTTTGGCTAAAGCTGCGGGTCGCTTCCAAGTGGAAGCTGGAGAGAATATTTGGGTTGATGTGGATGTGCTTATGACACACGATATCTGTGGCCCGGGCACGATCTCCATTTTTAAGGATAAGTTTGGTGACGATGCGAGTGTTTTTCACAAAGATAAAGTCGTGATTATTCCCGATCACTACATTTATACAGAAGATAAGCATGCGCGTCGTAATCTGGATATTTTGCGTGACTTTGCTAAAGAGCAAGACTTGACCTATTTTTACGATGCGTTTTCGGATAACTATAAAGGTGTTTGTCACGTGGCTTTGGCGCAAGAAGGCCACAACTTGCCTGGAACGGTTTTGTTTGGAACCGACAGTCATACATGTACCTCAGGTGCTTTCGGTATGTTCGCTTCTGGGATTGGAAATACTGATGCTGCTTTGGTGATGGGGACTGGGAAGCTTTGGGTTAAGGTGCCCGAAACAATGAAATTTGTTTTTAATGGGCAGTTTCCCAAACACATTATGGCCAAAGATATCATTTTGCAGATCATTGGTGATTATGGAGTGGCTGGCGCGACCTATCGTGCGATGGAATTTGTTGGCGATGCCATTAAGGCGCTTTCGATGGAAGAACGGATGACGGTTTGCAATATGGCCATTGAAGGTGGTGGGAAAAATGGAATTATCGAAGCTGATGAGGTGACGGCCGCTTATCTTAAAGGTTGCACCGATCAGTCTTACGAAGTCTTTCGATCGGATGCAGATGCGAAGCACCATACCCTTAAAGGATATGATGCTTCGGTGATGCGTTCGGTAGTGGCTAAACCTCATTCGCCCGATAACAAAGGCTATGCCGATGAACTTGGTGATGTGGAATTGGATCGTGCCTATATTGGATCTTGCACTGGTGGCAAGATTACCGACTTTAAAGCTGCTGCCGAGGTTTTGAAGGGCCATAAGGTCAAGATAGATACGTTTATTGTGCCTGCAACACGAGATGTTGATGCCGATTTGGATAAAGAAATGATCGATGGCAAAACCTTGCGTCAAATTTTTATCGATGCCAGTTGCCAGACCACCGAGCCTTCGTGTGCGGCCTGTTTAGGAGGTCCCAAAGATACGTTTGCTCGTACTCAGGCAACCGAGCGTGTGATTTCGACCACTAATCGTAACTTCCCTGGCCGAATGGGTAGCAAAAAAGCATCGATTTATTTGGCGTCCCCATACACGGTGGCGGCTTCGGCATTGACTGGACGAATTACGGATCCCAAGGAGTATGTCTAATGGAAGATATTATTAAAGGCAAGGCCTATGTGCTAGGTGATAACATTGACACCGATCAAATTATTCCTGCAGAGTACTTGGTGTACAGTTTAAAAGATCCCGAAGAATGCAAGCTTTATGGACGTTATGCCCTGTCTGGTTTGCCAGAAGGTCAAACCCCTTTTGTTGAAGAGGAAGCGTTTACTTCGGACTATCAGATTATTATTGGGGGAGATAACTTTGGTTGTGGGTCCTCTCGTGAACATGCGCCCTTTGCTTTGCGTGAAGCTGGTGTGAAGGCTGTTATTGCTGAATCGTATGCACGTATTTTTTTTCGTAACTCGGTTGACGGTGGTTTTTATCCTCCTATTGAATCCAAAGAGCGCTTGGTTGATGTGATTCGTACTGGCGATGAATTAGTGATTGATATCCAAAAAAATACCCTTAAAAATGTGACACAACAAACGTCTTGTGAATTAAAGCCATTAGGGGATGTGATGGGTATTCTTAAGGCGGGTGATGTCTTTGCTTATGCTAAACAAGAAGGTTTGATAGACTAAGCTCAACGGATGTTTTAAAATACTTGCTGTGAAATAGACGTAATCAAAAAAGGGAATTTTGGATTGTGATTGCCAAGAAAAAGTTGATTGCTGTTGTCGATGATGAGCGAGATATTTTAGAGCTTATCGAAATTCACCTTGAAGCTGCAGGTTATGCTGTTGAAACCTTTGAAGACGTTCTTTCTTTTTATCAGTTTTTGAAAAAACGGATTCCCGATTTGGTTGTTCTAGACTTAATGTTGCCTGGCTATGATGGTCTGGATGTTTGCAAGGACTTGCTTGGAGAGCGACGTTACAAATATATTCCTTTGATTATGGTGACGGCCAAAGGTACAGAAACAGATCGCGTGTTAGGTCTCGAATTAGGTGCCGATGATTATGTGACTAAGCCGTTTGCTCCAAGAGAACTTGTGGCTCGCGTAAAAAGTTTGCTCAGACGGACTCAGTTGGCGGCTGTGATCGAAGAGAAAGATGTTCTTAATATCGAAGGTGAGCTTGTGATTGATTTGAAGCGCTATGAGGTTTCTCGCAAAGGGAAAAAATTAGACTTGACAATCACCGAATTTAAAATTATCACCATGTTTGCTCAAAGGCCAGGTATTGTGTTTTCGAGAGATGAAGTTTTAAATCATTTGTGGGGTGATGATAAAGCTGTTTTGGATCGCACGATTGATGTGCATATTCGCAATTTGAGAGAAAAACTTGGGGCTTCTGGAAAATTTGTTAAAAATGTTCGTGGAGTGGGCTACAAGTTAGACACATGAAATTCAAATCCCTTCAAAAAAGACCAAATCTCATTTTTGTCTATACCTTTGGGTTACTTGCTTTTTATTTGTTTTTGGTCGGGACTTTGCTAGAATTCTTTTCTGGTTTAAGTGATTCTTGGATTATAACACTTTTGTGTTTGTTGGTGATGGCTTACGTTGGAAGTGTATGGTTGGTACGCGCCCTTGTGATGATGTTGTTTTATTTTTTGCGCCACTTGTCTTATCGTGATCGTGCTGATATTGCCAAGCGCGGTGACCTTTTGGGGCGCTTTGGTTTGTGGTATTTGGACATGCAAGAAAAACTTTATATCCAAAAAAAAAGCTTAAAAGAGCAACAAAAAAGTTTTAGCTATTTTGTAGGGACTCTTAAAGAACCGATGTGTGTGTTGAATCATGAGGGTAAATTGATTTTATGGAACAAAGCATTTATGAATATTTTTGGCAAGATTGACTTGGAGCAGTTCTATTGGGAAATTTTGCGTGATCGAGACTTAAAAAGTTATGTTCAGCAATGTTTAAATGAGCGGGATATTGCTGACAAAAAGTTTTTGATTCAAGGACGCGCGTTTTTATGCGGAACCAGTTTTAATCCAGATCACAAAGAGATGATTATTCTCTTGCGTGATATCACCGAGCTTTACCATTTGGATAAAGTTAAAAAAGACTTAGTGAGTAATGTGTCCCACGAACTTAAAACACCACTGACGGCGATTAAGGGTTTTACCGATACGCTTAGAGATATGGAAGAGGATAAGCAGAAGCAGCATTATTTGGATGTGATTGCGCGGCACGCTAATCGTTTAGATCGCATTATTGCCGACTTGTTGCTTTTGTCCGAAGTGGAGCAAGATATCGAAGTGGACCAACAAGATGTTGATTTGCAAGAGTTGTTGTCGTTTGTGTTTGAGATGTTTGCCAAAAAAGCTGAAGCGAAAAATTTGCAATACATTCTTGATATTGAAGGCGATTTGCCTTTGATTAAGGGGGATGTTTTTCATTTAGAACAAGCTTTTATCAATTTGATTGATAATGCAATCAAATATACTGAGCAAGGGCAGGTGTGTGTGCGGCTGATTGCTCAGTCTAATTCGGTGCAGGTGGACATTGAAGATACAGGCTTGGGAATCCCTGAACAAGATGTTCATCGCATTTTTGAACGTTTTTATATGGTGGACAAATCTCGTTCACGTCGTGTTGGGGGAACGGGACTTGGTTTATCGATTGTTAAGACGATTTTAAGCCGTCAACGTGCTGGGATTGAGCTTAAAAGTGAGCTTGGCAAAGGAACTTTAATTAGAATTAATTTTTCCTTGTAAATATCTTTGTTTAAATGAATTATATATTAATTGAAAATTATTAATAATCTTCTATCATTTTAAGAATGATTTTGGTAGAATAAAACAATCGTTTATTTCTTTATTTCTTGAGGGTTTAAACGAGGAATGTAGCAAGTTAGTTTTAAAGCGATTAAACCGTAATAAATAATAGAAATGGAGTGGTATAGATGCTTTTCGGTAGGAACATTGGTCGACAATTAACCTTAATGTGTATGATTTTAATCGGGACGAGTGCTGTCTCCTCTGCTGCTACAGTTTCCGAAATGGATGTGTTGCTCAGTTCGCTTGTTCGAAAAGGTGTTCTCACAGCCAAAGAAGCCTCTAATATTCGCCTAGAGACCAGAAAATTAGTCGAAGCTCAAGGTCGTGCATTTATCCACAAGGCCAAGAAAGAAATTAAAGTTCCCGAAGCCAGCAAAACCAAGTCCGATGTTTCTAAATGGGTTAAAAAAATGAAGTTTGGCGGGGATTTACGTGTTCGTTTTCAGGGAGAGGATAAAGGTGATCGTGATCGCGAACGGACTCGTTTACGTTTACGTTTGAAATCGACAGCGACAATTAACGATCAATTGTCAGTCGGCATGCGCTTGGCCACTGGGGGTGATGATCCTCGTTCGACCAATCAAACCTTTCAAAATATGTTTAGCCCCAAAAGTATTAAGCTTGATCGGGCTTTTGTCGAATACAAGCCAATCAAAAATGTGGCGATTTATGCGGGTAAATTTGGGAAGACCTTTTTCAAATCATCGGGCATGTTGTGGGATGATGACTTGAACTTCGAAGGGGCGGCTGTTCAGTATAAAACCAAATTCGACAATGGTGTTAAAGTTGGTATCAATTCTGGTTACTACATTTTGGATGATCACACGGATGACGATTCGATCATGTTGATGTTTCAACCAACGGCCAAGTGGAAAATTAATGATAAAATCACGTGGAAACTGGGTATTGGTTACTTAACTTTTAAAAACCTTAAGGGACAGAACTTGAAGTCGTTAGCGACGGATTCGGATATTGGTGGAGGTAATACCCTTAATCTTGCTGGAGATTTGGCGTATGACTACGATGCTTTTATCTTAAGCTCGGAAGTGGTTCTTAAGATAGAAGCTATGCCACGGATTGCGATCGTGAAAGAATATGTGAAGGCGTCAGATTCAGGAGATATTGCGTTTGCATTTGGATTTAAAGTTGGAGACAAGAAAGTGAAAAAGAAAGGTCAATGGCAAGCCTCTTATGAATACCGCAAAATTGAAGCCGACGCTTTCTTTGCGGGCTTTCCTGATTCCGACTTTTTTGGTGGGGATACAGGTGTTAAAGGTTACAAACTTGCTTTTAAATACGGCATGGTCGATAATGCGACTTTAGGCATGACGTATTACAAAACTGAGGAAATTGACGGAAATACAGAAGAGGATCTTTTCCAAGCTGATCTTGTTCTCGGGTTTTAAATTAAACACAAGATAATAAATGAGAGGAATGGTTCTTATGAGATTAGTGTTTAAGTGTTGTTTAGAACGGTGGCTTGTTGCTGTAATGGCAGTGAGTGCGCTCTTGTCTGGTGTTGCTTATGCTGATGATATTTTGGGGGCGGGGGCTTCTTTTCCTTATCCTCTCTATTCGAAAATGTTTCATGAATACGCCGAGAAAACTGGTAAAAAAGTTAACTATCAGGCAATTGGTTCTGGAGGTGGTCAACGTCAA
The DNA here is from genome assembly GCA_964565945.1 of uncultured bacterium. Taxonomy (GTDB): domain Bacteria; genus CAZMGY01. The sequence continues at coordinate 14,180 of CAZMGY010000034.1, forward strand.
GTTATCAACAAAACTGTTGACTTTGGTGCTTCGGACAAGTTTATGAAGGATTCCAAGCTGAAAAAGCTCGATGCGATTTTGTTGCATGTACCCACATGTTTGGGTGCGGTGGTTGTGACCTATAATATTCCAGGTAGCCCACGCATCAACCTAACGCAAGAAGCTTTGGCTGAAATCTTTTTGGGTAAAATTAAGAAGTGGAATGATCCTAAACTAATAAGAAGCAATCCGGGTATTGCTTTGCCTGATATGAGCATTCTGGTTGTTCATCGTTCGGATAGCAGTGGAACATCCTTCATCTTCACGGACTTTTTGACTAAAGTGAACAAAGAGTGGGCAGATAAAGTGGGTTGTGGAAAGTCAGTTAACTGGCCGATAGGTTTGGGTGGAAAGAAAAATGCAGGCGTTGCTGCCTATGTGAAACAAGTTCCGGGTAGCATAGGTTATGTGGAATTGGCATATACCTTAAGTAATAATCTTTCTCAAGCACGGGTTGAAAATAAATCTGGAAATTTCATTAAGCCTACGGTACTATTTACGGCGTTGGCTGGTGATGTAGAAATCCCTGCTGACACACGTGTGACTTTGACCAATACAAATGCTTTAAATGGTTATCCGATTGCTGGATTCACATGGTTGTTGCTCTATAAAGAACAGAACTATGCTGGACGGACAAAGCAACAAGCGCAAGAGTTGGTTGACTTGATGTGGTGGATGATCCATGAAGGTCAAGAGTTAGCTGAGCCATTGCATTATGTTCCTTTGTCGGAAAGAGCTCGTTCAAAAGCCATCGCTATTTTGCGTTCGATTACATATAACGGGACGCCATTGATGAATTAAGTTTAGTTAGTTGAAGTTGTGTGAAAGTAGATTAACAAGGGGCTTTAGGTAAAAATGGGTATAGGTGGAGAGAGCCTTTTAAGACGATTTGTGTTTTTTTCGGGCGTATCCATTTTGATTGTTGTGAGTCTTTTTGCGAGTACGCTGTTTTGGAAAGCTTTGCCCGCGATTCAAACTTTTGGCTTTCCCTTTTTGGGTGGCCAAGAGTGGGATCCCGTGATGGACTCCTTTGGTGCTGCACCTTTCCTTGTGGGGACGCTCCTTACGTCTTTTTTAGCCCTTCTTATGGCAATTCCTCTTTCCTTGGCATTGGGTATTGTGCTTGGTGAGTATTTTAGAGAGGGGATTATATCGCAATTCTTTCGTAGCTTGATTGAGTTGTTGGCGGGTATCCCTTCGGTGATTTATGGCTTTTGGGGCTTATTGGTTCTGGTACCATTGGTGCGAAGTATCGAAATCAAATTAGGCATTATGCCTTATGGTGTTGGTATTTTCACCTCGTCGATCATTTTGGCTGTGATGATCATTCCTTTTTCAGCCTCCATGGCTCGCGAGATGATTAACTTAGTTCCGACGGAGTATAAAGAAGCTGCGATTGCTTTGGGTGCTACCCGTTTTGAAATGATTTGGAAGGTGCTGCTTCCTTATGCACGTTCGGGTATCTTTGTGGGTTTTATGTTGGCTCTAGGTCGTGCCTTGGGCGAAACCATGGCTGTGACCATGCTGATTGGTAATAATAATAACTTTCCAAGCAGTATCTTTAGTCTGGGCAATACGATGTCGAGTTTGATTGCCAATGAGTTTGCCGAAGCTTCTGATGATTTGTATTTGTCGGCTTTGATTGAGATTGGTTTGATTTTATTTGTGGTAACCACTGTGATTAACATTGTTGGTAAGTACATTACGAAAAAGTTAAGTGTGAGGTCTGTCTGATGGATCGTACTTTAGCTATTCGCAAAATCAAAAACCAGCTCTTTTTTGGTATTATTTTAGGTCTTTCCTTGTGTCTGCTGGTTCCATTGGTTTTGATTTTTTATTATGTGACCGTGCGCGGTTTTAAGGCGATTAACTGGGGGTTTTTTATTAATCTGCCTACACCTGTTGGAGAGACGGGAGGAGGGATCTTTAATGCTATTTTAGGTTCGTTTTATATTGTTGCTATGGCATGTCTGATCGCTATTCCTTGGGGAATGAGTACTGGAATTTTTCTTTATGATGCTCAAGAAAATTCACGTTTGGCTTATTGGGTTCGCTTATGTGTTGATGTTTTGCAGGCGACACCTTCGATTGTGGTAGGAATTGTGGCGTATGTGTGGTTGGTGCTGCCGATGAAAACTTTCTCGGCCATTGCGGGGAGTTTTACCCTAGCGATTTTGATGATGCCGATGATTGTGCGGGCGACGGAAGAAACCTTGCATTTGATTCCTAATACCTTAAAAGAAGCCTCTCTTGCTTTAGGTGTGCCTTATTATCGCACCTTATTTAAGGTGATGATTCCTTCGGGTCTCAGTGGTATTTTAAGTGGTATTTTGCTAGGGGTTGCACGAACCATGGGTGAGACAGCACCATTGTTGTTTACGGCTTTTGGCAGCCCTTATTTGGTGCATAATGTTCTTAAGCCTATGGGCTCTTTGCCTTTATTGATTTTTAATTACGCGATGAGTCCTTATGAAGATTGGCACACATTGGCGTGGGGTGCTTCGTTTATACTGATCCTGTTTGTTTTATTGATAAATCTTTTGATAAAGGTAGTGACACGGCGATGGAACGTCAAGTTTTAAATGGTCCCCAAGTTGGGAGAATGGATTTAGATTCTTTGATGGCTAGTGAACCTCTTAAACAAGGTAGCGAGGCGAAGATGGAACGTGAAGTTTTGAAAGTCAAAAATTTAAAGGCTTTTTTTGGAAATAATCAAATTCTCAATGGAATTGAGATGTCATTTTTCGAAAATAAAGCCACGGCTATTATGGGTCCTTCTGGCTGTGGAAAGACCACGTTGATTCGTTGTATTAATCGCATGCATGAACTGAATAGTAATGCTAAAACAACTGGTGAAATCATTTTGCATGGTCAAAATACTTTGGAGATGGATACCATTTTGGTGCGTCGTAAAATAGGTATGGTTTTTCAGCGTCCCAATCCTTTTCCGACCATGAGCATTTATGAAAATGTGTTAGCTGGTTACATCTTGAATGGAATTAAGAAGTCCAAAGAGGATAAAGATCAAATTGTTCAAGAGGCTTTGGAGAAGGCAGCCTTGTGGAACGAAGTGAAGGATTCTTTGCATCATCGTAAGGGGACGTTTTTGTCGGGTGGACAGCAACAACGTTTGTGCATTGCACGTTCTTTGGCAATGAAGACCGATATTTTGTTGCTAGATGAGCCTACGTCGGCTTTGGATCCACGTGCAACGGCAAGTATTGAAAATCTTATTGAAGAGCTTAAAAAAAGTGTGACGATCATTATCGTGACTCATAATATGAGTCAAGCTGCGCGTGTGACAGATTACACTGCGTTTTTGTACGAGGGTGATTTGATTGAGTTTGGAGAAACTAAAAAAGTATTTACCGTGCCAAAGAACAAAATGACTGAAGAGTACTTGGCTGGTAAGTTTGGATAAATTTTGAATGTTAAATGAAAAAATCATACAACTGAAAAAAAGCTTTGTTGAATATTCTGATTTAGTTGAAGATACTCTGCAAAAAGTTCACAGCGGTGTATGTGAACGGAAATCCGATGATTTGCGCGATGTGATTGAAAATGACGAGCCGCAAATTAATGATAAAGAGATCGAAATTGATGAATTGTGTATGAGTATGATTGCTCAGTTTCAACCTAAAGCCAAAAATTTGCGCACCATTGTGATGATCACCAAAATCAACAATGATCTCGAGCGTATTGGAGATCAAGCGGTTAACATTGCTCAGAGCGGTTTGTATTTGCTAAGCCACGAAATCTTTTTGATGATGGTTAATTTTTCCGATATTATTAATCAGGTGATTTCAATGTATCGCGACAGTATCCAAGCGTTCATTCAAGAGGACGCTGATTTGGCGAGGCAGGTTTTGGACAAAGATGCCGTTATCGATAGTTTTAATCGCAATGTTTATCATAAACTTAAAGGAGAAATGAAAGAAGATCCACAGGTGGTTTCTCCAGCTCTCCAAATCATGCGCATTGCGCGCAATCTTGAGCGTATTGCTGATCACGCCACTAACATTGCCGAAGACGTTGTTTATGTCGTCGAAGGCCGCGTTCTAAAACATGGTTATTAAGGTCGGGATTATTTTTTCGTTACATTATTCCTTCTCGCAGTGAGATTTTTTATTATTTGTTTTTTTTTGTCATCCCGTGGATAACGCTCTTTTTAAATATCTCGAATGAGAGTGTTCGCTTTAATCGCTCCAGAGGCTTTTTGCCAGATTTTAAGGGTGGCTTGAATCGATGCGATTGATTCATGGATAGGAGTGGGTATGTCGTTGCGACCGTGCTGATTCAACTTAAAATAAACAGATGTGATGGTCAGTTTGGCTGGATTTTGAGACACCACATAACCTTCGTAAGGATTGTCGGTGTGGTGAATTAGCTTGGTTTGCACAAGGCATTTTAAGCCATGTTGCAAAACGTCGTTGGGGAGTTGCAAAGCGTTCTCAAGTTGTTGGGAACTGACACTGCCGTGACCTTCTTCGAAGGCTTTGATTGTTTCTTGAAGGATACGAATAGCCACCACACTTTGTGTGTCGGTGCTAAGGCTTAACGATCCAGAAGATTGATAATCGAGTGTCCGAAAGTGCTGGAAGGTAAAAGCGATTTCGGCGCCGACGAAAACTAAGATCCAACTGAGTTGCAACCAAATCAAAAAGAAAGGAATGGCGGCAAAGCTACCATAAATAGCTCCATAGTGGCTGACAAGCACTTGCGCTTGAATGAAAAAAGTTTGGACCATTTGATAGCCGATGGCTGCAATAATGCCTCCATACAAGGCATGGCGAAAACGGATAGGGGTGTTTGGAATTGTGATGTAAAGCAAGGTGAGAATGAAGGACATGATCATGAAAGGAATGATTCGGGCCGCTATGGCAATAATATCTGTCAAGATTTGTGTGTTGGCTAAGGATCCTGTACTTTGGACGAGCTGTGTTTTAACCACGACGGTTAAGCTACTAGCCACAATCAATAGAAAGGGACCTATGAACATAAAGGCCAGGTAGTTAACATAGCGACGGGCAAAAGGACGATTCTCTTGAATATGCCAGATATCTTGGAATGATTTTTCGATATTTTCGAAAATTCTCATGATGGTCCACAACAAAATAAAGACACCGATTCCAGCAATTAGACCGCCTTTAACGTTATTGAGCATTGTGTGAGCAGAGTCCATTACCTTGCTGGCGAAGACTTTATGATCTTTGAGGTTATCTAAAATGACATTTTGCAGAAGGTTTTCGAAGCCAAATCCTTTGGCTACACCAAAGGCAAGGGCAAAAATAGGTACAATGGCCATAAGAGTGTAGTAGGTTAAGGCTGAGGCCCGCATGTGGCATTTATCGTTGACAAACTCCTGAAAGGACCAGCAAATGATTTTGAAGGTTTTGTAGAGCCATTGCTGTTGCTTGGGAATATTCTGCAAGGGTTGGCGGACTTTTTGTAAAAAAGATTGCACACACTGAATCATAATCCTAAGTGTAGCATATTTTTTTATAAATCGTCATGTGAGAGCCGTTGCATTGGTTATTGTAAGTTCAGATAAGTTAGGATCACGGGATATTCTTATTAGTCCATGGTCAAGCCAAGGGATGATAATTTAAAATGGTGGAGCTGTTTTGAAATAAAACAAAAACAATGCCACCCAAGGAATATGTCGATAAGCCTATTTAAGCCACGGGGCTTGCAGAGAGAGCATTTTCGAAAACAAAATTAATTTTTCCTTCTTTATTGAGCACTAAGCTCGTGGAAAAGGTTTTTCCTGATTTATTTTTAAATCCACTCATAGCAGAGGTTTGTTTTTTGGTGAGCAATGTTTTGGCAATCTCGGGAGTGATGGTTTTGCCGGCTATTTCTTTCCAGATGGCAAAGGTGCAACCTTTATCTTTCCAGTTTGAGCATCCGAAGGCTTTGGCTGTTTCCAGAATGTCGCTTTCGCACAGAGGGCATTGCCCTAGAACCTTTTTGGGAATGTTATCGAAATCAAATTGAACTTCAAAGTCGTTGTTCATCACAAGAGATGCATTGAATAAGGATCCTTTCTTACTTTTAAATCCTTTGATGGGACCCACCTTTTTATCTTTGAGCAACTTGTTGACTTGAGCATTGGAGAGACGTTTGCCAGCCACGATTTTCCAAATTTTGAAGGAACAATCGTTTTCCCATTGCGAGCAACCATAAAATTTTTGTTTTTCTTCCATGGGATGATTACATTTAGGACATGATTCTAGTAAGTTTGGTAAAGAATCAATCACTTTTTTGACAATGTTGTGAATGAGTTCTTTGATTTCGTTCATAAATTGATCTCGTGAGTATTTGTTTTGTGCCATATGGTTGAGTTTTTGTTCCCATTCGCCTGTGAGTTTGGGAGAGGTAAGCTCTTGTTCTTGGATCGATTCGATTAAATAAATACCTTTTTCGGTAGGAACAAGATGATTTTTGTGTCGTTCGATATAGCCGACCTGAATCAGACGTTCGAGAATTTGAGCTCGTGTAGCAGGTGTGCCTAAACCGCAGTCCTTCATCGCTTGGCGTAGTTCATCATCTTCGATATTTTGGGAGGCGGTTTCCATAGCTGCAAGAATAGACGCTTCGTTATGAATGGTTGGTGGCTTGGTGGTCTTTTTTTCGAGGCTGAGTTTTTTTTGAAGAATAGCGTCGTTGACCTTAACATCGGGCAAGAGTGCTTCCTTTTCTTTGTTGGCTGAATCATTCATGTAGATGGCGCGCCAACCAAGAGCAAGGATACTTGTGCCAGTACTTTTGAATACAAAGGTGCCAAATTGGGAAATAATTTCGGTTTGAGCTTTTTTGCAAACCAGCATAAAGACAGCCAGAAATCGTTTAAGAACAAGATAAAACAGTTTGGTCTCGTCGGGATTAAGGCGTTGCAAATTGGCTTTTTTCTCCGTCGGAATAATTGCATGGTGGTCGGTGATCTTTTTATCATCAACGATCCGCTTACTGAAGGAGAGGTTTTTCTGTAAAATCTCTTGGGCAAAAGAGCCTAATTGAGGATCTTGGGTTAAGTTTTGAATGCGAGATTTGATTTTAAGCTTAAGATCGCTTGACAAATAACGCGAGGATGTTCTTGGATAGGTGATTACTTTATGCGTTTCGTAGAGAGCTTGAGCCAGTTTGAGTGTTCGATCAGCCGAAAATTTAAAACGTTTATAAGCATCTTTTTGCAATTCGGTAAGGTCATACAGCAAGGGTTGTTTGTCTTGCCTAGATTTTTTTTCGGCTTTGGTGATTGTGCCTTTGGGATGTTGGTGAATTTGCTCCATGGTGTTCTGAGCATCTTCTTCTTTAGAAAAACGATCTTGTTTTTTGTCGGGATCAAACCACAAGCCTTGAAACACGCCATTAGGGTGTTTGATGTGAGCTGTAATTTTAAAGTAATTTTCTGGCTCAAAATTCATATGTTTGTGATAGCGATCGACAATCATTTTAAGAACGGGTGTTTGCACGCGCCCTACGCTCATGACACCATCTCCGCCCGAGAGACAAAGGGTGTAAGCGCGAGTAGCATTTATGCCAATCAGCCAGTCGGCTTCGGAACGAGAGACTGCTGAATGATAGAGGGGGTCGTAGTTCTTGCCTTCTTTAAGATTATTAAACCCTTCTCGAATGGCTTCGTCGGTTTGGGAGGAAATCCATAATCTTTTGATGGGTTTGTCGCATTGGGCTAGGTCGTAAATGTAACGAAAAATCAACTCTCCTTCGCGTCCAGCATCTGTGGCGCAGATAACTTCCGATGTTTTGTCTTGGTTAATCAGGCGCTCAATGATTTTGTATTGTTTTTGAACGCCTCCATCACCAGTGACCGACTTATGAAAATCTTCGGGAATGATGGGCAGTTGTTTGAGGTCCCACTTTTTGAAACTGCTACCATAGCTGTCGGGAGGATCTAGAGCCACAAGATGACCCAACGCCCACGTGACAGCATAATCTTTGTTCGAAAAATAACCATTCTGTTTCGAAGAAATGTTAAGCACACGGGCAATATCACGAGCTACACTGGGTTTTTCTGCGATGATCACCTTCATGGACTTTATCATATCATAAACTGTGGTAAAATATTTGCGTATGGGTCCAATCAAAAGGAGAAAAATAATGCCTAATCTAGTGCTTTACGGTATGGAAAGTTGTATGTTTTGCCAAAAAGTTCGTCAATATCTTCAAGAAGAGGGGATTGAAGTGCCTGTGAAAGAGATTCAAGAAGATTCTGCGGCACGTGATGAATTGATGGCGATTGGGGGGAAGACCCAGGTGCCTTGTTTGGTGATTGATGGTGAACCTTTGTATGAGTCTTTGGATATCATTGAGTGGTTTAAAAATAATTGGAGTAGAGTATGATTGACAAAATTAAGGCAATTATTCTGGATGCGATTCCTGATGCGGTAGTTGAGGTGAGTGATCCTCGTAATGATGGGCACCACTTTGAAGCAAGGGTAATCAGTTCATTGTTTGAAGATATGTCCTTGGTGAAGCAGCACCAGATGGTTATGAAGGCTTTAAAAAATGCGTTTGATTCGGAAACGATGCATGCTTTGCAGCTCAAAACATTAACACCTAAGGATGTTTAGGATAGAGTTCCTTAGGTAGCTCTCCCTTTGAAAAATGGAGAGGAGATTAATTGAAATATAAGGAGTATTTGAAAAATGAACAAATCAGTGAAACAACAAATTGAGAAAAATATTCAAGACCACCCCATTATGCTTTTCATGAAGGGAACACCGCCCTTTTCTACGTGCGGTTTTTCGAGTGCTGTGATTGATGTTTTGAATTCCTACGATGTTAAATTTGGCTCAGTCAATGTTCTCGATAATAAAGATTTGCGCCAAGGAATCAAAGATTTCTCGGATTGGCCCACGATTCCTCAGCTTTACGTGAAAGGTGAGTTTATTGGCGGTTGCGATATTGTCTTGGAGATGCATCAGAAAGGAGAGCTGGAAGCTCTTTTGAAAAATGCCTAAAACGCTCATCTCTTGGAATGTGAATGGCTTACGAGCGGTGATGAAAAAAGGTTTCTTGGATTGGTTGCACGATACCGATGCCGATGTGGTGAGCTTGCAAGAAACCAAGCTTCAGCTGGATCAAGTACCTGAAGAGATTTTGAAACACTCTCAATATCGGTCCTATTGGCATTCGGCCGAGAAAAAAGGTTATAGTGGTGTAGCGACTTTGTCCAAATACGAACCTTTATCTGTGACCGAAATGGGAATTGATGAGTTTGATCAGGAGGGTCGCTTTCAGGCCCTTGAGTATGATTCTTTTGTCTTGATTAATGCTTATTTTCCCAATAGCCAGGCTGAGCGTGCACGATTGAAGTATAAGCTTGCCTTTTGCGATGCTTTGTATGAGAAGGCCGAGGAATGGAAAAGTAAAGGCAAGGGCGTTGTTATTTGTGGGGATTACAATATTGCTCATCAGCCAATCGATTTGAAACGGCCTAAGCAAAATGAGGATAATCCTGGTTATTACATTGAGGAGTGCGAATGGATGACGTCGTTTTTGCAGAAAGGCTATGTTGACTTCTTTCGTGAACAGCATCTTGATGAGCCGGATCATTACAGTTGGTGGTCCTATCGTGCGCAGGCCAGAAGTCGAAATGTGGGTTGGAGGATCGATTACCATTGTGTTAATCAAGAGTTTATGGATCATGTGGATGAGGCGCGCATTTGCCCCGAGGTGATGGGATCGGATCATTGCCCAGTGATGCTAACATTGAAGTGATAAGAAAACTAAAATGATTCTTTCGGATGCAACGATACAAGAGATGATTAAGAGCCAAGAATTGATTGTTAAGCCCTTGGATGAACATTCGATTCAACCTGCTTCGATCGATTGTCGCTTAGGGACGCACTTTTTAAGCTTGGATGACAATCGTATGGATGTGATTTCTCTTCGATCCGACATTATTTATCGAGAGTTTGAAGAAAAAGCGGTGACCATTCCACCGCATTCTTTTTTGCTAGCGACAACTATGGAATATATCGAACTTCCTGATCATGTGACGGCTTTTGTTGAAGGACGCAGCTCGATAGGGCGTATTGGATTATTTATCCAAAATGCTGGTTGGGTTGACCCAGGCTTTAAGGGTCGTATCACCTTAGAGTTGTACAATGCCAATTCTTTGCCGATCCGCTTGGAAGCTGGACGACGTATTTGTCAGTTAGTTTTTTGCAAAATGGATCGTACCGCTCAAGTTCCTTATCACGGAAAATACCAAGGCCAAGAAAAAACTGTGGGAAGTCGCATTTTTTCTGATGCCGATATCGGTTGATTTTTATTTAAAATTGTTGTTTTTATTGCGTTGCGTAGGGGGTCGACGTCGCTGTTGTCCTCGCGAATTATTTTTGCGAGGTTCGCGTGATCCTGGCTGAAAAGGGTTAACCGTTAGAGGACGAAACCATTCGGTTAAACGTTGAAAACGATAGTCAAACATTTGTTGGATTTGTCGTTTAACAATCAGATTATTGAGAAGATCGGACAAAGGTCCACCAGGAAGAGTGTAGGTGATGTCATCGGTGATTTCTGTGATTTCACTATTAAGCCCATTAATAATGTGTTTGTGCACCCATGTTTTAAAAGGACCGCGCACTTGTTGTTCCATAAACGACTTTTGCTTAGGGTTCCATTGAATGATTTCTGATTCCCAAAACATTGGAATGAGGGCTGGTTTGAATTTGAAACGTAATTTAAGTCCCTTGTGCATAATGATAGGGTAACTGTTTAAAATCTCGAGGCGATGTTTAGGGGGGGTAACTTGGCGTAAGTTGTAAGGATTAGAAAAAAACTCAAAAACAACTTCGGCATTAGCATTCACAATTTGCTTACGTTTAAATGTGTATTTTTTACTCATGAGTCAAAAGCTCCTTTAAGGCCACTTCAAGAATTGGGTATTGAAATGTAAAGTTGAGTTCTCGGGCCCGTTTGGGTATAACACGTTGACCTTTGGTTAATAACATAGCTCTCTCTCCAAGCATAAGGCTCAAAACACCTTTGGGGGCTTTGAATAAGCAAGGACGATGAAGTTCTTTAGCGATGCTTTTCATGAAATAGCGGTTGATAACAGGATAAGGTGCCGTTCCATTGATAACACCTCTGAATGATTTTGTTTTAATAATGTTCAGGATCATATGAACCAAGTCATTGATATGAATCCAAGAAATCCATTGCCAGCCTGAACCTAAAGGGCCGCATATGCCTAAACGGACAGGGTGAGCCATTTTGGGAAACGTACCGCCATCGCGACCTAAAACAATGCCAAAGCGAACAATGCTAGAGCGATGTTTATTGTTTAACTTTTTGACCTCCTGTTCCCATTTACGACATAATTGAGCTAAGTAATCTTTGCCCGATCGAGAACTTTCGTCGATGAAAGAGTCTCCGCTTGTTCCATAAAATCCGATGGCCGAAGCTTGAATTAATGTTTGGGGTTTCGAGCTCAGGTTCATTAAGGTGACCAAGCGACGCGTGATTTTGATGCGACTTTCTTCTAATTTTTTCTTTTGGCTTGGCGACCAGCGGCGATCCCTAATCGGTTCTCCGCAAAGATTGATAACTACATCGTGATTTTGGATCACTTTGGGAAGGTTATTATCTTCCCAAGAGACATAGGTGTAAGATCTTGGTTCAGAAACTTTTCTGGACAAGATGGTGATGAAATATTTGTTACGATCTTGCTCCAGTGCTGTTATTAGGTGGCGTCCGATAAAACCTGATCCACCCGCAATTAAGATTTTCATGTCATGCTCCTTGCATACTTAAACGGATGATTTGTTTGCTTGTAATGGTTTTAAGTCTTCCCATGTTTTCATAATTTGGGTCGAGTCGTCAACCGAAAAAACAGGATCAAGGGAATCATTACCTAATAGTTTGTCTAAGTCAAAGTCCGAAACAATGTCAAAACCAGCATCGGAAATCATTTGTAATGTTTTGCGAGCAGGACTTCCTTTGGTGTTGAGATAGCCATTAAGAAACAATGAGTCTGCAGGGTAAAAGGACATGACTTCGAGTCCTCTTAGGTGACCTTCTCGTCCTGCGGCTATTCTTAGTTCAGCTTTGGGGTTAAGTAAACGAAATAAACAAAGGGTGCGAAGACAAAACTGAGGGGGTATAGGGGTTGCTTGTTTAAGGAGATTGCCTTCAATGGGAACTAAAAAGTTGACTGGAATGGAGGGGGCTTCGAATTCACGAAGTTCTAAAGCGACATCGACTAAGTCATCATGTGTTTCACCCATGCCAACAATCAATCCCGAACAGATTTCTAAATTAGCTTTTTGGGCGAACTTAAGAGTGTTGATGCGATCTTGGTAGGTGTGTGTGCTGCATATTGAGGGGTAATAACTGCGCGATGTGTTTAAGTTGTGATTGAGTCTGTCTAACCCAGCTTTTTTTAAGGTTTGAGCAGCTTCTTCGCCCATGAGTCCTGCAGACACGCAAATCTGAAGGGGATAGGTGCTTTTAATTTTTCGAATCAATTGTGCCAATTGAGCCACACGTTTTTTGGAAGGACCACGACCCGAGCTGACCATGCAATAACGAAAAGCACCTGATTCGTAAGCTTTTTTGGCTTCGGCCATACATTCTTCTTCACTTTTGAGGGGGTACTCTTCGATAGCGGCTTTCGATGATTTGGCTTGGGCGCAGTAATTGCAATCTTCTGGACAAAACCCATTTTGAGTATTGTTAAGGATATGCAAAGTAATGCTATTGCCTTTGTGTGTTTTACGAACTTGATAAGCGGAGTCAAGCAATGGGAGTAGTTCAATATTAGGGTCGGACAAAATGCGTTTGCATTTGTCTCGATTAATCACTTCGCCGTTGAGGCTTTGTTGCCTCAGTTGTTGATAAAATTCGTGGTTCATTTTGTATTCCTTTTGCTACTTGATTAAGGGACGTTACCGTCAAGCCCTGGTATGACGAAAGCAAATGAGCCTAGTGATAATGATAAACTGTATCTTTAACTTACTTGTAAATTTTCCTGGGTTTCGTCTTCATGAATGCCTTGAGACGCCACATAGTCTCGCACATCTTGCGTGATTTTCATCGAACAAAAGTTGGGTCCACACATGGAACAAAAGTGAGCCTCTTTGGCCGCATCGGCGGGCAAGGTTTCGTCATGATAGTTTTCGGCCGTGTACGGATCTAGGCTTAAGTTGAATTGGTCTCTCCAACGAAATTCAAAACGAGCATCTGATAACGCATCATCGCGTTGTTGAGCATGGGGATGTCCTTTGGCAAGGTCGGCAGCATGCGCAGCAATTTTATAAGCAATCAAACCTTGTTTAACATCTTCTTTGTCGGGTAGACCTAAATGTTCTTTAGGGGTCACATAGCATAACATCGCTGTCCCAAACCAACCGATCATCGCCGCGCCAATCGCCGAAGTGATGTGATCATAGCCAGGAGCAATATCGGTGGTTAGAGGCCCTAGCGTGTAGAAGGGGGCTTCTTTGCATACGTCGAGTTGCTTGTCCATGTTTTCTTTGATCAAGTGCATGGGCACGTGTCCTGGACCTTCGACCATTGTTTGCACATCATGTTTCCACGCGATGCGAGTGAGCTCACCAAGTGTCTCTAGTTCGCTAAATTGGGCTTCGTCGTTGGCATCGACAATGGATCCAGGTCGTAAGCCATCTCCTAAACTAAAGCTGACATCATATTGTTTCGTGATTTCACAGATGTCTTCGAAATGGGTGTATAAAAAATTCTCTTCGTGATGAGCCAAACACCATTTGGCCATAATTGAACCTCCACGCGAGACGATGCCTGTTTTGCGTTTGGCGGTTAAAGGTACATAACGCAACAGAGTGCCAGCATGAATGGTGAAGTAATCGACACCTTGTTCGGCTTGTTCGATCAGGGTATCGCGGTACAATTCCCAGGTTAGGTCTTCAGCTTTACCGTTAATTTTTTCGAGGGCTTGGTAAATAGGAACGGTTCCGATTGGGGTTGGTGCATTTCGCAAAATCCATTCCCGTGTTTCGTGAATGTTTTTACCCGTGGAAAGGTCCATAATGGTGTCGGCTCCCCATAGAGCTGACCAGGTCATTTTTTCCACTTCTTCGGCAATGTTAGAAGATACGGCTGAGTTACCGATGTTCGAATTCACTTTAATCAAAAAGTTGCGCCCTATAATCATCGGCTCGAGTTCGGGATGATTAATATTGCAGGGAATAATCGCACGGCCTGCTGCGACTTCGTTTCGGACAAATTCGGCTGAGTAGTTTTCTCGAATGGCAATGTATTTCATTTCGGGCGTGATCACACCCTTGCGGGCATAATGAAGTTGGGTCACATTGTGCCCTGATTTGGCGCGCATCGGTTTATGCTTGATCGGGAACCTTGCAACGTCTAGATCTTTGTTGAAGGCACGTTGTTTTTGATAGTCCGACGTGAAATCAGAGAGTTCTTCAACATCTTGGCGCTGGGTGATCCATGGAACTCTATGTCGAGATAAACCTTCTTGAATGTTAACCGACTGTTCTGGATCTGTGTAAGGTCCTGAGCTATCGTACACTTGAATAGTTTGGTTGGTGTTGTGCGTAATTTTTCGCACAGGCACATGAATATCGGTGTGAATTTGACTCGATAGGTAAACTTTCTGAGAACCAGGAAACGCATCGTAGTGGATGTCTAGTTCATGGGGACTAGGAGAATGCTTTGTTGTCATGGTAAAACCTCTCTATGTCAATGTATGGTTAATAACGTTTTTATGAGGTTCTATTATACACTGGAAAGCTTACAATTGTTTGGAGAGAGAAGTTTTTCTTATTGATGGGCGGGTGTGAGACAATCTTACACCTTTAATCACCAAATAAAAAAATGAGTGTTATGGGAGGAATGCTGTTTGTGACTATGTGGGCAATCACAAAGTTTCCAGCCCATATGACACAGGCAAAAGGGCGAGTAGATAAGCTTTAGTGGCAGTTGTTTTCATTAGGGGCATTGCCCCGTAGCATATAGGCTTAAATACTAAAGTATTTGGTTTTGGGGTGATGAAAAACCAATGCTGAGACCGAAGCTTCTGGCTCCATCATGCAATCTTCTGTGAGTTCGACACCCAAGTACTTGTTGGGTTCGAGTAAGAGCCATAGAATGTTTTGGTCGTCTAAATTAGGACAGGCGGGGTAACCAAAGGAGACACGAATACCTTGGTACTTGGCTTGTAAAATGTTAGGAATACTCAGTTCGGGGCTATCGGGGATACCCCAGACTTGGCGAATGTTTCTGTGCAAGACTTCGGCCAAGGACTCGGCTGTTTCCATGGCAAGTGCAAAGAACGTGTGCGATAAAACGTATTCTCCTGCGTCGAGATATTCTCTGGCAATAGCGCCGACATCACAGCCCGCTGTTGTTACAAAAGCGCAAATTGTATCTGTGCGGTCGGGATGGACAAAGTCTGATAAGCATAGATCTTCGCCACCTTGCTGGCGTGGAAAATCAAATCGTTCTCTTTCTTGTTCAGTGTTAGGATCAAGAACAAGGATGCTATTGCCTTCGGGTTTAACTTTAAAAAATTGATAAAGACCTTTTGGCTTGAAAAGATTTTCGTCGAGAATTTTTTGTTTGATTTGATCGACAGTTGCTTTTAACTTAAGGGCTTTGTCATCTCCTTTTTCGAGCAGGCGCTTGATTGAACCTTTAAGACCTAGATTTTTGCCATAAAGCATGTTGTTATTCAGGTAAGGCCAGACTTCTTCGGGAGAGTAGGAGACCACGTGTCTTTTAAAATCAGGAGTTTTTGGTAGTTTGTGGCTGTGATCAAGAATGAATTTTTCTTTTTTGGACACCACGGTGGTTTTGGTTTTGATTTTGGTTTTGATTTGTTCGCAGCGGTTCAAAAACTGTGGTTTCCAAGTGGTGAAAAGTTCTGAATCAACGATATGATTGGAAATATCGAGACCATTCATGGCATCACGGCAGTAGATCACCAAACCTTCGTATTCGGGAGTAATTTTGGTGATTGTGAAATTTTCGGAGAGAGCGGCACCTCCAACCAAAATGGGTGCATTGATGCCTGCCTCTTTCATATCTTTGGCGCTGATGACCATTTGGTGGGCTGATTTAACCAAAAGACCGCTGAGACCGATGAGATCAGGATTATGTTTTTTGGCTGCCTCGATCAAAACCGCGGATGGACACTTAATGCCTAAATTTACAACTTTGTAGCCATTGTTGCCCAAAATAATCTCGACTAAGTTTTTGCCAATATCGTGGACATCCCCTTTAACGGTGGCTAAAAGGAGAGTTCCCTTAACATTAGTTTCCACTGCATCCATAAATTGTTCCAAATAATTGACGGAAGCCTTCATGGCTTCGGCTGATTGCAATACTTCGGCCACGATTAACTCGTTGTCGTTGAACATTTTTCCAACAATGGCCATAGCGGCCATGAGAGGGCCGTTGATGATGGCAAGCGGATTAGGATATTTTTGGCATGCTTCTTCGAGGTTTTCGATGAGATATTCTTTGGTGCCTTGCACAATATTGATTTCGAGCTTGTCTTCGATCGAGAGCTTGGAGCGATCGACTTTGGGCTTTTCGGACACGGCTTTATCCCGATAATAGGCCACAAAATTACTGATAGGATCGTTGCCATCCGTTTGCTTGTACCATAGCAAGTCATCGCACAATTTTTTTTCTTCGTCGGATAGGGTGGCGTAGCGTAGCATTTTTTCAGAATTGACAATAGCGGTATCTAGACCAGCTTGGGTGCAGTGATAAACAAACACTGTGTTTAAAGCTTCTCGTCCTGCTGGAGGAAGACCAAAAGATACATTCGAAATACCAAGAGTGGTTTTGCATCGAGGAAAGCGTTTTTTGATCAGGCGAACGCCTTCAATGGTTTCTTTACCCGAGCCAAAGTAGTTTTTATCTCCAGTTCCACAAGGGAAGACGAGTGGATCAAAGATAATATTTTCTTCGTGCAAACCATATTTTTCTGTTAGTAATTTGTGTGATTCAATCGCCACATCGAGTTTGTTTTCGGCGGTGACGGCCATTTCGCCGCGAATGCAACCGACGACGACCGATGCGCCATATTTTTTAATCACAGGAACCAATTCTTCGAAACTTTTTTCACCATCTTCTAAATTAATCGAATTAAGAATGCACTTGCCTTGGGTAAGCTTAAACGCTTCTTCGATCACTTCGGGAACTTGAGAGTCGATCATGAAAGGTATTTTGACCAGCTTGGTGGCAATGCTTAGAAAAGCGATGATATCGGACGTTTCGTCGCGGTCAGGATTGGACAGACAAACATCAATAATGTGAGCACCCGCTTTGACTTGTTTTCGAGCAATTTCGGCTGCGTCTTCGAATTTTTCTTCGATAATCATATTTTTGAAGAGGCGTGATCCAATCACATTGGTTCGTTCGGCCACAATGTAGGGGCGCCCCTCATCTTCCAAAACCAAAGATTCGATACCTGATATGCGACTGGCATGCTCTTTTTGAGGTTCTCTCGGTTGTTTGTTGTGAGAAATATTAGCAAGAGCTGCAATATGTTCTGGTGTTGTTCCACAGCATCCTCCAAGCAAATTGATCCAGCCTTCTGCAATAAATTGCTCAAGAACTTTAGCTAACATGTCGGGGTTTTCCAAATATTCGCCATTTTCGTTGGGGAGACCTGCATTTGGCACAACGGCGACGGGACAACAGGCAATTTCGGACAATGTCCGAATATGGTCTTTCATAAAAGCTGGTCCTGTGGCGCAGTTAAGTCCGATGTAAAGGGGTGTCATATGTTCAACCGAAGCATAGAGAGCTTCGACACCTTGCCCGGCAAGCATAGTGCCCATCGTTTCGATGGTGCCCGAGATGGCAATGGGGAGTTCTTGGCCACATTCGTCAAAGGCTTGTAAAATGCCGACATAAGCAGCTTTGAGATTAAGTGTGTCGAGAGCTGTCTCAAGTAAAAGATAATCTGATCCACCTTTAATAAGGGGAATGGCTTGCTGTTTAAAGTTTTCGACCAATGTGTCGAAGGTGATACCACCAGTAACGGATAATGATTTAGTGGTCGGTCCCATAGATCCAGCGACAAAGCGAGGTTGTTCGGATGTCGAAAAGCGGTCGCAGGCCTGACGCGCAAGTTGGGCGGCTTGAAAGTTAATCTCGTAGTAGTGGTCTTGCAACTGATATTCTTTGAGAACAAGTGGAGTAGCGCCAAAGGTATTGGTTTCAATAATGCTGGCTCGAGCCCTTAAATAGCTTTCATGGACAGTTGTGATGGTTTCGGGTTTAGTGATAACCAAGTATTCATTGCAGCCGTCGTATTCGGCACCTCCGAAATCGTCTGGTGTTAAATTCATATCTTGTAGGGAAGTGCCCATGGCGCCGTCGATGACTAAAATTTTACTATTAAGTTGTTCATAAATTATATGTTTATCCAAATATTTGTCATTCTCACTAGATTGGGGTTTATAAAGCTCGTGATCATGTCGTAAGGTGATGCTTAGTGTGAAAAAGACATTATAACATGATAAAATGGTGGGATGAAAGTATCTTGCGAACAATTTCAGCAAAATAGACACAGGATTCAAGCTCATATCTCTGATTTTAATGGAGATATGGTGGTGGTGACCAAGTATTTTAGTGCCGAAGAGATGGATTTTCTTGCAGAGACAGATGTTGTTGATGTGGGAGAAAATCGGGTTCAGGCGCTTAAGGATAAACATGCTTATTGGGGTGATCGCTTTCGCTGGCATATGATAGGTCCATTGCAGACCAATAAAGTTAAACTGGTCGTTCAAATTTGTTCGATGATTCATTCGGTGGATCGTCTTAAACTTGCTTATGCTATTGATGCCGAAGCGAAAAAACAAGGCGCGCGTATGCCTAGTTGTTTGCAGGTAAATGTGCGTGGAGAGGAACGTAAACAGGGCTTTCGTCCTGAGGAGCTAAAATCTGTGTATAATGAATTAAAGACATGCGAAGGTCTGGATATTCAGGGGCTTATGACAATGGCACCCTTGGTTGACGATCTGGAAGAGACGCGATCCTGCTTTAGGCATTTGCGTCGATTGGCAGATGACTTGAAGTTAAAACATTGTTCGATGGGGATGAGTCAAGATTTTCACGTAGCTGTTGAGGAAAGGGCGACGATCATTCGCTTGGGACGAGTGCTTTATAAGGAGTCTTTAGGATAATGAATGCAAAAGTTGGTTTTACAGGTGCTGGTAATATGGCCGAAGCGATTATTCGTGGGGTCTTAGCTGCCAACATTTTAGACGTGGCTCATGTGGTTGTGAGTGATAAGTCGCAAAAGCGCTTAGCTCATATGCAAGATCATTACAGCATTAGGCATCTTTCTAATGAAGAGTTATTGGCTGAGGTGGACATTGTTGTTATTGCTGTTAAACCACAGGTTTTCGAAAGTATTCTTCCTATCTTGCAAAGCTCTTTTCGCTCAGACGTGTGTTACGTGTCGATTATGGCTGGTGTGACTATGACAAAACTGAGTGACATTGGTGTTGGTGCTAAAATTGTTCGCGTCATGCCTAACATGCCCGCTTTGATAGGATTAGGAATGAGTGTTTTGTCGTGCTCGGATAATGTGGACACCAAGGTGCGCACACGGGTCAAAAATATATTTCAAGCGGTTGGCAAAACTTTGTGGGTCAATGAGTCTCAAATGGATGTTGTGACTGCTGTATCGGGAAGCGGACCAGCTTATGTGTTTCGTTTGGCCGAGGCGATGATTCAAGCGGCGGTGGGCAATGGCTTGAACGAAAGTGGGGCAAATGTGTTGGTGAAACAAACATTGAAGGGAGCTGCTGAGTTGATGATGCAGTCAACGGATACGCCAGCCGAATTGTGTCATAAAGTGAGTTCTCCAGGCGGAACTACATTGGCTGGCTTAGACGTTCTTGAGCAGGCTGATTTAAACCAAATTATGAATAACGTGGTGGTGGCTGCCAAAAAACGATCCGAAGAGTTAGGAAAGGAATAGCTATGTTTGTGTTGGGGTATTTGTTTTTAGCTTTAGCCAAGTTGATTGGTATGGTGTTAAGTATTATTTATTTTTTATTGGTGATTCGGATTATTATGTCTTGGGTTAATCCCGACCCGTATAACGATATTGTGCGGATGATTTATAAATTGACCGATCCCATTTTGAATCCCATTCGACGTATGTTGCCAATGCAAATGGGGATGATGGATTTTTCACCGATTGTGGCTTTTTTGGGCATCTATTTCTTGAATCAATTTTTGGTTAATATCCTTATGACGATGGGGCAACGGATGTTCTAATGCAAAAGCAATTTTTTGGATCAACAGATCTTTGGACAACGCCGTTGTGTTTTGGGGCTTGGCAGATTGGGGGTTTCCCCTTCTATAAGGATTGCGAGCGTGATCATGCCATAGCTTTAGTGCATGCTGTTCTCGATTTAGGTGTTAATTTTATTGATACGGCACCCGTGTATGGGTTTGGCTTATCTGAGGAAATCTTGGGTGAAGCTTTGCAGGGCCGTCGTCACGAGCTTGTCCTTTCGAGTAAATGTGGTTTACAGTGGGACAAGGAAAGCCTTAGTGCGATTCATAAATGTGCCACGAGAGAGGCTATTATGCGAGATGTGGAGCAGTCGTTGCAACGACTGCAGACTGATTACATTGATCTGTATCTTTTACATTGGCTCGATGTGAACACACCTCTTGAAGAAAGTATTTTGGCATTGCAAGAATTGAAGGATCAAGGTGTTGTGAAGCATATAGGTGTTTCGAATTTTTCTTTGGAGCAAATGCAAGAAGCTGTTACGTTTGGAGATGTAGAGGCCTTGCAATCGCGTTTGAGTCGTTTGCGTCCCGAAATCACACCCGAAATGAGAATATTTTGTCTGGAGAGGGGTATCGGTATTCAAGCCTATTCTCCTTTAGAGAGAGGGCTTTTGACGGGGCAAACTTGGCAAAACCTGAAAGATAAAGATGAAGCGGCGATTCATTGGGCTTTGAAAAATGCGCCCAAAGGGTATGAAACAAAGATTGAAACGTGGGCTAAAGAAGCTGATGCGCAGGGTCTGAGTTTAACCCAAGCATCATTAAAATGGGTGTGTGACTTGGAGGGAGTGAGTTGTGCGATTGTGGGGAGTACGAACAAAGATCATATCGCAGAATGTTTGCAATCCTTCTCTGTGTGAAGGGCAATATCGTTTAACTGTAGAGCCTTTTAGCAAAGGCTGATGTTCGATTTATACCTTGGTCTTTGGATCTTTATGGATTCGAGGGAATTTTACCGATTCAAGAGGCTTTGGTGTTTTAGCTGTGCTGCAAAGTTGTGCCCAACTATCGTGCAGTGATTTCTATCCGAAGTTTTCCTCTATGATGTTATAATAACGCTTTTCTTAAAAGGAGGAAATGAATCATAAGGTGAGTGTTATGAGACAAATATTTATGTTTCCGGGGCAGGGCTCCCAGTCTAAAGGTATGGGGTTCGATCTTTTTGAGCAATTTTCTCAAGAAACGCAAGAGGCTAGCGATATTTTGGGCTATTGCATCAAAACTTTGTGCTTGGATGATCCCAACGAAGAACTCAATCGTACGCAATTTACCCAGCCAGCCTTGTATATGGTGAATGCTTTGTCGATGATGAAACTAGCCGAAGACGGTGTTGTCCCCGATATGGTTTTGGGTCACAGTTTGGGAGAGTATAATGCTTTACTGGCGGCTGGTGTGTTTGATTTTGAAACTGGTCTTAAACTTGTTCAAAAGCGTGGAGCTTTAATGGCTCAAGCTTCGGAGGGTGGCATGGCGGCGGTGATAGGCTTAACCCGTGAGCAAGTAGCTGAAGTTTTGTCCGACAACGCCTTAGATAGTATTGATTTGGCTAATCATAATGCCCACTTACAGGTGGTTCTTTCGGGCATGGCAGCCGATATTCAAGCTGCGATTCCCGTGTTTGAACAAGCTGGTGCCAAGCGTGTAATTCCTTTGGCTGTCAGTGGAGCGTTTCATTCACGCTATATGAAACATGCTCAAGAGGAGTTTTTAATTTTTTTGGATAGGGTTGATTTTAAAGACCCATCTTTGCCTGTTATTTCAAACGTGACCGCTAAGCCTTACGAACTTAGTTCGATGAAGGAGAATTTAGCACAGCAATTGCTACAGCTGGTGCGTTGGGTTGAGAGCATGATCTATGTGTTGGAGCACGGTGACGTGGAATGTCGAGAAGTTGGCCCTGGTAAAGTGCTAGCTGGATTATTAAAGCGCCTAAAATAATAAAACAAGGACTGCCTCGACTTATTCCTCACAGAACCCGTAAAAACAAATTCTACACTCAAGTCAATACACTGCTTGATTGGCATCAGATAGACAAACAACATTTAATGGACTGTCTATCAAGAAGAGCTGACGCGAAGGGCTTATTAGCAAGATTTAGCCTATGAGTTATTGGGTGCAGAGTTCCGCATAGGCTTATTGGCTGGGTGTGCTACAATAGTTGCCATGACAAAGTCGAACGACAAAACTCTTTATTTGATTGATGGTAATGCCTATATGTATCGCAGTTTTTATGCGATTCGAGAGCTATCGACAGCGCAAGGTCAGCCGACCAATGCGCTGTTTGGCTTTATTAAAATGATCCTTAAACTTAAGCGTGAGCAAAATCCTTCGCACTTAGCGGTGGCCTTTGATGTGAAAGGTCCCACCAAACGCCATAAACAGTTTAAGGCCTACAAGGCTCAGCGCAAGCCGATGCCCGAAGATCTCGTGCTACAAATGGGACAAATTCGCGAAATCTTGCAGTCTTTTAAGATTTCTATTTTTGAAGGACAGGGCTATGAAGCGGATGACTTTTTAGCGACCTTAGCTAAGAATGGTCAAAACAAAGGCTTTGATGTGACGATTGTGACTGGCGATAAAGATATATTGCAATTGGTGAACGACCATGTGCGTGTTTTGAGCATTCACAAAGATAATTATGTCTACGATACTGCCAACGTGATTGAAAAATATGGAATTGAACCCAAGCATATTGTTGATTTTTTGGGTTTAGCTGGCGATAGCGCCGACAATATTCCTGGGGTTCCTGGTATTGGTGTTAAAACAGCCACCCGTTTGATCCAACAGTTTGGATCGGTGGAGGATATTATTGCCTCGGTCGATAAAATTAAATCACCCAGTCAGCAAAAGAAAATGAAAGAGTATGCTGAGCAGGCTTTGATGAGTAAAGCCTTGGCTGTCCTTGAAGATAATATTGAGGGCTGTGACGATATTGATGCTCTTCAAGTGGTTGATCCCGATCATTCCACCTTGCATCGGATATTTCAAGAGTGGGAGTTCTTTTCTTTTATTCGCGAAATGGGCTTGCAAGACTATGCCGACAGCGAAAGTGTGCGAGCTGTTTTGCCCGAAGTTCAGGTGGAAGATGTGCCCGATTGGAAAGCGATTTTGCCTTTGTTAAAAGATAAGAAAGTTGCTTATTTCTGGCAGTGCGAAGGCTTGATTGTTGTAAAGCTTCAGGGAGAGGGCAAAGGATATCTGTGTGCATGGACCCAAGACGAGGATTTGTGTGCCTTGTTACATAGTGATATTGTTTGGGTTGGTTTTGATATGAAGCCTATACTCAAACAAGTGGGCTGTTTCGATCGCAAAGGTGATATTATCGATCTTAAATTGGCGGCTTACATGAATGCGCCAGGCAAAAACCAGTATCGCATCGAAGAATTAAGCGAAGAGTATGTTCAGCAAGCCTGGAGTGATGGCGAAGATGCGAGTGCTTGGGCGCATAATTTAGCGGTAATGGAAGCGTTGCATCTGTATTTGGATGAGCAACTGCGCACAAAAAAGTTAGACAAATTATTGGATTCTTTGGAAACTCCTTTGCTAAGTTTGTTGGCTAAAATGGAGGCGGTTGGGGTTAAAGTCGATGCAGGTTTTTTGGGAGAAATGTCGCAAAAGATGCAGATACGCTTGGATCAGTTGACCATCGACATTTATACGGAGGCAGGGGGAGAGTTTAATATTAACTCCCCTAAGCAGCTAGCCGAAGTTTTATTCGACGAACTAGGTTTTCCTCCGTCCAAAAAAACTAAAACGGGTTATTCGACCAGTGTCGAGGTGTTGGAAAAATTAGCCGAAGACTATGTGTTGCCAGCGCTCATTTTGGAGTATCGTCAATTCTATAAGTTGAAGAGCACCTATGTGGATGCTTTGCCAAAACTTATTGATGCTCAAACGGGACGGATTCACACCACCTTGCATCAGGAAGTAGCGGCCACAGGGCGTTTGAGTAGTTCTGATCCTAATTTGCAAAACATTCCGATTCGCACCGAAGAGGGGCGTGATATTCGTAAAGCTTTTGTGGCGGCCTCCGCGGATTGTGTTTTGGTAGCGGCCGATTATTCCCAAATTGAGCTACGTGTTTTGGCTCATCTAAGCCAAGATGAAACAATGATTTGTGCTTTTAATGAAGGCCAAGACATTCATCGTCAAACGGCTTCGGATGTGATGGGGGTGCCTTTGGACAAAGTCACGGATAATATGAGGCGCATGGCCAAAGCCATTAATTTTGGTTTGATCTATGGCAAAACGCCATTTGGTTTGTCGAAAGACTTGGGGATTCCCATGTTTCAGGCTAAGGAATTTATCGAAACTTACTTTGCGCATTTTTCTAAAGTGAGAGATTTTATGGGTTCTACGATAAAACAGGCCAAAGAGGAGGGTTTTGTGCGAACGATGTATGGGCGAATCCGTTATTTGTCCGACATTAATGCCAAAAACAAGATGACACGCGAGTTTGCCGAACGGATGGCGATTAACAGCCCTGTACAAGGAGCGGCTGCCGATATTATTAAGATGGCGATGCTTAAAGTTGATGACTATTTGGTGCAAGAAAATTTCAAAAGTCAGCTAGTTTTGCAAATTCACGATGAGTTATTGCTCGAAGTTCCCAAAAATGAGCTCGATCAGGTCCAAAAACAGGTCAAAGAGCTTATGGAGCAGACGGTTTCACTCGATGTACCTTTAACGGTCAATATCAGTTCAGGCCAGAACTGGGCGGAGGCACACTAATTGTTATCTTTAAAAAGATCAATGTGCGGCAAAGTCCTTATCGGGTGGAAGTTGAGGGAAGCTCTTGTACACTTATCGTTCCGTAGTATAATGCGATATTCATGTATTCATAGGAATCCTTTTGGGAATTTAGTTGACACCTGCGTTCATAGACTTATAATAACAAGTTTGAAGTTGTAAACGGTTTTATCGAATAGGCTTTAATGTTAAGTTTCGTATCTGTATGATGAATTGAACCTGAGTTAAACAAGGGATTTTTAAGCAAAAAAAATAAATAATTTCTTTATTAAGGAGGAATGATTATGGCAATTAAGATTGGTATCAATGGATTTGGTCGTATTGGTCGCAATGTGTTTCGTGCACTTCAAACAGAAGCCGACATCGAAGTCGTTGCGATTAATGACTTAGTTGATCCTAAGACCATTACTCACTTGTTGAAATATGATTCTGTATTTGGTCGTTTCGATGGAACGGTTGAAGCTGTGGCTGACGGAATTGTTGTGAATGGCAAAGAACTCAAAATCACAGCCGAAAGAAATCCTGCTCAAATTCCTTGGGGTGCTAAAGGTGTGGACATCGTTTTGGAATCTACAGGAATTTTTACTACACGCGAATTGATGTCGAAACATTTGGAAGGTGGCGCGAAAAAAGTTCTTCTTTCGGTTCCTCCTAAAGATGATATTGATGCGATTATCGTGAACGGTGTGAACCAAGAGACATTGAAGCCAGAAGATAAATTGGTGTCGAATGCATCTTGCACAACCAACTGCTTGGCTCCTTTGGTCAAAGTTTTGCACAAAGAGTTTGGTATTAGGCGTGGACTTATGACAACGATTCACTCGTACACTAATGACCAACGTATGTTGGATTTGCCACATAGCGATTTGCGTCGTGCACGTGCTGCAGCGATCAACATGATTCCTACAACAACTGGTGCGGCGAAAGCTGTGGGTAAAGTATTACCTGAGCTTTCTGGTAAACTTCATGGAATGGCTGTTCGCGTTCCAACTCCAAATGGTTCTGTGGTTGACTTGGTGGCGGAGCTTGAAAAAGATGTGACTGTTGAAGACGTCAATGCCGCTGTTAAAAAATATGCCGAAGGTGAAATGAGCGGAGTTCTTAAATACACCGAAGATCCGATTGTTTCGACCGACGTGGTTGGCGATCCTTCTTCAAGTGTATTCGATGCCCTTTTGACCATGGTTATGGAAGGTAATATGGTTAAAGTTGTGTCTTGGTACGATAACGAGTGGGGTTATTCGAACCGCTGCGTTGATTTATTTAAGTTGATGGCGCAAGGTCTGTAATCTTTTATAAGGATTCTCTCTTTACGTGTGCTGTAGAGGGGAGTCCTTTTTTATTGCTCCACAGGATGACGGATCGCGGAATCCAGACAAAAAGGAGAAAACAATGAACAAACTATCCCTCAAAGATTTAGATTTACAAGGCAAAAAAGTTCTTATGCGTGTGGACTTTAATGTGCCTTTGGATGATGCGCAAAACATCACCGATGATAAGCGTATTGTGGCGACGCTTCCTTCGATCAAATATGTTTTGGAACACGGGGCCTCCCTGATTCTTATGAGCCATTTAGGTCGCCCTAAAGGAGAGGTTGTTGAAAGCATGCGCCTTAAGCCTGTTCAAGAACATTTGGCTAAGTTGTTGGGTCAAGATGTTGTGATGGTTCCTGACTGTGTTGGATCTGAAGTGGAAACTTTGGCTGAAAATTTGCAAACGGGACAGGTTTTGTTGTTGGAGAATTTACGTTTTTATAAGGCCGAAACCGACAATGAGGAGGTTTTTGCAAAGCAATTGGCTTCTTTGGCCGATGTGTATGTGAATGATGCTTTTGGAACAGTGCACCGCGCCCATGCGTCGACGGAAGGCGTAACGCATTTTATCGATCATTGTGCCGCGGGTTTTCTTATGCAAAAAGAGTTAGAGTATTTTACAGTTGCTCTTTCGAACCCCGAACGTCCGTTTGTGGCGATTTTGGGTGGGGCCAAAGTTTCGGACAAAATTTTGGTGATCGAAAACTTGTTGGACAAAGTGGATATCTTGATCATTGGAGGAGGAATGGCCTATACCTTCTTTTTGGCTCAAGGCGTGGCGGTTGGAAATTCGATTGTCGAAAAAGATAAAGTGGATTTGGCGCAATCGATTATGGATCAAGCTAAAGCCAAAGGTGTGAATTTACTGTTTCCTTTGGATCATGTGATTGCCGATGATTTTTCGGCTGTTGCCAATATTGAAATCACCGATAAAGTTGGTGTGAAAGACAACTGGGAATCGTTGGATGTGGGACCAAAATCAGTGGCGATTTTTTCTAAAGCTGTGGCCCAAGCGAAAACGGTGATTTGGAATGGTCCTGTTGGTGTGTTTGAATTCGAGCCTTTTGCCAGTGGAACCAAAGGTTTGGCCGAAGCCGTGGCTCAAAGTGATGCGATAAGCATTATTTGTGGTGGTGATACCGCTGCCGCGGTGGCTAAGTTTGGCTTAGAAGGCAAAATGTCTCACGTGTCTACGGGTGGTGGCGCTTCACTCGAATTTATGGAAGGCAAAGAGCTTTCTGGTGTGGTGGCGTTGTCGGATAAATAAAAGTCTATGTCATTTCTGCGGAGGTGGGAATCTAAATTAGAGAGGTACCTGTGAATCTCGCGGTCAAGTCGCGGGATGACGATGCAAGAATAAGAGGAGAACATAATGAGACGTAGAATTATTGCTGGAAACTGGAAGCTTAATAAAACCAATGCTGAAGCTGTTGAGCTTGTGAAGGAATTAGCGGCTCAGGTGAGTGATGTAAGCGGTGTGGATATGGTGGTTTGTCCAACAGCGATTGCTCTTTCAGATGTGGCTCAAAAACTTGAAGGGTCTGTGATTGGTGTGGGGGCTCAGAATATGTGGTGTGAAGACAGTGGAGCTTTCACGGGTGAAATTGCGGCGCCCATGATTCAAGCGATTGGAGCTCAGTATGTGATTTTAGGTCACTCTGAACGTCGTCAGTATTTCGGAGAAGACAATGCGGTGATCAATAAAAAAGTTCATAAAGCGATTAGCACTGGTTTGACACCGATTGTCTGTGTTGGCGAAACTTTGGCAGAGCGCGAAGGTGGCATTATGGAAACTGTGGTTAAAGATCATATTTTGGGATCTTTGGAAGGTGTTTCAGCTGCCGATATGACGAAAGTTGTTTTGGCCTATGAACCCGTATGGGCGATTGGGACAGGGAAAACCGCTACTCCTGAGGAAGCGCAAGAGGTTCATGCCTTCATTCGTAGTTTGTTGGTCGAGGCTTATGGCCAAGACGTGGCGGATCAGGTGCGTATTCAGTATGGCGGAAGTGTGAAACCTGGCAATGCAGCCGAACTTTTAGGCCAAGTCGACATTGATGGAGCCTTGGTTGGTGGCGCTAGCCTTAAGGCCGAAGATTTTGTGGCAATCATTAAGGCTTAAAAATGATATATTACATTTATGATTAGAGCCTTAGCCTGACCTTCTGCCTCAATTTGGCTATATTTGATTCATGTAGTCATTTGGGCTAATATAGTCCAAATGAGAATGCAAATGTAGGCCGTTATAAAACATCACTATGTAATTCAAAATATCCTGTTGAGCTCCACTATTAGTCTGATAATGCTTCCACTGTACTCGTACCCGTTTTTTCTTTAGCGCTTGCGAAAGAAGTTCTCCGTGGACAGCGTTGTCCTGGTAATTGCCCTTACGGCTACATGCTACCAACAAAACCATGGGCGGCACAAGCGTAATCTGTTGTAAGTCTTGCTGCTATACTGAGAGCCACGGTCTGAATGTACAATTAAGCCTGATGTTGGAGGACGCTCTTCTACGTCCATCCGAAATGCCTTTGTGAGAAGCCGAGTTGTCATACGCGAATCCCTGCTCCAGCCAACGACTCGACGAAAAAAAAGGTCTATCAATATGGTCCAAATACAGCCAACCTTCCTGTGTCCAAATATAGGTTATATTAGAAACATAGGCATGATTTTGTCTGGGGACTTCAAATTGACGTTTTAGGACATTTTCAAAGGTAGAAAAACTTATGGTTACTTTAAACCCTACACTATACGGTATAGTAATATTAAATTTCTTATGTGCAATAGTATTTCTATATGTTGTTTTATTTAATTAAAGTAGTTATAAATAATATATTTTGATTATTGTTACATTATGATAACATATATTTCTTGTAAAGAAAGAAGCAGGAAACTTAAGAAGACAACCCTTAAGATAGGAACCATTAAGGATGAAATATTTAATTACTATTATTCAAACAAATCTCTTGGTTATTATTATGATGATGAATCTTTGGGGCTTAAGTGTACCTAGCCAACTTACTATGTTGCCAGGAGTGGCTAATACGGCGCAGATCTTATCGGCAAAGATGAATTTGATTTCTGTTGAGGGGATATTAGGAGATCTTACCCAAATATTTCAAGACCATTGGCACTGGTTGATTGCAATCAAACATGAAGATTTTATTCCAGAAGAAGCCCATTTCGAAAAGAGGGACAAGGCACAAGTTCTTTTTAAAGCTCTTAAAACCAAAGCCTTAGACGAAGAGAATGTTGCCTTGTATACGGAAGTGGTTCAATTTGAAAAATTTTGGAGCGAATTTGTTTTTGTTTTTTTGCCCAACTATATGTGGAATGTTTATATTGGTAAGGGTTTTTCTAAGAAATTTCCAGCTTTTTGGGAAAAATACTTTGAAAAGCATTGGCCTGAACAAAAGTATGACGAAAGCTTTTACAAAGAGTGGACAGAATGTCTGAGCAATCAAGTTGGTTTTGTTTGGAGTACAGAGCAGTGGAACCATACGAATGAGCATCAAAATTGGCAAGTGCTTTTTGCGCGTTATGAGGAGGCGCATGATCAACAGGTTTTGGGGCAACGTTTTGAATTATATGTTCAGCATTGGAAAGTTTGGCTAAGTGATAAAAATTCAGTTTTGGAAAATCTTGATGAGGACGCTATGGTGAAATATAGAAAAGCTTTGAATGCGCACCAAGCTTTGAAAAAATCATTAGTTTTGCCTCTTGCACCAGTATCTCAGCCTGTGGATGTGGCTGTGATTTCTAGAGGGGGTGGTGCTTTTGGGACTGTTTCCGAAAGTGCCGACGCGGACTTAAGGAAGAAATTAGATGATTTCTTGAAGGCAAAAAACACACAGCAAGAGGGGCAAAAAGAAGGAGTCGCTTTTCAATTATTGAGGGGTCTTTTGAAAGAGTGGAGCCAGGTGACAGCTTTTTTTCAAAATCATGTGACCGATTGGGTTAATGAACCTGTGGGGATTCACAACGATGTTGAATGGCGCGCCAAAGTGGCGCAAAAACTACTGCTGATTTTGGCGGATGAGCAAAATTTTACTAATGTGGAAAATCGTTCCGATAAGTCACAAGCTTTGATAAAAGCTATGTTAGGTTGGAGCGAAAATGCTCAAGGAGACGACGCTTTATGGCGAAGAGCTTCTGAAAGATTTCAGAATATTTTAGCTCATGTTCCCTTAAATAGTCACGATGTTCAAAGGAAATGGCCGGCCGTATGGGGTGAGCTTTGGAGTGGGTTACAGGGCTATGATGAACAAATAAATCGCTTGGTCCAAAGTTTTAAATCTTTTTTGAAAGACTACATTTTTCATATGTCTCAGGCCGAAGGTCTAGATTACGATATGGAGCAAATAATTGAAGAGTCTTTGCTGGAGCAAATGCGTCAAGGTTCCGAAGCTATTAAAAAAATAGCTCAGCAGATGAAAGGAGAATTGAATGAAAACTTGAATAATCGTGGTCAAGAGTGGTTGCAATTTCAGGGCTTTCTTGACCGATTGTTGCAACAGTTGATTGTGTTGGCAACTCTATTGGGGGGAGAGTTATCCCCGGAAATTTTACCTTTCTGGACAAAAACCTTGGTAAACATTGAGCCCAGCAAGCAAGTGCCTATTTATGATCAAGCTGTTTTTGAGCAGTGGACGACGGAATGGAAGGAGTTGTGGAGTATTATTGTGAGCGAAAAATGGGTTTCAAATAGGTATTTTCTTATTGATGTTATCTCCGCGTTACGGAAAGTCACACAAAAGTATATGGTTTTTGAAGGTCGTGAGGTGTTTCGGGGTGCTGATGAGCACATGGCTCGTTTAATGAAAGACTTTAATGGCTCTCTTCAAACATGGGTTTCTCAAAGAGCTAAGAATAATGTTTCTGATTCTACGCTGGTCACTTTAGCTGAGCAAGTTGAGACTATGCGTGGGATAGCTCAGCAAATGCGAAATCAGGGCAAGTCTGTTATTGCCAATAAAGGCGAAGAATGGATGAGGCACTATGGTTTTTTGCAGCGCTTGATGCAAAATATAGGAGAGATGGGAGATCTCTTAAGTGCGATTAATATCTGCAAGGGGCCTCCTAATAGAGAATCTCTCCTTATGGCGGGAAAATTTATTTATCTGATCAATAAGGTTTCCCCAGCGGATAGTTTAACAATTGTTGTGAAGGATCAAGATGTTTACATTGCTTGGACAGAGTTATGGAGTCAGGTTTGGGATATCTTGTTAAGTAGCGATCTATGGAACGGAGAAGCGCCAGAATTTTTTATATCAATGAGAGATACTCTTAATAGCAAGCTGGTATTTGAGGAGGTGCAATCAATGGAGTTATTGTCTCAAATGGCTACTGAAACGGGAGGACGACACTCTTCTCCTGAAGGATCCCTTTCTCCTGAAGATCGAGGTTTCGTATTGATGCCAGCTCTCCCTCAAACAAAAATCTATTCAGAAGGGACAGTTGTTTGGGAGGAGACCCTGAAGAACTGGGATATAACTGACTTCGTTGGTCATGTTCGGGTTAATCATAAGCAAAGTTCGTTGGTTCAAAGTATTCCAGCTAATACTTATAAACAAACTATAGATACGATTCTAGTGCATCCTAGTGCCTTTCAATTGCCAGGAGCTTTGATGCATTTTTTGATGCGCAATGAGATGCATCATCTTATGATCGCTGGCGATACGGAGCTCCAAGAGTTTTATGCTCAAGAACCGCCGTTTATTTTAGGAACGGATAACTTGCTTTATACCATTGCCACGACACCGCGAGAAGTGTGGGCAGAGGTTTTGAAAGCGATGAAAGATTACGCTGATAAACTTGAGCAAGCAGGGGTGGAAAATGTGAATAGGTACCGTATTTTGCTAACCGCTTTGGACGCTATGACATCGCCTAAACTTTATGAATCTTTGTTGAAAACCGAAGGAAAAGAGATTAACTATTGGATCCTACAGCAGAGTGATTTATTAGATAAATTCGATGATTGGTTTAAGGTTTCATATGGAACACTGAGAGGGGGTATGCGTGACAAAAATGCATTTAGAGAGGCGCATCCTGCTCAAGTGGAGGTTGCTTCCGAAAGAGACGATGATGCCTTAAGGAAGAGATTAAATGATTTCTTGACGGCAGGGGCAGGAGTTACACCACAACAGGGGCAAAGGGAAGGAGGCGTTTTTCAATTATTGAGGAGCCTTTTGAAAGACTGGGATCAGGTGACAGCTTTGTTTCAAAATCATGTGACCGATTGGACTAATGAAGATGTGAGAACTCACAAGGATGTTGA
>CAZMGY010000035.1:0-42334 GCA_964565945.1 uncultured bacterium
TACAACTGGCGGTGGAAGTATTGCGATTAATGCCAAAGGTTCGGCTACTGCTGATGTAAATCTTAATGGCGGTGTGACTAGCTCAGCTGGTGGAGATATTGAGATTCAGGCCAATGATAGCATTGTCTTCACGAGTGGTGAAATTACAAGTGTGAGCGGAAACGTGTTGATTCTTGGTAACAGCGATGCGGCTATTGGGGATGGTGGAGACGTGATCACTATGGATGAGGCCTCGTTTATTCGATCTGGCTCTGGCAACATAACAATAGACAATGATCGTGCTTATGGTGGTAATATGAGATTGACAGGTATTCAGACTGGTGCCTCTGCGGGTGCGATTGTGACCGTTAATGCGGGTCACAGCATCCTTGATGGTGGAGATATCAGTGTGGACATTGAGGCTGGCAACGGAGGGCGCCTTAACATTGATTCCGATAAGGGTGTTGGTACTTTGTTCAATCCTTTAGAGATCAATGTGGGTACTTTGAATGCGACAGATGCCTCAATTCAAGGAATATTTTTGAATGAAACAGATTCAATTGATCTAATCAATGTTATGGCTGGAATTGATGGAGCAGTTGGATGGATCAGTATCACAGCTGGAACTGGAGCAAATCATCAAATTCGTATTTTTACCATTGATGGAGGTCCGATTAACTTAACGGTTGCAAATGGTGAGATCATTGGAGTGAATGAGACCATTATAGGGAATAATTTGCCAATCACATTGACAGCTGATTTTATTAAGTTGAAATTTGTGAATGGGATGATCTTTAATAGTAATTTTGTGTCTCTTGATGAAACAGACTTTGTCCCTGACTTCGAAAGTGAGTTGACACCCTTTCAATTCATTGGATCTCAACCATTCATTATTCTTAATGGCGGATTGATCCCAACCAATGCAACGAATGGAGCACAACTGGTTCCAACAACAGATCGTGGAACAGTTACCACGGGTGATAACAATATCTTTGAATTGATGGAAGATGCTTCTTTGGGTATCAATGCAGACTATATTCGTTCATTGGATGATTGGTTTGCTCCTGAATACATCAATGATGTGAGAATCATTCAGGAAGAGGGGTTGCAGTTCTTGTGGGAAGGGAAATGGGGATTGCCTCCGGTCTTATCGACTGTTGAGTAAAGGAGACCTTAGAGAGTTTTTGAAAAACACGCCCCATCAAAGGGGCGTGTTTTTTTTATCTCATCCGTCCGTTTAGATAATGTTTGGACTTTGAATCCTTAGTTCGATTTAGATAAACTAGGTATGATACAATGGGGCTTGGGTAAAAAGGATTATTGGTATGGCTGATCATTCCGATCTTGAAAATTTATTTGACCCTGGATCTTTAGGGTATAGTCAAGAAGACTTTAGGTTATCTATCGCGCATCACTTAGCGCATTCTTTAGGTAAAGATATTTACACCACAACCCGTCGTGATTGGTTCAAAAGTACCTCTTATGCTTTACGGGAGCGTTTGATGAACAGTTGGCATCACACGCAACGAGCTTACTATCGCAATGATGTGAAACGTGTATATTATTTTTCGATGGAATTTCTTATGGGGCGCTCTTTGAGCAATAATATGCTTAATATGGGGGTTAAAGATGCTTGTGCTAAGGCTTTGTATGAATTGGGGCAAAAGTTAGAAACGATCCAAAGCGTGGAAGTTGACGTAGGTTTGGGCAATGGTGGCTTGGGGCGTTTAGCGGCTTGCTTTTTAGATTCTATGGCCACACATGACATTCCTGGTTATGGCTATGGTTTGCGTTATGAATTTGGTGCCTTTTCTCAGGACATTGTTAATGGGGAGCAGGTGGAAAATGCTGACCACTGGCTGCAGTTTGGCAATGTTTGGGAGGTTGAACGACCAGAGAGTATGTATATGGTTCGCTTTGGTGGGGTTGTTAAAGATTTTGTGGATGATAAAGGGGAGTGGCGGCATGTGTGGTTGCACGATCATGGTGTGATGGCGGGGGCTTATGATACGCCGATTCCTGGGTATCGCAATCATACCGTTAATACTTTGCGCTTATGGTCGGCCAAAGCTATTGAACAGTTTGATTTTAGTTGTTTTAACGAAGGAGCCTATGTGCAAGCAGTTGAAGATCAAATTAAGATGGAAAACATATCGCGCGTGCTTTATCCAGATGATACGACTTATGAGGGGAAGGTCCTCAGGTTTAAACAACAGTACTTTTTTGTTTCGGCCTCTTTGCAGGATATTATTCGTCGCTACAAAAAAGAGAGGCAGGATTTTTCTGACTTTTCACGTAAAGTTGTGATTCAGCTCAACGATACGCATCCGTCTTTATCGGTTTTAGAGCTTATGCGCCTCTTATTAGACATTGAGTGCTTGGCCTGGGAGGAATCTTGGACGATTGTTACTAAGACCTTTGCTTACACCAATCATACAGTTTTGCTTGAGGCTTTGGAAAAGTGGCCGGTGCAATTGTTTGAAGAGTTTTTGCCACGTCATTTGCAGATTTTGTACGAAATCAACCATCGGTTTTTGGCCGATGTTGAGCAAACGTTCTCTCAAGATCCCGAGGTCTTGCAACGGATGTCCTTGATTGAAGAAGGCGATGAGAAGATGGTACGAATGTCTCATTTGGCGATTGTGGGCTCGCATCATGTGAATGGGGTGGCGGTGTTACATACCGATATTATCAAACATCACGTGTTTGAGGATTTTTATCATTACACGCCACATAAGTTTTTGAATGTGACCAACGGTGTTTCGATACGAAGATGGTTGCTTGGCGCTAATCCTGAATTAAGTGCATTGATCACCGAGGGAATAGGTTTTGATTGGACGAATGATATTGAACAGCTGTCTCAGTTAGAGTCCTTGGCCAAAGACGCGACGTTTCAAGAAAAATGGTGCGAAGTTAAGCTACATCAAAAGAGGTTATTAAGAGATTATATTAAAGATCATTTGCAAATGGATGTAATGAGTGAGTCGTTGTTTGATGCCCAAGTGAAACGCATTCATGAATACAAACGGCAGTTGCTTAAGGTGATGCATGTGATTCATTTATATGCATCAATCAAAGAACATGAGCGTGCTTCGATTCAAAACCGAACTGTTATTTTTAGTGGCAAAGCCGCTCCAGGCTATCAGATGGCCAAGGCCATTATTCACTTGATTAATGCTGTGGCTGCTGTGGTCAACAACGACCCCGAAATGGAGGGGTTGCTTAAAGTGGCCTTTATTCCTAATTATGGTGTGAGTTTGGCTGAAAGAATCATACCTGCCAGTGATGTGTCGGAACAAATTTCGACAGCAGGGATGGAAGCTTCTGGGACGGGGAATATGAAGTTTTCCCTGAATGGGGCTCTTACGGTGGGAACTCTGGATGGCGCTAATGTTGAGATTCAAGATCATGTTGGTGCTGATAATATTTTTATTTTTGGACTGACATTACCTCAGGTTCAACATATTCGTAAAAACAGTTATGACCCTCGTGTTGTGTATGAAGAAGATTTGGCTTTAAAACGTGTAATTGATTGGATTGCCGGGGATGTTTTTTCGCAAAGCACACCGGGTGTTTTTCAGCCGATTGTGGATGAACTTTTGCAGCGCGATTATTTTTTGAATATTTTGGATTTTAAAGATTATGTGGTGTGTCAAAATTATGTGGAGACTGTTTTTGGGGATGTAAAGAAGTGGACAGAAAAGTCCATTTTGAATGTGGCTCAGATGGCCTATTTTTCCAGTGATCGAGCGATTCTTGAATATGCGCAACAGATATGGCATGTGAAGTGATGTGTATTAGGGAAAGGATATAGGGGATGAAACGGATTTCTTGGGATGAACGGTATGTGGTGCTTAATATTTATGCCAGTTCTGTGCTTGTGCTACTTGCGGGACTTGCTTCGGGGCTTATTTTGGCAAGTATTTTTGCCATTTGCTTTTTCCCTATGATAAACAGCTTTGTACCCGTGCAAAAAATGTATGTGATTTCGCTCTGTTTTTTGGCGTTGGCTTTGTCGATGGCGGGGATTTTTGCGGCTTCGGTGGTGCGTAATAAGGTGAAAGAGTCGTGGGAAGAATTAAGTGTTTTTAGTTATGATGAACCATATACATTTTTTATTTTTCTTTTTGGCTTAGCGTTGGCGGGCTATGCCTCTTTGGGAATGGTGTCGATGTATCAGGTTCATATTTTGTCATATGTCTGGTGGTTCCCCTTGCTGATTGCGCTGATCCTAGCGGGATTTGTTGTGCATATGTGGCGTGTTTTGCAGGAAAAGATCATAAGTTTGTTTTTTTCCATAAATCCCCTGTTTTTGGTGAACGAAAAAAGATTTAAGGAGCAGCTTAAATTGAAGTTGTCCGAGGCCAAACGCTATGGAGGCCCTTTTGCGGTGTTGGCGATTTCGATTGATGATAAGGAAACCTTGCTTAATGCGTATGGTAATCGCGGCTGGCAACGTTTAAATCAGGAAGTTGTTCGTTTTTTCAATATGAACACCCGCGAAACCGATGTTTTTGGCCAAATTGAAGACGGAACAATTATTATTTCTTTAACGCACACTGACCGCTATGGAGCTGAGATTGTGGCCAAACGGGTGGCTCAGCAGGTGAGTGAACGTATTTTTATGGTGGGCAAAAAAAATGTGTGCATCAGTCTTTCGGGAGGTGTGGGCTTGTTTAGTGAAAAGTTAACATCTGTCGATGAGTTGACGTTAGCGGCCATTTTGGCAGTCAATCGAGCGACCGAGGGGGCTGGACACAGCATTGTTTTCAATGATGGTGAATTTGTCAAGGAAAGCCTTTATGAGTCAGAGTGAGCGATGTCCTGATTGCTGGGAGGTTCTCGATCTGGGTTTAGGCGCCTTTGCCGAGGCGGATTATCTTCAAAAACAGTTGATTGAAAAAAAGAAAAATAAAGAATACAATAAGGATTGCCTTATATTAGCTGAATTTAAGCCAGTTATTACAAAAGGTCGGAGATTTCAGTCGGCGAGTCTTTTATGTAACAAATCTTTTTTGAAGGATCATGAGGTTGAGTTGATCGATGTTGATCGCGGTGGAGATGTGACCTATCACGGCCCTGGCCAACTGATGGTTTATCCGGTGGCTGATTTAAGCTACTATGGTAAGGATTTAAGGTTGTGGGTGACTGGATTAGAAGAGGCTGTGATAAGGGTTTTTCATCGTTATGGGCTCGAAGGTCGAAGAAAATCTGGTGTGCCTGGTGTATGGGTTGAGTCTCGTAAAATAGCATCGGTAGGTGTCGGCTGTACGCAATGGATGACCTATCATGGGGTGGGTTTAAATGTGACCACCGACTTGGAGCCTTTTTCGTGGATGGTTCCGTGTGGCCTCGAAGGGGTTCAGATGACCAACATGGCTTTGGAGCTTAACCGACCGATTGGTATGGCTGAAGTTAAGGCTGTGTGGAAAGAAGAGTTTTTTGACGTTGTAAGGAGTATTGGTAAGTGAAAACATTACCTAAATGGTTCATCAAAGAGGTTCCGACCGATCCCACCTATGCTAAGGTGGCGGAGCTTTTAGATGA
Organism: uncultured bacterium; assembly: GCA_964565945.1. GTDB lineage: Bacteria > CAZMGY01. The sequence goes on from CAZMGY010000035.1 coordinate 5,527, forward strand.
TTTAGAATTGAATACGGTTTGCAAGGAAGCGAAGTGTCCCAATGTGGGGGAGTGTTACTCTCGGGGAACGGCAACCTTTATGATTTTAGGCGATGTTTGTACGCGCAATTGCCGTTTTTGTGCCATTGCATTGGGTAAGCCACGTGCCGTTGATCTTGATGAGCCGCGGAGACTCAGAGAAGCGGTGCAGTATTTGGGCTTAAAACATGTGGTGATCACCATGGTGACACGTGATGATTTGAAAGATGGCGGTTCGGCGCATTTTGTCGCAGTCATTCAAGAGCTTAAAAAGCATACCCAAGTGAGTATCGAAGTGTTGACCTCGGACTTTCGTGGGCGGATGGAAAGTGTGGACGAAGTGGTTTTCTCGGGCCCCGACGTTTTCAACCACAACATGGAAACGGTAGAGCGCCTTCATCTTGCGGTTAGACCGATGATGACCTATCAGAGGTCCTTGGATGTGTTGGAACGAGCTAAAAAAGTGTGCTCCGATATGATTGTAAAGTCGGGTTTGATGCTTGGTTTGGGGGAAACGCGAGGGGAAATAGAAGCTGTTTTGCAAGATTTACGTGCAGTTGAGTGCGAAGTGTTAACCCTTGGCCAATATTTGCGTCCCATGGGATCGCCTTTGGCGGTTGAAAGGTTTTTAACACCAGATGAATTTGACGATTTAGGTGATTATGCAAAGGCTTTAGGGTTCCGTTTAGTAGAATCGGGCCCGATGGTACGTAGCTCCTATCGTGCCGATGAAGCTATTAGTCATATGTCCATTGCTTCGTAAAGGAAAAGGAACAACTAAGAATGAAAACCCCAACATTATTTGAAGTACCTTTGCCGTATTTAGGTGAAGGCATTGAAGAAGCGGAATTAGCTTTGTGGCATGTGAAGAAAGGTGACTTTGTTGCTTCTGGAGATGATTTGTGCGAAGTGGTTACCGATAAAGTTAGTTTTTATGTGGCTGCACCCGAAGCAGGGGTAATTAAAACAAAGTGTGCTCAAGAAGAAGATGTGATTAAAATTGGAGCTCCATTGGTTTATATGGATTTGAATAAGGAGTAAGGACATGGAAGAAGGGAATCGAATGAAGCGGTTACCTCCGTACTTATTTACGATTGTGGACCGTTTGAAAAAGAAAGTGAAGGCCGAAGGCAAGGATGTGATTGATTTATCGATGGGCAATCCTGACTTGCCCACACCTCCTCATATTGTGGATGAGCTGTGTGCAGCGGCCCATGCAACAGCCAACCATCGCTATTCCAAGAAAGATGAGCCTTGTGAAGTTGAACTTAGAGAAGCCATATGTTATTGGTATAAAGAGCGTTTTGACGTTGAGTTGGATCCTGAGACAGAAGTGGTTCCTTTGATTGGTTCGAAAGAAGGGATTGCGCACTTATCGACCGCTTTTTTGAATCCAGATGATATTGCTTTGGTGCCATCTCCAGCCTATCCCGTTCATTTCAATGGTGTGATCATGGCGGGGGGGATTCTTTATAATTTGCCTTTGTTGCGTGAAAATAACTTTTTGCCTGATTTGAATGCAATTCCTGTCGATGTGCTTAATCGTAGCAAGCTGATGTTTTTGAGCTATCCTCATAATCCGACAGCCGCAGTTGCCGAACGAGGATTTTACGAAGAGGTCGTGGAGTGGATTCGAGGAAAAAATATTATTTTAGCCAGTGATGCGGCTTATTCTGATATTGTCTATGATGGTCAGCAACCGACCAGTATTTTGCAAATTGACGGTGCGCGTGATGTTGGGATTGAGTTTCACACGCTTTCTAAAAGTTACAATATGGCGGGATGGCGTTTAGGTTTTGCTGTGGGGAATGCCAATATTTTGGCCTCTCTTGAAAAAACCAAAAGTTACACTGATTTTGGTATTTTTCGTCCCATTCAAAAGGCTGCGATTGTTGCATTAACTGGTGATCAAAGTTGTGTGACCAACTTGGTGGCAACGTATAAAGAGCGGATGGATTTCTTTATCGATGGTTTGCATCAAATGGGTTGGAAGGTCGATCCCCCTAAAGCGACTTTTTACATTTGGGCACATTTGCCCGAAAAATACAGCGCGTTAAGCTCATTGGACTTTGTGGCTCTTATGCTTAAAGAAACAGGGGTGGCTGTGGCACCAGGCAGTGGTTTTGGAGAATATGGTGAAGGCTATGTTCGCTTTGCTTTGGTTCAAGAGATCCCTCGTTTGGAAAAAGCGCTTAAGTGTATTAAAGATTTTATTTCAATCAAATCTTAGAGGTATAAAGTTTAGATGCAAGTCTAAGTTTTATGTGTTTCTTAGTTTTTGAAATGTCCTTCCCGCGAAGGCGGGAAGATGTGTTCTTAAGAGGTTTATGGAGCCACTTTTACGAGGGAATGACAGGTAGTCGAGGACATTTTGAGAGAAGACTATCTATTGTTGAGGAGCCCGAGGCGACGCGGCATTTTAGAGAATGTAGGGGGTGTCTTTGGGAGATAGAAGATATCGACAATACACGTCATCCCGTGGCTTGACTGCGGGATCTATGAGGTTACTGCTTTGTCTTTGTCTGCTGGCTCTTGTTTCTTGTTCGTCTCCTGCTGTTAAGGAGCGTCCGAACTATAATCAGTATCTTAAAATTGCTTTTCCTGGTGAACCACAGACCTTTAACCCCCTAGTGATTACCGATGCGGTCTCGAGCAAGGTCAGCAAACTATTGTTTGATGGATTAACTCGGATGAATGGCGAAACCTATGTTATGGAACCCTCTCTTGCTCGCCATTGGGAGTGTTCCGAAGATGGTTTAACCTGGACTTTTTATTTGCGATCCGATGTGAAGTGGTCCGATGGAGAAGCCTTTGATGCCGATGATGTTCTTTTTACCTTACAAGAGGTGATGTATGATCCCCGTATTCCGGTAAGTGTCCGCGATGGTTTTCAGGTGGGGGGGCAAGCGATTCAATGGAGTAAGTTAGACGCTTTGACGGTGCAAGCGCACTTAGCCAAACCCTTTGCTTCCTTTGTGCGTCAGTTGGCTCTGCCGATTGTGCCAGAGCATCTTTTGCGTGACTTATGGCAACAAGGACAGTTGGCCAAAGCCTGGGGAACGGGCACTGACCCTAGGGACATTGTAGGAACAGGCCCCTTTCGCCTGACTCGTTTTCGTGTGGGAGAACATCTTGTTTTCACACGCAATGAGCTTTTTTGGAGAAAGGATGAGAACGGAGAAGCCTTGCCCTACTTGGAGGGTTTGATTGCGTTTGTGATTCCTGACTCTAATGCGGCCCTTTTGCGTTTTGAACGTGGGGAGCTCGACGTATTAGGTTTAAGCGGTGAGCATTGGACGTATTTGTCTAAGCGCAATGGTTCGTTTGATATCTATGAATTAGGTCCCAGTTGGGGGACACAGTTTTTAACTTTACATTTGCAAGACAATGTTTTTGCCGCAAAGGATAAGCATCTGTATGATTGGTTTTCCAAGACAAAGTTTCGCCAGGCGCTCTCGTTTGTGCTTAATCGTGAGCGCATGATTAAGCAACTTATGTATGGTCAAGCGTATGCTCAATATGGACCGTTAAGTGTTGCTAATAAACTGTATTACGAAGAAAAGGGGGCACGCTACCCGCATAACCCCGCGCAAGCACTAGCTTTATTGCAGAGTGAAGGCTTTGTATTGAACGAGGGTCAGTTGCATGATAGCCAAGGTCGGCCTGTTCGCTTTAAGCTAATGGTGGGTAGCGAAAGTCTGGTAGGAATGAATTTGGCGCATATGATTCAACATGATTTTAAGCAAATCGGCATTGAGCTTGTGTTAAATCCAGTGCCTTTTTCGGTGATGATTCAAAAAGTGATGCAAAACCAAGACTGGCAAGCAATGCTATTGGGTTTAACTGGTGGTGTCGATCCCTATGGTGGCAAAAATGTTTGGACCAGCCCAGGCCATTTGCATTTTTGGAATTTACGACCAGAGCAAATCTTTGCCTGGGAGACGCGGATCGATCAAATTTTTGCCCAAGCTGAAGGTGAATTGGATCTGGAGAAACGCCAAAAACTTTACTCGGAATGGCAACAGTTGGTGGCTAAGGAGCTGCCTTTGATTTATACGGTAATACCAGCAAGTTTGTTTGCCGTTCATTTTCGCATAAAGGGAGAAACGCCAAGTTCTTTAGGGGGTATTTTGCATAACGTGATCACGGTGCAAATAGCCGATAATAGTTAAGCTGGATGATACAATGTTTTTATGAAAAAGTATGTGGACAGTTGTATAACGCTTTGGTTCGTGACCGTGGTGAGCTTTGGGATTATTCATATGGCTCCAGGAGACATGCTGTCGACGCTAGCACTAAGCCCGCATGTATCAGCGGAGTTTATTCAAGATTTAAAGGTGCGTTTTGGCTTGGATCAACCTCTTGTGCTACAGTATGTGCATTGGCTTAAGAATTTTTTTCTTGGTGATTGGGGTTATTCTTTTGTCTATCAGCAAGAGGTTTTTCACTTGATGCTGTCACGTCTAGGCCAAACGCTGCTATTGATGGGGAGCTCTTTGATTTTATCTTGGCTGGTGGTGATTCCTATGGCCTTATGGGCTGCACGTTATCGTAAGGGATGGGTCGATCGCATAGCTTCTATGTTATCGTTGAGTAGTCTAGCCATGCCTGTGTTTGTGTTGGCGATATTAGCGTTGTTGCTGGTGTCACAGACAGCGACTTGGCCGCTATCGGGAACGGTTCGTTTGGATTATGATTTTTTGCCTTGGTACCGTCAATTGGGGGATCGCGTACAGCATTTGCTTGTGCCTTGTTTGGTGCTCAGTTTTGTGAGTGTGGGGGGGGGGTTTCGCGTCATGCGAGCCTGTGTGGAAGAACAATTGCAGGCACCCTATGTGTTGGCGTTACGGGCACGAGGGCTTTCGGAAATCCAAATTTTGTTTAAACACGTATTAAGACATGTGCTCAATCCAGTGATAACCTTGGTGGGCTTGCAATTGCCTTCTTTGTTGTCGGGGGCGGCTTTTGTTGAAATTATTTTTGCTTGGCCGGGACTGGGATCTTTGATGCTGAAAGCTGTGATGCACCAAGATTTGTTTGTAGTGATGGCTAACCTTGTGCTAAGTGCGATATTGTTAGTGTTAGGAACCACTCTGTCGGATTGGGGGCTTAAATGGCTAGATCCTCGTATTCGCTAACATTTAAGTCTGTTGTGTTCGTGTGTCTCGGTCTTTTGTTTGTTATAGGGCTCGTTGGAATTGATTTCTTTTGTCCTTATCGTTTTGACCAACAGTTTGAAGACCTAACCTATCAGGCACCAGTTTTGTGGTCTAAGACTTCCGAATCTTGCCAATGGTTTGTGAGGGGTTATGAGTATAAGGTCTTAGGGATTTCGTGTGATTGGCATTTGTGGGGCAGTTCCTCGGATCAATCGATTTTTCTTTTGGGTTCAGATCAGTTTGGGCGCGATATTTTTTCGCGTTTGGTCTGGGCGTCAAGGATCTCTTTAGGTGTGGCATGTGCTGGAGTTGCTGTTACCTTTGTGTTAGGAATGGGCTTAGGGGGTGTAGCGGGCTATTGGGGTGGTTGCGTGGATCGATTGCTGATGAGAGTCTGTGAATTATTGATGAGTTTTCCTTTTTTCTTTGTGATGTTGGCTTTGCGTGGGGTATTCCCTAGCTCGATGAGCTCGGTGCAAACCTATGTTTGCATCGTGATTTTAATGAGTCTTGTGGCTTGGCCTGGTTTGGCTCGTGTGATTCGAGGGATGGTTTTGTCGCTCAAGGAGCGTGAGTTTGTGGTGGCAATGCGTTGTGCGGGAATGAAGCAAAGCAGCATTATTCGCAAGTATGTGTTGCCGCATACTTATTCGTATGCGATTGTGGCGGCGTTACTCAACATTCCAGTCTATATCTTGGCCGAAGCTGGATTGAGTTTTTTTGGCTTGGGGATTCAGGAGCCGTATCCCAGCTGGGGCAATATGTTGCAGGCGGCAATGAATGTAACGGTGCTTCAAATGTACCCTTGGATGTTGTTTCCTGGTGCCGCCTTGTTCGTTGTCGTTTTTGTTGTGTTAGCTTTGGGTGATTGTAGAGTAACAAAGGAGCAACGATGATCACGGTCAAAAATGTGAGTGTTAAGTATTTATATTCGGATATCCAAGCTTTACAGAACCTATCGTTCTCTTTGGAACGTGGTGAGATTTTAGGAGTGATGGGCGATTCTGGTTCGGGCAAAAGCACCTTAGCGATGGCTCTAATGGGTTTATTGGACCCAACAAAAGTGGAGCAAACGGGAATTATTGCCAGTGAGGGGGAAGACACTGTAAGGGCCATGGTGTTTCAGGATCCAGTGTTAACCTTGGATCCATTGATGACAGTTGGTGCTCAGGTGGAGGAGCTCAAAACACTTTATGCCAGCCTTGTGGACCCCACAACCTCATTGTGGGATGAGGATCTTTTTACGGCTGTAGGGCTGTCGTATATTGCAATCAAAAACAAATATCCACACCAACTCAGTGGCGGTATGTGTCAGCGGGTGGGTGTTGCGATGGCCTTAATGCGCCAGCCGCATCTATTGATTGTCGATGAGCCGACTACTGCCTTAGATCGTGAAACGCGAGAGCAGATTTTGGCTCTTTTGCAAAATGTGACCCAAAAGTTTAATATGGCGACGGTGTTGATTAGTCATGATCCCGAAGTAATTGAACATGTGGCGAATAAGACTTTGTATTTGCAAGAAGGACGTCAGTCGGGCTCTTTTAGGGTTGACAAGGATTTATCTCCATTGAGTCGAAGAGGCGAGAGTAGCGCAGCTGTTTTGTTAGACGTGAAGAACCTTAACTGCCAGATCAAGGGGCAAACCATTTTAAGCAATGTAACGTTGTCATTGAAGGAGGGGGAAATTGTAGGTTTGTTGGGCCGAAGTGGTTCTGGCAAAACTACTTTATTGCGCTGTTTACTTAACTTAGTTCCTTTTGAAGGGCAGATTGATTATAAAGGATCTTCGCATGGCCTTCAGCCGATTTTTCAAAATCCACGTGCTTCATTGAATCCCAAAATGACGGTTCGCTCTCAACTCGAAGATATTCGTAAGCTTGCAGGGCAAGGCTCTTTGGTTGAGGTGATGGAGGATGTCCAACTGGAGCGCTCTTACCTGGATGCGTATCCCCCGCAGTTGAGTGGTGGTCAATGTCAGCGGGTGGCGATTGCGCGGGCTCTTTTGTTGCAACCCAAAATCCTTTTGGCGGATGAGCCCACGGCGTCTTTGGATGCATCTTTGCAGGTCAATGTATTGAATCTTTTGCATTACTTATGTCGCCAGAGGTGTATGAGTATGTTTTTGGTTTCGCATGACACGAAGGTGCTGAGACATTATGTGGACAATGTTTATGTTTTAGAATAAGTTGAATAGTTTTACATCTATATATGTTCTAAAATAACGGTTTTAGGATCTGAATATTTATCAAGTAACAAGAATATATATGAAGTAATTTCAGAATATTTCACTATTTATGTCAGCAGTAGCTTTTTTGAAATAATCTTCAAGAGGGTTAGAAGGTTCGACTCCTATCTTATCTCATTCCGCTTGATTGAAAGGCATTTTTTTAACTCCCTTAACGCCATATATGTCAGAATCCTGAGTCCGATTCCGATATTCGGGGCATCTGAAATACACTCAATTACATACGATAAACGTTTTTTTTGCTTTGTCAATGTTTGTCAACAGCCGAATTATCAGTTGGGCTATATCCATCAGTTGCGATAGACTCGTATGAGGGTTTTTGTCTAACGAAGTAAACACGCGAGAGCAAGAAGTTTTGCCTACACAGGATTCAATGAGCTTATTCTATCCTCAAATTTTTGAATGATCGAAGATAAAGCATATTTTATAAGTAGAGAACGTAATGGGTTGTTTTCTGAAGATAAAGTTGTAATGTTAGCGAGTTTATCAAGGAAAGAATTTATTGCAATGTCAGAAGGATTTTCTTTTGGTATAGAGTAAGTAAAATATCTGTCAAAAATACTCCTTAGTGCATAGGCGCAGTTTATTGCGCTACTCCATAAAGTTTAGTGACGAAAAGCCTATAGTATATAGTAGCTTTATTTGTGGGAAAAGGTTTTTTAGTAAGTCAATATACTTTGATGATTGCGTTTCTCCCTTATGTTCCAAAGCAGAATTAATTGTTCCTTTTATTTTTGTGAATAACTTCATAAAATTCAGGATCAAACACCTGTATGCCCACTATTAGCAGAAGGTCTACAGTATTAATCTCTCTTTTTTGTAGTGGGAGAAAGGATTTTAAACCATTTTTGTAATGGTTAACTTTTCGGAGTGTTGGTATTTCTTTTTGGAAAGAATGACTAAAAAATTCTTTAAATTCATTCCACTATTTTTCAGGTAAAGGGATTTCAGAAACTTCAAGTACTTCGGCAACAGCTTGTAACCATAAGTCTAGTAAATTTTTATTTGATACGGCAGGTAAGTCTAGATAGATTTAGATTATTTTTCTAAAAACTGTTCCCCTAATTTTTCATTAGTACCTGCATAGCTTTCTGAAAGAGATGAAGTAAGTATCTCTTTATCAAAGGCAAGTAGATATCTAATAGATTCAAAATCGGCTATATGCTTGATCAGTTTGAAAACAGCTTGTAAACATAAATCTAGTTTTATCAAGACGATCTATATCATCTACTATGACCAAAAATCACTCCGAATTAGCCTTGAGTTTCTCTTTAAATAGAGTTTCGTTTTTTCAAAACATCAGGATTATACAAGAAAGCCTCTAGAGCACCCCCAAACCCTACATCAGAATCGAAAGCTTTTTCAAGCGTATCAAAAAAATCAAATAATAACTTATTAATATTCCCACAAATCCATGAATTAAACAGAATAATCCCTAGAATGTTCATTGTTATCCAGATGTTTTATGATGACCTCTTAGCCTAACTATTTATTGAAGCCATAATTATATACTAATTGTGAAGGAGGTCAAAATGAAAGGAAAAAATAGACGTCAGAGCATATGTTTTAGAATAAGTTGAAGGGTTTAAAATTTGTTTTGGCCGTTCCTTATTTGGCTACTAAAGTTGTGCTTCAGGTTTTGGCACAGCGAGACGATGTGTAGCAACGAGAAATGTCCTACAAAGGTGTAGCTACCTCATAGGGCTTGGTGATGTCGTCGTACGTGGATGCCAAAAGTACAGTAGTCAAAAGTCTTAAGATGATGAATTTGATTAAAACATCTCACCACGATCCTACGCGAATATCGGGCACATTGTTCGTAATAGTTGTGAAGCTTGTGGGCACCGTAAAACCAACCAACACCGATACCCTTGGCTAGCTCGACCGCGAAAAGCCAATAGATGGTGATGTGATTGATTATATTATATTGAGGTAATAGAGTTAAGTATAGGTGGTGAATACTCTGCCGCCAATAAAGGCGACTAGACAAATGTAGAGCATAATAAAGAAAAGCTCCACCAGAGTATTTGCCCACCAAGTAAGAAACACAGCAGACATTGCCTGATCCGATAGCGGATCAGGCAGCGGCGAAGATAAAGATCCCTCATGAGAACCATTGATCATGTGCTTATGTCATAAATATGAAATACCCTTAGCGATATTTTTGTGCACCTATCGTTCCTTGTAGGTTTTTCAGATAGGTTTTAGTTTTGAGATATTTGAGCTGTTTGGCCACAAAGGCTCTGCGTTCTTTTAAGTTCATCTCGTCCATGTTGTTTTGATTATGCTTCTGCTGCATAAACTCATCGATATACTTGAGTTGTTTTTGGAAAAACTTGGTGTCGATCCGTTGTTTTTCCTTAAGTCTTTCTTGGTACCATTTGCTTGCAAGGACTGAATCGGGGCTGAAGAGTTTACGAATCGCAGGGTTTTGCAGTGTCTTGCCCTTATAGTTTCCCTCGGCCATGATATGAATCAGAGCTTTGAGTGGTGGGCACAAATCCTGAACGGCTCTATCCTCGAGATATCCTTGAGCAACACGTTGGTGTGTGCTCATAAGATTCTGAATGCCTTCGACAAAAAGCTTTTGGTTTTGTTTTTCGGGACGAAGCATCTCTTCTGAGAACACAATATTGGGATTGTTGAAAATCCGTCCCATAAACAAGTTCACAAATTTAAGTGTGATACGGTATCCTAAAATCCTTGCTGGGACAACTTTGCCTTCGAATTCAAAGTCATTCACTTTTTCAAGACAGCCCTGATCTATCAGAAATTGGGGGTTTTGTTCCTCGGGTGTCATGCGAGACCAAATTTCGGGAATGAGGAGGCTAATATCGTGAGCGACTTCCACATTGGGTCCTAGAACACCTGCGGCTGAGCTGAAACCACTGTAGCCCGTGACTATATAGGACAAAAAGGCATTATTGAGATCCCCAGCTGCGGTTAAAGCATTGAAAGGGCCCTTTGTGAGGGCCCCTTCCGAGCCAAACCCAGTGGTTGAGGGAGATTTTCCAGTAACACTGGAAATAAAATCCATGAACAATTCCGGCAGTTCTTGGTAGTGAATCGGATTATAGACGGCCAGTGCAGGAACATTATGTTTGGGGTCGGGGGCATTGTTGCGACGCCCTGGCAAAACTGCATTTACTGGGTAGATCACGGATTGTTCGATGGGAATTTGGCGATGGAGGCGTGTGGCCATCCGTGCGATATATCCTTTGAGGGGATTGACCATGTCGGATCTGTTTTGCAAATAGCGAGGGTTTTTGGTGGGTATTCCATCCACGATTCGAGGATGAGACGAAATGGAGTAAAATTCGCTGGGGTTATCGGTCAGTGAATCCTGGATTAATTGTTGCATAGGTTCGGAGTACTTTTCGACTTGCAACACATTTGTAGCCAGCGCTTGCACTTGTTGTTGACTAAAGGGTTCAAAGTTACACAAAAAGACTCCCCCCTGTTGAGATAAGTCTTGTTCTGTCGTTACGTCTTGACCGGGATAAATTGCGTCATCGGGTCGCTGAAACAAACGGTATTCGCAATTTTGAACCAATTTGACGCTTGGATGGGGCCACTGTGGTGATCGATAGGGTAATAGATGATGAGGTATCACAATGGAGCAGGTGATGTCGTCTTCGACCTGGAGTTTTTCCGAGATGTAAAAATCATAGCGTGTATTGAAGACGCGCCACGCTCCGGCGCTGTCAAAACCAACGCGAAAGCAGTAAGAGGTTAAAGGACGGTTACGGTATTTGAGCTCATGCCCTGTGCTACCATTGATGATATCGACGCTAAAGTGGGGCTTCCAGTTGCCTTTCCATTCGGGCTTGTACAAACGTTTCACGGCAAAAATAATCGTTTTAATGTGAGGTGGCAAAGAATTGAGCCATTGGTTATAATCATCTGTGAATTCGGACGAAGGTGTTAAAAGTTTGATTACAGAGCCGAGACTGCGTTCTGGGCTCAAAATCGGACGTGACTTGCGCGGTTTGCTATGTTGTTTGCAAAAACGTTTCGAAAAATCATAGGCCGTGATTATGTCAATGAGCGCAAAATCTTGTTCGATGTCGTTGACATAGATGGGGCCGATCAACATGGTGTCGGTGAGAGATTTGGAGATTTCCGACTTGCCTCCTCCAGAAACAGTGCAGGGTTTATGGCATAAGGTCCCTTCGGCTTTCGTTCCGACCAACTTCCAACGATCTTGATGCCCGTGTTTTTTCATTTGAATGCGAAACCCAGAGGGAAGCATATATGTTTTTTGAGGATCCAAGGGAAGTTGTTGCTGTGTTTTATCTTTGTTCCAGCTAACAGTTCCTGTCATCAGGCTAAACGAAGAATTTTCAGGAACAAAAACCAGTTCTGGGTGGGTTGTGTCGATGCCGTAATCTTCGGGTTTAAAGTGAATCTGTTCGGCATAGAGTTTTTTGAGTTGGCTCAATTTGGCTTTTGTTTTCGATTCGCTCCACTTATGTTGAAATTCTTGACCTAGATCGAAGTTAGGAAATGCAATGGCTCCTCCAGAATGTTCTTCTTCGACTAATCCAAATAAGTTAGCCGAGTAACTAATTTGAGTTTTGACCTCTTTTTTGCAATAACCAAAATAGTTATCGGCAATGATGGTTATGATAACACCTTGGGCATCACGACAGGTAATTTTGAAAGCCGATCCTTCGTTGTATTTTTCGTCGGCTTTGGACCAGCACATGCCATCGCGGTTTTGCCTTGCAGTGGCTTTGCTGACATGAGGCAGGCCGAGTTGTTTTTTGGTTAGGTGGCTGATATGGGGGGCCAAAATGACACAGCCAGTGTGTCCGGTCCAATGTTCGGGATCCAGTGCCGCATCGTTTTGTGGCATAAAAGGGTCGCCAGCATTGCCAAAAATAGACTCAACAAAGTCGAGGTTGCTAACGAGACCTCCAGGAGCAAAAAAACGAATTTCCAGGGATTTTGCACTTTGCCAACCAGGAACTTCGGGGCAAACTTTAGGTCGAAGCAATAAGGATAAAAACAAATCGGCTTGTTCAGCTTGACTGGCCGTGAAAGGAACGCGCATTTCTTCGACGGGAGGATTGAGAGCCGCCTGAAGAAGGTGCACAAAGGTAACTTTGGGAACGGCTTTTTTATCGTTAGCAATCGGTAAGCCCCCTTCGACCACATGAAAGCACCCTTTGGTTGTTCGGCGGTCGTGGCGAGGGTTATGGATTACGCCTTGAGGAACACGGTAAGATTTGACATATTCTGATTCAAAGCGGTTGGCATCAGGCGGTAAAGACATCTGTCGTGCCACGCCATGGCGAGCCAGTAAAAAAGTGAGAGAAGGCAATTGAGTACCCTTGAATTCAGGAATCTCCTTAAAGTAGTTTTCGAGAAACTGATGGATCCTACAATCCGCAGGACAATAGTAATTTGACAAGAGGCGTGTACGTTCTTGGTGGTGGCGCAAGAAAGGTTCGGCCATATCAAAAAACTTATTGTCTAAATTCTTTTTGAAGGGAGGATATCCTTGTGCTTTCAATTTGATATTAATGTAATGGATTAACTCTTCTTCACTTGGACTAGGTGAAGAAGGATTGGAAAAACCTAATCGCTCGTTTAAATCATGCTCGTACATAATAAACTCCTTTGAATGTAAGTTAAGTTATTTTTGTATTATAGTCTATTTGACACCGTTCTTTAAAGTCCTTAGAATGTACCCAGTTGTTAAAGGCTATTTATAAGAGGTGCTTGAGGGGTAATGATAATGATGTTTAATGACATGTTAAAATTAAAGAAGCCCTATGTGGTTGTAGGTCTTATCATTTTGGTGGCTGCCACTCACTTTGAACTTGTTCGACACAACGACATGAAGTGGCAAAAAAAATATTCTGATCTCCAGGAGCAACATCAAAACACCGTGCGCGAGGCGGATAAGTTGCAAAAACGCTTGGAAACTATGGAGCAATTTTTGGAGGAAACCAACGTTCGTCAAGTGATTGAAGCCAATGAACACAAGGTTGCTCAAATGGCTCAGTTGCGACAACAGCTTTTAGGCTTTCAAAGTGTAGAGGCTCAATTGCGTCGTCGCTTAAGTCAGCTGGAAGAAGTGTTTGAGCACAAAGATGCCGAATGGCAAAAAGATTTAGATCGTCAGGAGAAAAATCTTCGCCAAAAAATTAGTGTTGAGCAGGGGCGTGTGCAAAAATTACGCAACGACTTGCAAGCGTTAACCCAAAGACCCCTTTATAATTTGTCCCAGAAATATGTTGCCAATGGTGTCGATATTTCCGATTTAGTGGTAAGGCTTCGTTTTTTGAAGTACTTGTCTGAGCATGTTGAGGGCAGTATGGTGGCCAAAAAAGTAGCCTACAAACAATTACTGGACGATTTTAGATCGGTCTTAAAGAGTGATGCCTATGTTCGCAAATTGAAACCAGTCAAAATATACCCAGATGTTCCAATCATGGCCGATTTCAAAGGTAGATATATCGACAAAAAAACCTTGAACGAAGATAATTATGTAGGTGAAAGTAATCAGCGTATCGCTGAACAATTGGGATATTTACTTGACTATATCAAGATGACATATGTATGACGGCACTTCTTGATAAAATTTTTCATCGCCCCGCTAAAAGGGTTCTTATCCTTTATGTAAACCCTAATTCGGGTCATCATTCGGCCGCCTTAGCCATTCAGGACGCTTTTGCTCGTGAACACCCTCAGGTCGAAACAACAGTTTTGGACTTTATGAAGTTTGTTAATCCAGTTTTAGCCCAATTGATGGGTCGAGCTTATTGGAGCGTGATTCGAAGATCTCCAGGAACTTGGCAGTATCTTTATGATAACCGTAAGGTGATGCAAGCCACTGAAAGAATGCGTAACTTAACGACACGCTTGAACCTTAATCGTATTCGTAAAGTTATCACCGATGTGAAGCCACATGTTGTGATTTGTACGCAGGCCATTCCCTGTGGAGGTCTTGCCTACTACAAGCGTAAGAAAAATATGCCGTTTCCTTTGGTTGCGGTGAGCACCGATTTTATGGCGCATTCGTATTGGTTTCACGAGGAGGTGAATCGTTACGTTGTGCCTTCCAAGCGCGAACAGGTGCGTTTGGTCAGTGAAGGAATTAATGCGGAAACGATTCGTGATTTTGGGATTCCAATTCATCCGAAATTTTCTGAGCAGAGAGATACGATGATGATCAAAGAAAAACATGGTTTGGATCCGAATATGTTCACGTTTCTGATCATGGGGGGATCGCAAGGGCTAGGTCGAATCGATATTGTTGTCGAGCAGTTGCTAAAAATTCAAGCCGATTTTCAACTTTTGATTGTTGCGGGAACAAATAAAAGCTTGCTCAAAGACTTAAACGGTTATCAGAAAAGAGGTAAATATGAGCGTTTGATTAAAGTGTATTCCCATGTGGATTATATCGAAGACTTGATGGCAATGGCTAATCTTTTAATCACTAAGCCGGGAGGCCTAACATGTTCGGAGGCGATGACTCAGAATTGCCCTATGATTTTGGTGCATCCTCTTCCTGGTCAAGAACGACAGAATGCTGAGTATTTGGTTTCGGAAAATGTGGCCATTGGGATTGACAGTGTGGATGAGTTGATTAAACTATTACGAAGCATTCTTAAGGATCAGAAAATTTTGAAAGAAATTATTTTGCAACAGCAACGTTTGAGTCGACCATATGCTGCTAAAAGCATCGTGGATATGGTAATGCAGGGAGATTTATGCAATACATAGCTTACCGCATAGCTTTTTTGATTAGGTCTTTAGGATCGTTAAAGTTTCACTATTGGGTAGGGCGAAGATTTATTGATATTTGGCTTTTGATTAAACGCAAAGATGGACGGATCGTTCATAAAAATTTAAAGAACATTGGGTTTTCCGAAAAATACATTCGTGATAACCACATGATCAAGCAAACATTTTATAATTTTGCGTATTACTGGATTGATTTTTTGCACAGTGATGATATTTCGGAAGATGATGTGGATCAGTGCTTTGTGTGTGATCATTTGCATCATATTGACAGGCCTTATATTTTGAAAAAAGGTGTGATTCCGCTAACGGCGCATATTGGTAACTGGGAGCTTGGGGGCGTGGCTCTAGGTGTTTGGGGCTATCGGGTGAGTGTTGTGGCTTTAGATCATGCTGACCAACGAGTAAATGATTTTTTTGTGCGTCGACGTGAGTTGAAGGGGGTCAAAACTATTCCTTTAGGCAAAGCTGGCAAAGAATGTTTGGCAGAACTTAAAAAAGGCCACCTGTTGGCGTTGGTGGGTGATCGAGTGTTTGATTCTGCGGAGAAAGTGCAACGTGTGCCTTTCTTTGGACATCACTTGAATATTCCTCGTGGGCCCTTTGTTTTGGCGTTAAAAACAGGGGCATGGATTGTTCCGACATTTTTTTTACGTGAAGGGTGTGGCTATTATCGCTTTAGCTGTCATGCACCGATCAAGCCCGAAGACTATGCCGAACAGGATAAGGATCAAGCGTTAAGCCAAATGGCGTTGGCTTATGTTAAGGTTTTGGAGCAAGTGGTGAAGCAAACCCCCACCCAGTGGTTTGTTTTTCAAGATGTGTGGGTGAGTTAGATGTTTACAATGACGCGAGTGTTGCGAAAAACATATGATTGGATTTTGTCGTGGGCGAATAGCCCCTATGCTATTTGGGCGTTGGGTTTAGTAGCTTTGGTGGAGTCTTCATTTTTTCCGATTCCTCCCGATGTGTTGTTGATGGCCTTGTGTGTTGCTCGTCCTAATAAAGCTTGGCAATATGCTTTGGTGTGTTCGATAGGTTCAGTTGTTGGGGGAGCTCTGGGTTACGTGATTGGCCTTGCGGCTTTTGAAAGTTTTGGCTTGCCTATTTTGAATTTTTATGGCGCAATGGATAAATATGAATGGTTGAGCCATTTGTATCAAAAACATGATGCAATGGTGGTGTTTATTGCGGGTTTTACGCCAATTCCATATAAAGTGTTCACCTTAGCGGCGGGTGTTTTTCAGGTGAACTTTCCTGTTTTTATTGGGGCTTCAGTGCTGAGTCGCTCCTTGCGATTTGTTCTGATTGCAGGGATGTTTAAAAAATTTGGCCCTAAAATCAAAGACAAAATTGATCGTTATTTTGGTTGGTTTTCTTATGGTTTTGTGATTTTATTGGTCGCAGGATTTGCTGTGGTGAAGTTTGTTTTGTAGGTGTATGCTGTGATTGAGGGTTGCGACGAAGAGATCACGGAAGGACAGTTTAGAGAGGGAAATATGGAACAAAAATAATTTTTTCATCTTGCGGTGGTGGTGATTTTAGGCGTGGCTATCGTAGCCTTTGCTTTTTTAGTGTGGTTGATTTATTTCTTCTTGCACGTAGGGAGTTAGTTTTTGCTTATTTGTTATCATATAATTAACTTATATTTATCATGAATAAAATGGATTGAATAATGAAAGAGATTAAACTAGGAATAGCTGGTTTGGGAACGGTGGGAGCTGGTGTTGTTGATATTTTGCAACGCCGTCGTCAAGATTTTCAAAAACTGTATGGGGTCGATATTGATATTGTAGTCATTGTTGTTCGTGATTTGAGTCATGATCGAGGCGTGGCTATAGATTCATCGTTATTAACCACTGACCGAAATGCATTAAAAGATGTTGATGTGGTGGTGGAGCTCATTGGGGGCGATACTGTGGCCAAAGAGATTGTTCTTAAAGCTTTGCAAAATGGGCAGCATGTGGTGACGGCCAACAAAGCTTTACTTGCAAATCATTGGAATGAAATTTTTAGGGAAGTGGCTAAGGCTCAGGTGATGCTTAAGTTTGAAGCGGCGGTGGCTGGGGCGATTCCAGTGATTAAAGTGGTTCAAGAAAGTTTATCTGGTAATCACATAGAAAGTCTCAAAGGGATTATCAACGGAACAGCTAACTACATTTTATCGGAGATGGAGCAACGCCATGAGGATTTGGCTCCTATCTTGAAAGAGGCCCAAGATTTGGGTTATGCCGAAGCGGAGCCAACTTTTGATATTGATGGGATTGATGTTGCACACAAACTTTGCATTTTGGTGGCGCTAGCTTTTGGGCTAAATATATCTTTGAATGACTTTCATGTGGAAGGTATTCGTCATTTGCAGTTGGAAGACTTGGTTCATGCTCAGAAACTTGGTTATCATATTAAACTTTTGGCAATTGCCAAAAAGCATGGGGGACAGAT
Source organism: uncultured bacterium (assembly GCA_964565945.1). Taxonomy (GTDB): domain Bacteria; genus CAZMGY01. The sequence continues at coordinate 23,146 of CAZMGY010000035.1, forward strand.
TGAGGCACGTGTCCATCTGGCACTTGTGCCTGATACACAGGTATTAGCGGCGGTATCTGGGGCTTATAATGCCGTTGATATTAAAGGTAACGCCAGTGGAGATATTTTACTTTATGGTCAGGGCGCGGGACGTTATCCTACAGCTAGTGCTGTTGTGGGAGACATTCTTGATGTGGCGAGGGTATGGCCTGAAGGCCCGACTGAGATGCCATTATTAGATGCTTCGGACAAAAGTTTAATGCCGATGGGCGATGTTCAAACACGTTATTATTTACGTTTGAGTGTTTGTGATTGTCCTGGTGTGTTGGCACAAATTACCAATATTTTTGGACAGCATTCGATTGGCATCGCTTCAGTGATCCAAAAAGAGTGGTCTCAAGGCGATATGATTCCTTTGGTGATCATGACTGATATCGCCAAGGAAGCTAATGTGCAGAACGCACTGAAGGAAATAACAAAGCTAGACACCGTAGCGACGGAATCTGTGTTGATGCGTGTGGAAGATTAAGTTTAGAGTGAGGATAAATTCATGCAAAAGTGTATGCACAACAAAGGTGTGATTGAATGTTACCGGTCCTTTTTACCTGTGAGTGATACAACGAGGGTTGTGTCTTTACATGAAGGAAATACGCCTCTTATCAAAGCCGAAAATTTATCGAAGAAAATTTGCCCTTCTCTTGATATTTATTTGAAATACGAAGGACTCAATCCAACAGGGTCTTTCAAAGACCGTGGGATGACGATGGCTATCACTAAGGCGCACGAGGAAGGGGCAACGACTGTGATGTGTGCTTCGACGGGGAATACCTCAGCGGCGGCGGCGGCATATGCCGCAAAGTGTGGCATGACCTGTGTCGTGCTTATTCCCGAAGGGAAAATTGCTTTAGGCAAGTTGGCTCAGGCGATGATTTATAACGCTAAGGTGATTCAGGTGTGTGGTAATTTTGATGAAGCATTGAAGCAAGTATGTACTATCACCGATAATTATCCGATCACTCTTGTCAACTCGATTAATCCTTATCGGATTGAAGGGCAAAAAACAGCGAGCTTCGAGATTGTTGATGCTTTTGGTGATGCACCTGTTTACCAGGCCATTCCGGTGGGCAATGCAGGAAACATTACGGCCTATTGGAAAGGTTACAAAGAGTACAAGGAGGTCGGTAAAAGCACTCATTTGCCAAAAATGTTAGGGTTTCAAGCGGCGGGTGCTGCTCCGATTGTTCATGGTCATCCGATTGAAAACCCAGAAACCTTGGCCACTGCGATTCGTATTGGTAATCCAGCCAGCTGGCAAGGAGCCGAAGCTGCTCGCGATGAATCAGGCGGTTTGATTGAAGCGGTGACCGATGAGCAAATTCTTGAAGCGTATCAAATGTTAGCTAGTCTTGAAGGTATTTTTGTTGAGCCTGCCTCGGCAGTGTCGCTGGCTGGTGTGATTCAAAAAGCTAAGCAAGGTTACTTTAGTAACGAAAAGGCTTCGGTGGTATGTACTTTAACAGGGCATGGACTCAAAGACCCTGATAATGCTATTAAGTGCACTCAAACTCCAGGAATTGTTGATAATGATACTCAAGCTATTCTTAAAGCTGTGGGACTGTAAACTATTGTTTGTATAAGTTCTGTGTAGCAACTGTGATGTGATATTTTGGAATAAGGAATATGCATAATGTTTGTGTTGAAGACTCTTTCTGTTCGAAAATGAAGGAGTTTTTTTTTGCGTATTCCTTGGTTTGCTGAGCTTTGGCAATATTGCAGAAGGGTTTTTAATTGCCTCATCAGTGCCTAAGGGAGGGGGGCATGGAATCGTTACTGTTATAAAAGCTTTGGATGCGATGTCTCCCAACTACTGTATTCAGCTGTTATAAAAGCGTATGCGAGTTTAGCATCTGCCGTTGCCGAAGAACGTCTGAATGTTATGCAAGTACTGGGAAAAGTTCAAAGCTAAAGAGCGAAGCAATAAGCTCTTAATCGCATCGACCTTACTCAAGTTTTATCTCTAGAAGCTTTCTTTTTGGCGTGAGTGATTAAGGGTGCTTTACCTTTGGTTTTAAAGCTGGCCACGATTGTTTCGGCTAGATCAAAAGGAACCGTTACAAAGGAAAAACTATCCAAGATTTGAATGTCGCGAATTTGCTTGATGGGCACGTTGCTTTGCGATGTGATTTTTTTAAGGAGCTTGTTAGGGGTTAAATTATCTTTTTTGCCAAGGGCTACAAATAAGCGCGTTTTGCCTTTGGTGTCGACAGATTTCTTTGAAGATGACACGTCTTTAACATCTTTGTACAGGTTGGGGTTGAGAGCGTCATCAAAGGTATAATTTAGTAAGGCCGAAATGATCTTGTGAGGAGGATGCTGGCTTAAAAGTTCTTCGGCCCAATTGGTGTATCGAAGTTCTTGGGTGCTTTCTAGGTAGCGTTGAATGTCATCTTGAAACTTTTTCTTTTTAGCTTGAATAAGTTCTTGAACTTCAGGCACTTTAGATTTTTTAATATCTGTTTTGGCTATCCTTTGGATGAACATCAGTTGTTTGTATTCTCGTGGCGTGATAAAGGTGATCGCTGTTCCCGAATTGCCAGCACGTCCTGTACGACCAATTCTGTGGACATAGGATTCGGGATCCTGAGGTAGAGAGTAATTAATCACATGGCTGAGGTTATCGATATCGATGCCACGGGCGGCGACATCGGTGGCAATCAAAATGGTGATGTCTTGTTTGCGAAAACGTTGAAACATTTTTTCTCGCAAGTTTTGGCTGATATCACCGTGCACACATCCAGCATCGTAGCCACGGCTATTCAAATGACTGGTGAGGGCATCGACATCTTTTTTGGTGCGACAAAAAATCAGACCGTAGAAGGCCTCTTCCATATCGAGGATACGGCATAAAGCTTCGAACTTATCGCTTTCTTGGACTTCAAAATAAATTTGTTCGGTTAAATTGCTGGTGAGTTGTTCTTTTTTGATTGTGATTTGGTGATGCTCCGGCATGTATCTTTGGGCGAGCTTTTGGACGCCCTTGGGCATTGTAGCTGAAAATAAAAAGGTTCGTTTGTCTCGAGGTGTGTGACTCATAATGTATTCCATGTCTTCAATGAAACCCATGCTGAGCATTTCGTCGGCTTCGTCTAAAATGAGATAGCGAATGTGTGATAACTTTAAGCTACCACGCTTGATGTGATCAATGATACGTCCAGGTGTGCCGACCACAATGTGAACGCCCTTTTTGAGACGACGAAGTTGTTGGTCAATGGATTGTCCCCCGTAGACGGGTAGTGTTCTCAGTTCGGACTCTCCTCTAAAGGAGTGCATTTCTTCTGAAACCTGGAGTGCCAGTTCACGTGTCGGTGCCAAAATGAGAGCCTGAATTTGGTTGATGTTAGCATCAACCAAGTCAACCAAGGGCAATCCGAAAGCGGCTGTTTTTCCTGTTCCTGTTTGAGCTTGAGCGATAAGATCGCGCGTTTCATTCAAAAGGAAAGGAATCGATTGCATTTGAACGGGAGTAGGCTCTTCAAAGCCTTTGGCTGTAATGGCGTTAAGTGTGGCCTTAGAAAGATTAAGGTCTTGAAAACGAATAGTATCTGTCATGAAAGTCTCTTTGTGTTTAGATGTGGTTTATTGATCTGTTACTTTTGTACTATATTATATAATAAAAATAAAATAATTGCATAAAAAACATGTTTATTCATAAAAAAAAATATTTTCGGTTTTGTTCTAAGTCGTCCCGACCTAAAAGGCACGAGTTTTTTTTGTATTTTCTTGGTATAATCGCAGGCATTATGAAGTATATCATTATTTGTTTAGATGGGATGTCCGATCATCCTGTGGAGATCTTGGGTGGCAAGACACCTGTTCAAGTGGCTCAAACACCTAACTTGGATCGCCTGGTGCAGCAAGGCGTGGTTGGTGCGATGCAAAACACGCCTCCAGGTCTTAAAGCTGGTAGCGATGTGTGTAATTTGTCTTTATTGGGCTATGATTGCGTGGGTTTTTATTCGGGTCGAGCACCCTATGAGGCCGCTAGTATGGGCATTGAGCAACAAGAGCACGAAGTGGTTTTTCGTTGCAATCTGGTTAATATTGTTGATGAAATAATGGTTGATTTTAGTGCGGGCCATATTGATTCATCTACAGCGGCGCCTTTGATTGAGGTGCTCAATCAGGAATTGTCCGAAGAAGGTTTGCGCTTTTATCCAGGTATTGGTTATCGTCATATTCTTTTAATCGACACGCGCAAGTATACCTATGATTTTAAAAAGTTGAACTGCACGCCACCTCACGACATTATGGGGCAAAACGTGGAGGTTCATTGGCCAAAGGGTGAAGGTGAAGAGTTGATAGACCGTTTGATGCGGGCTTCTCAGACCGTTTTGGCCAAGTATCCGAACAATCAGGGGTGCGAATATCCAGCCAATAGTATTTGGCTGTGGGGTCAAGGCGTTAAGCCTGAAGTGGAACCTTTCTTTGACAAGTTTGGCTTGCGCGGTAGCGTGATTTCGGCGGTGGATTTGGTTCGGGGGATTGGCCAATTGGCTCAATTAGATGTTCTCAATGTGCCTGGAATCACTGGCTATTACGATACCGACTATGCGGCCAAGGGCTGCTATGCCATCGACAGTCTTAACGACAAAGATTTCATTTTTGTTCATATTGAAGCCACGGATGAAGCGGGCCATAATGGCGATCACGTTGAGAAAGTGCGAGCGATTAAAAATGCCGATGCCAAAGTGATTGGCCCTCTGATGGAGGCGATGGAGGGTCGTGAATATCGTATGTTGGTGGCTCCAGACCACCCGACGCCAGTGGCCTTGCGCACGCATACTGAAGAGTATGTTCCTTTCGTGATGGCGGGCACTGGGATTGAACAAGATGGGTGTCGCCCCTACGACGAAAATATCTTAACCGCTCAAGATGTGCCACGTTATGACCGCGGACATAAGCTGATTGCCGAGTTTCTAGCCCCTTAATTTTTTTTATGAAGTTTGTACTCAACGCTATCCAAAAGGGCGAGCCAGCTGGCCTCAATAATGTTTTCTGATACCCCGACTGTCGACCAGGATTGATGTCCATCGCGAGATTTAATCAGAACGCGTACTTTAGCCGCCGTAGCGTCTTGCCCATTCAGAACACGCACTTTATAATCGACCAAGTGCATTTCGGCAAGTTTAGGATAGTAAGCCAAAAGAGCTTTGCGCAAAGCCTGATCCAAAGCGTTAATAGGGCCAGCCCCATCGGCAACCACATGCTCGCGTGCCCCTTTTACACGCATATCCACAGTCGCTTCGGCAATCATAATGCCCTCGAGATTATGGCGAATAACCGTGCGGTAATCGCGCACATCAAAGAAGGTTTTGTGCTTACCCAGAATACGATCCATTAATAGCTTAAGTGATGCATCGGCCCCTTCAAACGAATAATCTTCGTTCTCGAGTTGCTTCACTCGCTCCAAAATCGTGGTAATTTCTTCGGAGGTCTCTTCCAAATCTAAATCAAAAGCCAGTGCTTTAAGCGCAATATTGCTTTTACCCGATAACTCCGAAATCAAGATACGACGCTTGTTGCCCACCACTTCAGGCTCAATATGCTCAAAGGTTTGAGGGTTTTTCTTGACGGCGTTCACATGCATGCCCCCTTTGTGGGCAAACGCACTGTACCCAACATAGGCTTGTTTGTCGTTAGGAACCATATTGGCCAATTCACTCACATAGTAAGACACATTCATCAGTTGCTTGAGCGTACGTTTGGTCATGCATTTATGGTCCATTTTAAGAATCAAGTTAGGAATGATTGAGCAGAGGTTGGCATTACCACAACGTTCTCCATAACCGTTGATGGTTCCTTGCACCTGTGTTGCCCCAGCATCAACAGCGGCCAAGCTATTAGCCACCGCCACTTCCGAATCATTATGACAATGAATTCCGACGGGCACAGAAAAACGCTCCACTACTTCGGCCACACGATCACGGATTTCGAACGGCATCCGCCCTCCGTTGGTGTCGCACAGAACGAGCCAATCGGCCCCTCCGTTGACTGCCGCTTGCAATGTTTGCAAGGCATACTCGGGATTGGCTACCGCCCCATCAAAAAAGTGTTCGGCATCATAAATCACTTCGTGACCGTGATCTTTTAAATATTTAACGGAACTCTCAATGATTTTCGAATTGTTGTTCAACGTTGTTTTCAAAACCTCGGTTACATGAAAATCCCAGGTTTTTCCAAAAATGGTCATTACGGGCGCTTCGGATTCCAAAAGCATATTCAAATTAGCATCTTTGCCTGGAGTGATACCCTTGCGATGTGTGCTACCAAAGGCAGCCACTTTAGCATGTTTAAGCGATTCTTTTTTGATTTGGTTAAAAAAGTGTGCATCCTTAGGATTCGATCCAGGCCAACCGCCTTCGATAAAGTCAATGCCAAGTGCATCCAGTTTTTTGGCCACCTTGATTTTGTTTTCACCGTTAAAAGAGACACCTTCCCCTTGGCTTCCATCGCGAAGCGTTGTGTCGTAAATGTAAATTTTTTGATTTTTTGCACTCATAACAAACCTATCTATACCCACCCCTCAGGTCAGTAAGGACAAAGGTATTCATGTTTTTTATTATTCCACCGTTAGTAGTATTATTTCTCCAATTCAAAAATCTTATGCAAAGCTTGAACCGCCAACTGACCTTGTGATTCGTCAATCACGCAAGAAATTTTAATTTCCGAAGTGCTAATCATTTCAATGTTGATTTTTTCATCGGCCAAACAACGAAATATTTTGGCGGCAACTCCCACGTGTCGACGCATACCTACACCCACCACCGAAATTTTGGCAATGTTTTTTTTGCACACCACATCTTGGGCATGCAACTTTCGAACCATATCTTGAGATACAATCATCGCTGCTTGCAAATCATCCTTCGGGATGGTGAACGAAATATCCGTAAAGTCTTCCAGGCTGATATTCTGAATAATCACATCAATGTTGATATGGGCTTCCGCCAAAGCGGTGAAAATTTGAGCCGCCATACCAGGTTGATCAGGAACCTTCACGATAGTAAGTTTAGCTTCGTTTTTGTTCAAAGCAATCCCAGTGATAAGCACGTCTTCCATAGCATGAACCTCCTTTGTGATCAATGTGCCTGGGCCATCTTCGAAGCTCGAACGCACATAAATATCCAGGCCATATTTTTGAGCAAATTCCACTGAGCGTGAATGCAGCACCTTCGCACCCATACTGGCTAATTCCAACATTTCCTCATAAGCAATTTTATCCAAACGTTTGGCCTCAGAAACAAGCTGTGGATCGGTGGTGTAAACACCGTCAACATCGGTGAAAATATCGCAATGATCGGCTTCTAATACAACCGCAAGCGCCACCGCAGACAGGTCTGAACCACCACGACCTAATGTGGTGATATCAAAATGTTCATTGATCCCTTGAAAGCCTGCCACAATCACAACTTTGTCTTCCTTAAGACTTTGTTGAATTCGCTCGGTTCCAATATTTACAATGCGTGCTTTATTGTGCACCGCATCGGTGCGAAAACTCACTTGAGCGGCATTAAAAGAAATCGCCTCATGGCCTATTTCTTGAATCGCCATCGCCAAAAGAGCGATCGAGATCTGCTCTCCCGAAGCCAACAACATATCCATCTCTCGGGCACAGGGGGTCTGAGAAATTTCACGTGACAAAGACACCAACTGATCGGTGGTCTTACCCATAGCCGACACAACTACCACAATGTTTTTGCCCTGCTCCTTGGCTTTGCTCACGCGACGAGCCACGTTTTTAATTTTATCCGAAGTTCCTAGCGAGGAGCCTCCGTATTTATGCACAACCAGCAAACTCATTGAACGAGATCCTTTATTCAGCTTTATTCTATAAAAAAAACATTTATTATATCATGCTTTTGGCTTAAGCTGAACGTCTCCCCATGTAGTCGTTTCAAAGCGTCATTTTATGGTTCAACAATGCCCTTCACATGACCAAAATCCGCAAAAATCACATATCACTAAAAATGGATTTATCAAAAACAGAATCGGTTGAAATACCTTGTAATATCAATGAGTTACCACAATTAATGCAGGGCTAAGATTTGTCGAATTTGAAAGGTTAGGAGTTTTATAAAATTTATGAAATGAGTGAAAGGATATTGGGGCAATATTAGGAGTAAAAAAGATAAAAACACAAAACATCTATTGATCCGCAATAGCACAGTGGAATTGGGTATCTTTACAGCGCAATCTTGGGATAAAAACATATTTAATAATTGACGCTTTAAAACATATTGATCAGATGTTGTTTGTCGACTTTAGTGATGAACTGTAGCTGCTTCAATAGCGGTTTGAACAAGCGAGCTATGTTTTTGAGGTTATTGTGTCGAAGTCTCGACTGGATAGATAGTCTTAATCTGTTTTAATTAGTGATGGATTAATTTCGAAACAGGTCTGTTTGTGTGCTATAATAAGGTTTTTGTGAGCAATTCAAAGATGTGAATATCATGGCTAAATTGAATAAAATTTATAATCCTAAAGAGATCGAACAAAAGTGGTACCAAAACTCTGTTGATAAGGGCTATTTCCATTCAGATGAATCCTCTGGAAAGCCTCCTTATACGATTGTGATTCCTCCTCCTAATGTGACAGGGGTTTTGCATATGGGTCATGCACTTAATAATACCATCCAAGATATTTTGATACGCTACTATCGCATGAAGGGGCACAATGCTTTGTGGATGCCAGGGACCGATCATGCTGGGATTGCCACTCAGAATGTGGTGGAACGCAAGCTCAAAAAAGAGGGGAAACGTAAAGAAGATTTGGGTCGTGATGCTTTTATTGAAGATGTTTGGGATTGGAAAGCACACCATGGGGGTGTGATTATCAATCAACTTAAAACTTTGGGGGCTTCCTGTGATTGGGATCGAGAGCGATTCACCATGGATGAAGGACTTTCCGATGCGGTGCGTTGCTGTTTTCATGATTTGTATCATAAAGATTTGGTTTACCGTGGGAATTACATCACCAATTGGTGTCCAAGGTGTCAGACGGCTTTATCGGACGAAGAGTCAGAACATAAAGATGTGAAAGGGGCTTTTTATTATTTGCGCTATCCGATCGAAGGAAGCGATGAGTTCATTGAGATTGCTACCACGCGTCCCGAGACGATGTTTGGAGATACCGCCGTGGCGATGAATCCGAATGATGAGCGCTATCAGCACCTTAAAGGCAAGCGTGTAATTTTGCCGATCATTAACAAGAGCATTCCTTTGATCGAAAATGAGCATGTCGATCCCGAGTTTGGAACTGGCTTGGTGAAGGTGACACCCGCGCACGACCCTAATGACTTTGAAATGGGACAAATCCACGATCTTGAGTTGGTTAGTGTGATGACTGGTGATGCCAAGATGGAACAGGCAGGTCCCTATGAGGGTATGGATCGCTTTGAGTGTCGCAAGCAACTGGTCGAAGATTTGAAAGAGCAAGGTCTATTGCTTAAAGTGGAAGATCATGATCATTCTGTAGGGCACTGTTATCGTTGTGATACGGTGGTGGAGCCTCGAGCATCGAAACAGTGGTTTGTGCGCATGAAACCTCTGGCCGAAAAAGCTTTAGCTGCCGAAGCGGCTGGAAAAGTGAAATTTTATCCCGAAAAATGGCGCAAAATTTATGTACACTGGCTGAGCAACATACGTGATTGGTGCATTTCGCGTCAGATTTGGTGGGGTCATCAGATCCCAGTGTGGTATTGTGGCGATTGTGAAGCCCAGACGGTGACGCTTGAAGACCCTACGGTGTGTTCGTCGTGTGGTTCTGAAAACTTAACTCAAGAAACCGATGTGTTGGACACGTGGTTTTCGTCGTGGCTCTGGCCTTTTTCCACGTTAGGTTGGCCCGAGAAAACGAAAGATCTCGAAACCTTTTATCCGACGCAGACTTTGGTGACGGCGCCTGATATTTTATTCTTTTGGGTGTCGCGGATGATTATGGCTGGCTTAGAGTTTATGGGCGAGGTTCCCTTTAAAGATGTATATTTGCATGGTGTGGTGCGTGACGAGCAAGGTCGCAAAATGAGCAAATCGTTGGGAAACTCGATTGATCCTTTGGAGGCGATCGAAGAATACAGTGCTGATGCCTTGCGTTTTAGTTTAATGATGTTGGCTCCGTTAGGGCACGACCTGCAGTTGTCGCAAGATAAGTTTGTGTTGGGGCGTAATTTTGCCAACAAAATTTGGAATGCGGCCCGTTACTTGCTTATGAATGTGGACAAAGAATTTGACCGTGGGATCAAAGTTGAGTTGATGGATGTAATTGATCACTGGATTGTTTCTCGTTTGAATACAATGTTGAGGTCGGTGAGTACACAAATCGAAAAGTTTCGTTTCAACGATGCCGTGACCAGCATTTATGACTTTCTTTGGCACGACTTTTGCGATTGGTATTTGGAGATGATCAAAGATCGAATGGATCAAAACAATACCCAGCAGGTGGCCTTAAATGTTTTGGAACAAACCTTGTGTGCTTTGCACCCGATTATGCCTTTTGTGACCGAAGAGATATGGAGCCTTTTACCCTTGCGTAAGGACAGCGAGTCGATTGTGGTGGCGGCGTGGCCCAAAGCAGATGCTACCATGATTAATCCTGAGATTGAAGCACAATTTGCAATGATCAAAGATATCATTCAGGCGGCGCGCAATGTGCGTCGAGAGCTCAACTTGCCTCTTAAGCAAGAGTTGGACTTGGTAGTCAGTTGCGAACAAGAGCAAGATCAAAACCGCCTTCAAAAGCGGGCGGATGTGATTATTAAGTTGGCTAAGCTGTCTGCATTGGACGTGGTGGTTAAAGGGGAGAAGCTCAGGGATTCCCGAGCGATTGTCCGCGAATATGGAACGGTTTACGTAAAGCTAAAAAATTTGATTGACACTGAAGTCGAAAAGGAGCGCCTTCATAAAGAGGTAGACAAAGTGAATGGCGAAATCAAACTTTTGGTGAAAAAATTATCGAATCAAGGCTTTGTGGCCAAGGCTCCAGAAAAGGTGATTCAGAAGGAAAGAGACAAACAAGCCATTTATGAGCAACTGAAAGATCAATTGTTAGAGCAGTTAGGGGCTTTTTAAAGGGTTAAAGTGAACGAAGACTCAGGAAGGTCAATGCCTTCTGACGCTCGACGATGGCAACCATTCGGCGATGCGGTGACTATGAAAGGTCCTTGTCGTGGCGTTTACTTGCCTCCGCAGTACTGCACGAACTTCATAGTTTTGAATCCCAACAACCGTGTTGCCTGTTTTTTGTGATCAACTGTATGATAAAGATGCCTTATTATTGTTCCTCATGCAAGCGTGGGGCTTAGTTGTCCTTTTGAAATATTTTTTGGTTTTGATCCAGATCTTTAAGTCTTAAGTTGAGCGCCTTGACCGACAAGCGAATTTCCATAAAGCAGATGAGCAGTGAAATCAAGAGGGTGAGCAGGGCAAGGCCAAAAAAAAGTTTCCCCCACGCCTCAAGATTAAACTCGAGATTAAAATAGTAAAAAATCATAGAGATGGTGCTGGAAATTAGTGCGGCGATGCCAAACTCTTGCATGTTTTTGATCATGTTAACCCGTTTTTGAAGCAATTGAATCTGCCAGTAAACCACCTTTTCTTGGCTGACCTGATACTCTTTGTGCAGTTGTCGTATCAGATTAGCTAAGGTCAAATACTTATTGGTGTATGACAAAAATAATAACGAGATGGTTGGAAAAAGTAACGCGGGGGTTTCAATTGTGATTGTCATTGTTGAACCTTTTTTGTGATAGATACAGTTTGTGAGTTATTATGATATAACTTTAACGAATGAGAGGGGCTGTTGTCAATGACCGAATCAACTTTGGTGTTTTACGACAGAGATTGTGCTGTCGCGTTATCCTTTGTCGAAGTCTCTTCAGTCGTGTCCTTTGCCTGATGAAAGCTTGGCGGTATCAGTTTTTGAATTGATACACTCTTGATGTGTGGCGTTTAAAGTGGCAAGGTATTGTCGAATGCTAGAGAAAAGTTCTCGGTAGTGACTCTCTTTTAGATATAGGTATGTCTTTTCGCGGTACTTAAAGCCAGTTTTGGTGAGGGCTTCATTAAGGATCCATGTGTTAGATTTGTGTCGCGTGCGCTTAGTTTCTTTAATTGAGATGTCGATGTTTGTTGTATTTTCATCTTTGGTGAGGATCGAAAGCTTGAGGTGAAGGATTGATCCTAAAACATGTGTTGGCTGATCCCAAAGAGCTTTGCCGACTTTGCTCCACCCAGTGACAGGAAGACGTTTCGTTGCTTTGATAAGACCCTGATCGAAAGCGATATAGGTGATGTAGTACTTATTTTTTTTAAGTGTTGTCTCGCAGGCTTCAAAAATATCGGGATAAAAGCCCTCAACAGTTTGTTGGGACGTTGGGGGCAGTGTGCGCGATTTTAGACCTAGCTGAGGCCTGTGCTGGACGCAACCCCCGATTGAGATTATGAGCACTAAGACTTGGATGAATAAATGTTTCATGAGCTCATTATAGACTATGAGAAGTGATATTGGTCTTATGAGTAAATCATGTGAAATTTGATTTAAATTGCTAATATGTTATATAATCTTGAAAGATATACAGGATATAGTACAATGGTTGCTAGTGTGTGTTCATTATGTTGTTTGACTTTAGTATTGTTCGGGTTTGAGAATTTTCCTGTGAGTGCTTTGGCACCGCGTTCTTCCACGCCTCAAACCCGCAAAGCCTTATCGCGTGCCCTTCAAAGAGACCTTCCCCTTCAGACAACGGTGGCTTGGCAGCAAAAAGATTTGATTCGGGACTTGCATACCTTAAAGAATACGATGGAAGCCGTTACCTCCGAGAGGACAAGAGACATAATAAAGCAACGGGCTCAGCAGTTGGCCAAAGGTGACTTGCAGCGCATACAAAATATGCAACAAAAAGCTCTTACTAATAAAGTTAATCTCTATCAAGAGGCTAAAATATCTGGGGCAAGATACTCGGCTCAACATCCCGATGAGACACTATCTTTAACCAACTACCGGTGGACACCTGCTACGATCGCTTCGGTTATGCAAGAACGAAGAGGGCAACAACGATCAGGGAAATTTCAGGTTGAGGCTAAGGCTTATGATTCGCATCAGGACGAAGGAGACAAACGGGCCTATGTGATTGCTGGTAATAAGTCTGTGGGGGGAGGTTTTGAAGATCATGGATTTACTCAAGAGGAACAGCGCTTTCATGAATACCCCGCTTTGGCCGAAAAGGTTAGTCGCTTGAAGCGTTTGAGTCAATTCGAAGTGTCAACATCAGCTGCAGGACCTGTGTACATTGCCGACAATGTGCCACAGATGCTGAGCATTAACTTCAATACTTTTTATGGGTGGGCGGGGAAAGGCGATAAAGGACTTTATCAAAAAGACTGGTCGCAGGCAAAGCAAGATGGTTCGGTTCAACCAGGTAGCATGCGCAAAGATATGTTTGTGGGTTTAGCGATGCGAGATATGCGCAAAAGCCATGATCACTCTAAGACACATGCTTATTCTGCCGAAACACTCCAGTGGGATTTTATGCAGCTTTTTCAAGGGGCATTGACAGCTAAAAAACAGGGTGCGAGTCATTTGTATAGCACCAATATTGGTTCTGGCGTGTTTCGTCATAGCACTATGCTGTCGTTTACTTTGCAAGCTTTAGCCTTTGAACAAGCTGGATGGACATGGGATAGGATACGGATGTATTTTCCTGGGATGAATCTGGGGCAAAAAAAAGCATTGGAGCAACGCGTGAACCGTTTTTTACAGGTGGTGCAAGGTTGGACGATGCAGGAGTCTTTGGCGGGGGTTCTCAATATTATGGGCAAATATTATCCGCACCATATGAAAGATTGGTACCAAGAGAATGCTGCTTGGGATCAATGGTTGGAACAGCAAGAAGCACAAATGTCTCGTGGTTATATGCCAAAGATTCTGCTGGATCGTGATCAAATTACCAAGCCCGACTCGGGTTTACCTTTGTTAGTTCTGGTGAAGGAGAAATCATTTGGATATGCTAAAGACTTGTTTACTGAAGCTAATAAGCAAGCCGTTTTGACTAAGCTTCGAAGGGGTTCTCACCCTAATAAAGTTGCATTGTTCGAAAAGGCTTGGGAGCATGCCCAAACGCTAAAACTGGATCAAGGGACAGATCAAGCGACCTTAAGTGAGTATGATGTGCCGCGCAATTATGCACAATCTTTTCTTCGTAGACCTGTCTTTACAGGGAAGATTGCTTACAACAGTGTTCAAAGAGAGGAAGGGTTTTACAATTACGCTCGAGCGGAGGGCCATGTTTTTATGGATGCTGCGGCACATCATCCAGGGGGAGGGTTTTTGGGTCATGGTTTTGTCCAAGAAGAACGGATGACCATGGAACTTTTAGCGATGGCCATTATCTTTCATCTAAGGCATGGCGAACGACAATCGTTTCGCGTATCCTCTGACAACAAAGGTCCAGCTTATGTGTCGGGACTCAAGCATGCCAATGCAATTGATCCTCAGTTGTATAGCTCCTATAGCAACTTAAATATGGTATCTAAAGACGTTCTGTTGCGACACTTTTGCGATCAAGGAGAAGCTGTTTGGCAAGAACTTCGGGCTAAAGGCTGGATCGGGCACCTAAGTGGCAATACTTTTGGAGAAGTTGCTAGCAAAAGAGAGCGTCAAGATAAACCTTTAAATTCAGTTGGTACGATATCTCCTGCTGAGATGAACTTTTTTGTCGAGGATACATTGACCAAAAACTTTGGTTCGGTGGGTTTAGAGAAAATCAATACGAAACAGGATTCTTTAGATCATTACCTTTCTTCTGGAAGTGGTCATTCCCATGATGTGGTGGTGATTGCTTTGGACAAGTTTACGAAGAGCACTTACACTTTAGAGGATTTGGCGCGCAATTATGAACAAATTTTGCTAGCGTTTCAAATGGCTAAGAAGCAAGGTCGTCCAGTCATGCACACGACGGCTTTGGGAGCGGGAGCTTTTATGAACAGTCGGATGGTTTCGTTTGCTTTGCAAGCAATGGCGGCTTTGCAATCAGGATGGGAGCTTAAGCAGGTGGTGTTTCACACCATGACCGAGCGTGAAAGAGAGCTGTTGAAGGACTTTTTGCGGCGGATACGGGATTTGCCGACGGAGAAGATTCTGCAAATGCTAGCTCAGAATCAAGGTTTACCTGGAGATCGGCGCGCTTGGAATCCTAAGAAGGGTGATTTTGTGGAATATTACCGTCCGTCATGGATGGGGTTGTTGCGCGAATTTGCGCGTGATAACAAACGAGTGAAGTGGTCCCTAAGCGCACAACCTTATGTGAAACTGAGTGAGATTCGAAACAGTGCTTTCTTTGGCCAAGCAAGTAATGTGGATATTTTTCCTTGGATGTTCCCTGCTCCAGTGGGTGAATTGCGTTGGAGTCGCCCTCATGGGCAGTATGTACAATTCTCTTTTGGAGACACCCGGATGGAGGATAGTCCACATGTACCTTTGCCAGGATGGGACGTGTTTTTGAATATTTATGAATCAGATTGTGACCGTGATGGCGTTTACCATGGTTCGTTGCCAGAGGTCGATCCCGAAATACGTCGGATGGTAGGGGATAATTATGCTCTATTTAAGGCGAAGTATATGCAACGGCCCCAAGATTTTTTGGCTTGGATGCAATTATCCACCAAGAATTCGGCTAGGGTTGATAGCCGTGATAAGAAGGCGCCGAGAGCTCTTTTTGTGAGTCGCATTTTAAAGAGTTTGCTTGCTACGGGTTTAACACAAGAATTGGAAGAGATAATGACCTTTGTGATGCAGTTACAGGACCAGAGCTATCAGTGGAAGGAGAAAAATAAAACCATGCAGTATTGGCAGCAAATTTATTTAGCGGGTAAATATTTGCAGGAGTCGGTAATGGACAAACCTTTGGTGGTGATACCTGCGATGAAAACAATCAGTTTGATGGATGACCAAGACGCGTATCGACAAGGCTTGCCTTACTTTCGTAAAGGGCCTACTCCTCCATGGACCTCTGTGCTTACTCAACCGAAGCGCTCCAAAACGAATATTGTTCCTGTTCAGTTGCCTTTTGATACTGCAAAGATATTTGTGCAATTTGCTCGAGGACAAACGATGGGTGATTTAATAGAAAAACTGAAAGCAGAGCAGGTGTTGGAGGATGATGAGGATTATAAGATTGAGGCGCTCTTACAGAATGATGTGACTGTATTATTGCATTTGAGTCAATCTTGGGAGCAGTTCTTTGACTCCGTCCAAGCGATTGTTTCTCTGCGCATTTATGGTCCTCCTGTTACAGAGCAGGAGCTTTTGTCGGCTAGACTTGCTGTTCGGTCTTAAGGCAATCTATACTGCGGCTCTTAAAGCTCAGTTCCCTAATGGGATAGATCCTACAAATCAAACGTTTAAACTTGTTTCGAATATGGTTGCTGGCCAACAGCCACTCAGTTTGGCGATTTGTTCTTTTTTGAATATCAAGCAGATCTTTGCGAGTTTTAACAAGCCTAAAGGCAACGTTGATACCGAAAGAATCATTAGAACGATTAAAGAAAATCTTATTTGGCCTCGGGACTGGACAACTACCATTTGAATTAGAAAACTCTCGTTGAGGCTAAAGCTAACTACAAAGATTCACTAAGTTTAGTCTTGACTTAAGGGGGGAATTATACTTGTGAGTAAATTTTTAATACTATATAATTTGAAAAAATATGCATACTAAGATAGTACAACTAGCGCTATTTTACTAGCTTATTGAAGTGTCCGATATTTCGAAATTTGTTATTCCTTTTTTTAATTTTCTCTCTTCTATTAAACAATATGAAACTGGCACAACAAAAAGTGTTATAAGTTCAACCAGCATTCCTCCCACAGAAGGAAGTGCCATTGGTATCATTACATCTGCGCCTCTTCCACCAGATGTAAGAATTGGAAGTAAGGCTAAAATGGTTGTTGCTGTTGTCATAAGGCAAGGTCTTACTCTTCGAGTTCCTGCGAGTAATGTTGATTTTCTTATTTCACATATAGTCTTAGGTTTGTTTTTCTCAAAAGTTTGTTTTAAATATGTTGCCATAACAACACCATCATCGCTTGCAATCCCAAATAAAGCCAAAAACCCAACCCATACAGCAACACTTAAATTATATGTTTGCATATTAAAGAGTTGTCTGAAGTAATCTCCAAAAAACGGTATAGATCCAAACCAAGTTTGTCCATAAAGCCAAATTAAAATAAATCCACCACTAAAAGCAACTATAATACCGCTAAATACTAAAAACGTACTTGATACAGATTTGAAATGAAAATAAAGTATCAAAAAAATCATGAATAAACTTAAAGGAAGCACTACCCTTAATTTTTTTTCACTCCGCACCTGATTTTCATAGCTTCCTGCAAATTTAAAACTCATACCTGCAGGTATGAGTAGTTCTCCTTGTTTAATTTTATTATCAAGGTACCTTTGTGCGTTATTTACCACATCAACTTCTGCCATATTAGGTTTTTTATCAAATAAAATATATCCTATTAAAAATGAATCTTCACTTTTAATAACTTGAGGTCCTCTTATAAATTTCAAATCAGTAACTTGTGATAAAGGAACTTGAGCACCTGTTTGGGTAGACAATAACACATTTTGCAACGCTTCAATCGAGTCTCTAAGTTCACGAGGATATCTTACTCTAACAGGATAATGTTCTCTTCCTTCTACTGTTGTTGTAAGTTTCATACCACCAATTGCTATTTCAATTACATTTTGTACATCTAATATATTTACTCCATATCTTGCAATACGTTCTCTATCTATTTTAAATTCAAGGTAGGGTTTTCCCTCTATTCTATCTGCAATTACTGCTGTAGGTTCTACACCAGGAACCTCTTTTAAAAGTTTTTCTATTTGAAAGCCTATTTTTTCTATTTCTTTTAAATTATTACCTAAAATTTTAACTCCCATTGGAGCACGCATACCGGACTGTAACATTACAATTCTAGCTGCTATTGGTTGCAACTTAGGAGCAGATGTTACGCCAGGCATTTCTGCCGCTTTTGTAATTTCTATCCAAATATCATCGGGTGTTTTTATCTGCTCTCTCCATAATCTTTTTCTTTTACCTGTTTTTTCATCTAGTCCATACTCTGGTTTATAATTTATAATAGTTTCGATCATTGAAATAGGTGCAGGATCTAACGGAGAATCTACACGTCCAATTTTTCCAACAACGGAATTTACTTCAGGAATTTGACTTATTCTTATATTTTGCAATAGATGCATGCGGCATTGTTGTTGGCATATAAAGATATGAACCTTCGTCAAGTGGAGGCATAAACTCTTTCCCTAGCCCTGGGAAAATATTAGACATTATTCTTATTGGAAGTAAATGTGTTATAAAAGATTCACTTACCCCTGCCTTATTTAAAGGTTTAGTAATGAGTGAAGTAATTTTAGCAAATCCAAGCCAAATAGTTAGTCCTAATAAAACAATACTAATCGGAATAATAAAAAACTGCTTTTTATTATTAAGAAAATACATTAAAATTTTAGGATAATAATGTAAAAATTTAAAAAAGGAAAAGACATTTAATATAAATCCTTTCCCAATTCCGAGGGGCATCCATTTGTATGTCAAAAATAATAAAACAATTCCAACTGCAATCCAATTCGAATATTTAGCGAATATTTTTCTTATATTAAGAGGTATTTTTTTTCTAATAAACGATAAAGACTATATAGCAAAATACCAAGACCTAAGAAATAATGTACTTTCCAGCCTATAAAAACACAGACTAAACTTATCAATAATTTAAATTTTAATCTTAGTTCATCAGATAGTTGGGATTTTTTAGCAAAAAATATATGTGCTAAAGCAGGAACAACTAATAAAGCTACAATAACAGAACCAATTAATGCAAAGCTTTTTGTATAAGCTAAGGGTTTAAATAATTTCCCTTCAGGACCAGTCATAGTAAACACTGTAAGAAATGATATAATTGGGGTCTGTATAATATGATAAATCATGTTTTTTCAATGGTTGAAGATAAAAAAGGGGTAATAATGATAAACAATAAGGCGGTTAAAAAACCAACAATATTGGATGCAATAATTAAAGATACAAAAAAATTAAATTTCAACATGACCAGTGAAAATGATGTTGGAGTTTTACTTAGAACA
>CAZMGY010000036.1:0-37404 GCA_964565945.1 uncultured bacterium
GCACTCAGGCAAACACCGACAGCATTCCAGAGGAAGTGGACTTGGCAAACTTCTTAACCAAAGTTGTTCAGCTTACATCAAAGCTTGATCCCAAGAGTCAAGCCTACAAACTTGTTGCTCAAGCTCTCGCTATACTACAAAAACAAGACTATCTTATTCATGTGAGATATAGTCAAACTGCAAAAGATAACACGGCAATGGCCTTATCTTATCCCACAGCAAGCGCGCCTGGGGTTTTGGCCATAGTTCCAGATTTAATTAAGGATGATAGACTGCGGCCGATTGCTGTTTTTACCCTTCTCTGGGAACTAAGTCGCATCACACAGCCTGATTTGCCTTTTACAGATCGTTTTCAAACCATACACAGACTTTCATTAGAGATTCTCGGAGAAAATGCCGCAACCCGCCTTGTTACCTCTGTTAAAAACGCAACAGGAGCAAAATTTCGGCAAGGTAATGCGACTCAGGGGTCGATTATTTTTAGAGATTTAAAAACTTTGGAAAACGAAGTATATTTGAATGAACCAGAGATGTGTGTTAGAAACTTACATGAAGTGTTCGAAGGCTTAACCGCTGGCACAATGCAGCCCATGGATTTAAACAATTTTACCCACGTTGTTGAGAACTACGCCTAGATCTAAAGTCCTGACTCATTACTGAAACTTACAGACACACTGGACTCCCGAACAGTTTGGAGCACGCCACACAAAATATTTTTGCCGTTGCCTCAGAGATATAGAAGCATTACGAAGCAGTTCTTCAGAGCCAGGGCCTCTTCAACTGAATGACATTGAAAACAGTGTTCAGATCCTGCATCAATCATCTTGAAAATAAATCCTAAATATACCATAATAGATTATGTTTTATGAATTAGACATAATTCAGATTGTGTGTTACTTAAAGATGACAAGAAAGATAAATCCATGACAACAGACAAGATGCGTATTTTAAGTGGTATGCGTCCAACAGGTGATTTACATATTGGCCACTGGCTTGGGGTTCTCAAGAACTGGGTAAGCTACCAGGAGACTCATGAATGTTTTTTTATGATCGCTGACTGGCACGCTCTGATGAGTGAATACAAAAACCCTTCTGGCATCACTCGAGCCGTGCAAAGCAATCTTGCCGACTGGTTGGCAGTGGGGCTTGATCCCGAAAAAGCTGCTATATTCGTTCAATCCGATGTTCCCGAGCATCTTGAGCTTCATACCATTTTCTCGACACTAACACCCATTCCATGGCTCAAACGCTGTCCGACTTACAAAGAGCAGCTCCAAGAGTTAAAAGATAAAGACATTTTCACATACGCTTTTCTAGGTTACCCAGTGCTACAAACAGCTGACATCGCCCTTTACAAAGCTCATGAAGTTCCAGTCGGCAAAGATCAGCTTCCACATTTGGAATTGGCTCGTGAAATCATCCGTCGATTTCATCATCTTCTGGATTGCGAAATTTTTCCCGAACCAGAGGCCATTTTATCAAAAAACACACCTAAAGTTCTTGGCATTGATAAGCGTAAAATGAGCAAAAGCTATAACAATCATATTTCTTTAGGTCTGAGTGAAAAAGACCTGGCAAGCAAAGTCAAACAAATGATCACCGATGAAACACGTATTCGCTTGAGTGATCCAGGCCATCCCGATGTCTGTAACGTATTTGACTACTACAGTATTTTTGCCACTCACGAACAGCCAGTTGTTCGTGAGTGGTGCGAAGGTTCCACCAAAGGATGTATGGATTGTAAAAAACACTTAGTCTCTCTTATGAATGCTCAACTGGCACCGATTCGCGAGAAGCGTGAAAAACTGCTTCAAGATACCGACTATTTGCAAGAGATCCTTAACGAAGGCGCCCGCAAAGCCCGTCATCAAGCTCAAGAAACCATTCAAGACGTGCGTGATGCCTTATCGTGGAGACCTAGCCGTGGATTATAAAGTTTCACTCGAAAATTTCGAAGGTCCCTTAGATCTTTTGCTTCACCTCATCAAAAAGGAAGAGGTCGATATTTACGATATTCCGATTGCAAACATTCTGGTTCAGTACATGGACTATGTTCATCTGATGGAGCTTCTCGATATTAATGTTGCTGGAGAGTTCTTGGTGATGGCCTCAACACTTATGCTCATTAAATCCAAAATGCTTTTGCCACCAGACCCCAACGAAGAGGAACAAGAAGACCCCCTAGACAATTTGGTTCAACAATTGCTTGAATACAAAAAGTTCAAGGAGGCCTCTCACTATCTGCATAAGTGCGAGGAAAACCAAAAAAATATTTTTTACCGTGGGCATAAAGATGAAATGATTCTAGGGGATAAAGAGGTGGTTTACAAAGTGGGCTTATTCGATTTGATGCATGCCTTTCATGACGTTCTTGAACGTCAAAACGAAGTCGTCATGCAAGAGATTATCCAAGAAGAGGTCACTGTCGAAGAATGTTTAGCCGATCTGATTGAAATGTTCAAAGTCAAAGAAGAGTGTCTTTTCAGCGACCTCTTTCAAGAGATACGGTCCCGCATTCATTTGGTGTGTATGTTTTTGGCTGTTTTGGAACTGACGCGTCAAAAAGAAATTGAAGCCTTTCAAAAAGAAACTTTTGGATCTATCTTTGTTAAAAAATCAACATTTCAATCAAATGTCGTCACAGAAAAAGTTCCAGAAGCAGTGATGGTCGAATAGGAGACAGATTCATGGAACATAACGAAGAGAAACCTTTAAAACGCCTGGTTGAAGCTCTCATTTTTGCCGCCGCAGAACCGATCACATTCAAAGACATCAAAAACATTTGTCCCAATATCGAAAAAAATAACTTAAGCCAAATCATCGCAGAGCTCAATAAAGAGTATAGCGATTCTGAAAGAGCTTTTCATATCATGGATCTCGCCAATGGCTGGCAATTGGTAACACACGAAGAGTTTGCCGACGAACTGAGAGAACTCTATAAGCACCGGATCAAAACACGCTTGTCGAAACCCGCACTCGAAACCTTAGCCATTATTTCCTACAAACAGCCGATTACCAAAAGCGATATCGAAAATATCCGTGGCGTTAACGCCGATGGAATGATCAAAACCTTGCTTAATCGCGAGCTCATTCGCATTGCTGGTCGCCAAGATGTTCCTGGCCGTCCAATTATTTATGCAACCACCGATAAGTTCTTGCAATATTTTGGACTTGCAAGTTTAAGAGATTTACCTAAAATTGATGAGTTCGCCAAAGATGAACCAATAGCCAGACAAAACCAGGAGGAGGGGGCACATGGACTTACAGAGTTTTCGGGAAAAGATCAACACAATCGATCTAAAAATCCTCAAGCTGCTCAACCAGAGATTAGAGTTTGTTAAAAAGATTGGAAAAATTAAAGAAAACGAAGATTCGGTGTTCTATGTCCCATCACGTGAGAATCTTTTGCTTCGCCACTTGATTCATGTCAACGAAGGACCTCTAAGCAAAAAATCGCTTAAAGCCATCTATCGTGAAGTCATGTCGGCTTCACTAGCGCTAGAGCATGAGCTTTTGATTGCCTATTTGGGAACTGAAGGGGCCTACACGCACCGTGCCGCCCTTAACCGTTTCGGTCATTCCGTTCAATACAAGTCAATGGATAGCATCAAAGATGTCTTCGAAAACGTGGCCAAACATCGTTGCGATTATGGAGTTGTTCCCATAGAAAACAGCATCGAAGGGGCTGTCACACACACCTTGGATATGTTCGTTGATTACGACCTGAAAATTTGCTCCGAAACATCTCTTCCAATTAATCATCACCTGATGGTTAAAAACAAAAGGCATAAAATCAAAAGCATCTATTCCAATCCACAGGTATTTGGACAATGTCGCCATTGGTTGCAAACCAATTACCCAGGCATCACATTGGTCAATACCGACAGTACCACAGCCGCGGCCGAAATAGCCACGCGCTACAGCAACTCGGCCGCCATCGCCAGTGATGTGGCCGCCGAACTGTATAACCTTAAAATTCTTAATAGCAACATTCAGGACTACGCCAGCAATATGACACGCTTTTTGATCATTGGCCATCAATTGAGCCAGCCAACAGGGCAAGACAAAACCTCCTTGTTGTTTTCGCTCAAAGATGAAACGGGCATTCTGGTCGATGTCTTGCGCGCCTTTAAAGCCAATAAGATCAATTTGAAAAAAATCGAATCACGACCAGCCAAAAAAAACATGTGGAAATATTATTTCTACATAGATCTCGATGGACATGTGGAAAACGCCAATGTTCGCGAATGCCTAGATATTCTTAAAAACAAAGCTATGCATTTTAAAGTTCTTGGCTCTTACCCTCAGGAGGTTTAGAGCCATGTTTCAGCACGTTGGCATTATTGGTTTAGGTTTGCTCGGAGGTTCTTTGGCACAAGCTATCAAAAATAAACAATTGGTTCCCAAAGTGACTGGAATTGCTCGATGCCAAGACACACTTGCCTACGCTCAAGAACATGGATGGATTGACCAATGTTTCACCGAAATCCAAGAATCTTTAAGCAGTTGTGATCTGATTATTTTATGCACACCAGTCAATCAAATTTTGCAAGACATTGCCTCTTTAGCTAACTATGTTCATCCCAAAACCCTAGTCACCGACGTTGGGAGCACTAAACAGGACATTTGTCGACAAGGTCGCGCCTGTTTGCCTCATTTTATTGGCAGTCATCCGCTCGCAGGCTCGGAAAAAACAGGTCTTGAACATTCCCGCAGTGATTTGTTTGAAAACCGCTTTTGCATTATCACTTCAGATCCCGAAGATAACAGAGACACACTAATCAAACTAGAAGACTTTTGGGTTCAATTAGGCGCCAAAGTCGCTTTTTTAACCACCGAAGAACACGATCGCATTATGGCCTACACAAGCCATTTGCCACACCTTATTGCCGCCAATCTGATTCAAAGCTTGGCTGTCAAAGACTCGATTTTTACGGCCAAAGGATTTTGGGATACAACACGTGTTGCTTCGGGCTCGCCCCAAATGTGGCGCGATATTTGCCAGAGCAACAAAAAATATTTGCTCGAAGCTTGCGAAACATTCAAACACGAACTAGAGCAACTCAAACAAATGATTCAAAACGACCAAACAGACGATTTGCAAGCCTGGCTTCAAAAAGCCAAAGAGAAAAGGGATCAAAATTTATGAGCGCCTCGGACTCACATTTAATCGTACAGCCACATAAGCGTCCTATGAGAGGATCCCATAGCGTTCCAGGAGACAAATCCATTTCGCATCGAGGCATCATCTTTGGTTCATTAGCCCAAGGCGCCACCCACCTGTATGGCTTTTTGCAAAGTGAAGACTGCCTCCACACGCGAGATTGCTTTGAACAGATGGGGGTCTCATCTCACTTAGATGATCAAGGCACACTCACCATCGAGGGCAGAGGTCTCCATGGTCTCAACGAACCTCAAGAAACCTTGTACGTAGGCAACTCGGGCACGGCCATTCGCTTGCTTTCAGGTATTTTGGCTGCTCAACCGTTCACCAGTCAAATCGAAGGGGATTCCTCCATTGCGCAGCGTCCCATGAAACGAGTGATCGAACCCTTGACTCAAATGGGCGCCATCATCGAAAGTCAAAACGGACTGACACCTTTACTGTTTCATCCCAGTTCTTTGCAAGGCATCACATATCATTCACCAATTGCTAGTGCTCAAGTTAAATCCTGCCTTTTGTTGGCAGGGCTTTATGCCGCGGGAACCACAACCGTGTACGAACCTCACCCTTCACGAAATCACACAGAGCTAATGCTCAAACAATTTGGAGCCAACATTCCCACCTTCAAAGGAGAATATGTCCCTTCCATTTTGGCTCAAAACGAGTTTAAAGCTCAAAATTTTTATATACCCGGCGACATTTCGAGTGCAGCTTTTTTTATTGTGGCCGCTTTAATCACACCAGGGTCTCAGATCAAACTCAAACGAGTCGGAATAAATCCCACACGACGCGGCATCATCGATGTTCTTTTGCAAATGGGTGCTCACATCGATATCCAAGACAAGGAAAGTTCTGGGGAGCCTATGGCCGATCTAGTTGTACGCCATTCCAAGCTCAAAGGTATCGAGCTTAAAGGGGACATTATTGCCAACATTATTGATGAAATCCCTATTTTATCAATTGCGGCTGCCCACGCCGAAGGAAGCACTCATATTCGTGAAGCCAAAGAGTTACGTGTCAAAGAATCCGACCGCATTCATAGCATCGTGCAAATGATTTCACAATTAGGCGGACAAGTTATAGAATACGAAGATGGTTTAATCATTGAGGGTACATCACAACTTCAAGGGGGAAAAGTGAATAGTTTTGGAGATCATCGCATTGCGATGTCGGCAGCCATCGCGGCGCTTAACAGCCATAAGGCCATTATTATTCAAAACACCGATTGCATCGCCACATCCTTCCCTTCGTTTTGGGATTTGTATGCCCACTTTAAAGAAAAAGAAGTATGAATATCTCAGCTACCACAAACAAAGACATCGTTTCGTTAATAAACGTAATCACCATTGATGGACCTGCGGGTTCGGGCAAAAGCACCTTGGCCAAACAATTGGCTCAAAAACTCGATTGGACTTATTGTAACACGGGGGCGATGTATCGTGCTGTCACACTCGCTTGTCTTGAACGTCAGGTTGACCTTAGCGATCATGATGCCATTGTTCAGCTCTGTGAATCTTTACAAATCTCGTTGGTCGACAACCTAGTTCGCATCGACAACAAAGATGTCACTGAAAATATTCGTAGTTTTGCCGTTAATCAAAATGTTTCTCATGTGGCCACTATTCCCAGAGTCAGACGTGCTCTGGTACGTCTGCAAAAACAGTGCACCCTCGAAGAGAATATAGTTATGGAAGGGCGCGATATTGGAAGCGTCGTCTGTCCATCGGCCAAATATAAATTTTACCTAGATGCATCCATCGACACACGTGCCAAAAGGCGCATTTTAGAATATCAAACCAAAGGGACCGATCTTAACCTGGAAGACATGAAAAAACAACTCATCGAACGCGATAACAAAGATTCTTATCGTCTCGATAGCCCGCTCACCATACCAACCGATGCGGTGATGATCGATAGCACCGATAAATCGATTGACCAAGTCCTCGAACAAATACTGTACTTTTTACCCCAAAAATTGGGAGACATTCTCTTGTGAAAATGGTTTTTTATATCTTTGTCAAACTGATTATAGGTTCAGCATTCAAAGTTATTTCTTCGTTGCACATCTATGGGCATCAGAATTTGCCCAAAAATCCTCACTGCTAACCATGCGAGCTTTTTAGATCTTTTCCCAAAAAAGGCACACGCACGAACTCTTTTAAGCGCAGGCTTTGGTTATAAAGCACTTAAAAGGCCAACATAAACAAGCTCGGAACCTCGAAGGCAAAATTCTTCACTACGAGATGGCTTTGGCTCAGCATAACGATAGCTAGGGATTGACTTGATTCTTCAGCTTTATTTAAAGTATAATGGGGGCTTTGTAATTTTAGTTCAATATGGACATATGTAGAAAAATCCAAAAGAATTTTAAATAACATAAACTAAGGAGAACAAATATGGTCGCAACCACAGAAAAATTGGTTTACTTTTTTGGCAGTGGGGTATCAGAAGGTGACGCCACCATGCGCGAACTTTTGGGAGGCAAAGGAGCCAATCTTGCTGAAATGACAACTTTGGAAGTTCCTGTTCCCGCTGGATTCACCATCACAACCGAAGTCTGTGCGTACTATTATGAACACAGCAAACAATACCCAGACTATCTTAAAGAGCAAGTTCTCGAAAACATTAAAAAGCTCGAAGAAAGCATGGGCATGAAATTTGGAGATAGCGAAAACCCCTTGCTCGTTTCTGTACGTAGTGGGGCCGCTGCCTCTCTTCCAGGCATGATGGATACCGTTCTTAACTTGGGTATCAATGAACAAGCCATGCAAGGCCTTATCAAAAAATCAGGCAATGCTCGTTTTGCGTGGGATTCTTATCGTCGCTTTATTCAAATGTTTGGTGACGTAGCCATGGGTGTGGATCATCACCATTTCGAATCTGAGCTTGAAACACTCAAAGCCGAAAAAAATGTCCAAAACGATATTGAACTTAACGCCGAGGATATGCAAGAGCTTGTCACGCGTTACAAAGCTGCGTACAAAAAAATCAAAGGTGAAGATTTTCCCGATAATCCCGAAGATCAATTGTGGGCCTCTATCAACGCTGTTTTCAATTCTTGGAACAACGAACGTGCTATTGCTTATCGCGAAATGAATGATATCAAAGGTCTTAAAGGAACCGCTGTGAACATCCAAGCCATGGTATTTGGAAATATGGGAGAAAGCTCAGCCACAGGAGTGTGCTTTTCTCGCAACCCCGCCACAGGTGAGAATGTTTTTTATGGCGAATACCTCATCAATGCCCAAGGGGAAGACGTGGTAGCTGGTATCCGTACACCCCAAGAAATGACCAAAGTGAGCTCTCAAGCATGGGCTGAAAGCAACGACATCTCGGAAGAGGATCGCATTGCTAAATATCCTTCTCTCGAAGAAGTGATGCCCGAACTGTATCAAGAAATTGTTGCTATCAAAGACAAATTGGAACAACATTATAAAGACATGCAAGATATGGAGTTCACCATTCAAGAAGGCACCCTCTATTTCTTGCAAACACGTAATGGTAAAAGAACTGCTCAGGCAGCTGTAAGATTAGCTGTCGAAATGGTTAACGAAGGTCTTATCGACAAAAACACGGGGCTTCTTCGTATCAACCCAGAAGACTTAGACCACTTGTTACATCCTGTTTTCGACCCTAAGGCCGAAATCAACGTTCTTACCAAAGGATTGAATGCGTCTCCTGGCGCCGCCGTGGGTGAGGTTGTTTTTAGTGCCGAGGACGCGGTCAAAGCTAAAAAAAATGGCAAAAAAAATATTTTGGTTCGCATCGAAACATCCCCCGAAGATATCAAGGGAATGGATGCATGTAATGGTATCTTAACCGCGCGCGGTGGAGCCACAAGCCACGCAGCTGTGGTAGCTCGTGGTATGGGTAAATGCTGCATTGCTGGTTGTGGTGATGTACACATTGACTACAACGCTCAAGAATTCAAAGTGGGCGATGTGACGGTTAAAAAAGGTGACTCCATTTCTCTTAACGGTTCCACTGGAGAAGTTATTCTTGGAGCAGTTCCAACCATCGAACCTGAATTGTCGGGTGATTTCGGAACATTGATGAGCTGGGCAGATGAGTTTCGTACACTTAATGTACGTACTAACTCCGATACGCCAAAAGATGCTAAAGTGGCTCGCAACTTTGGCGCCGAAGGAATTGGTCTTTGCCGTACAGAGCATATGTTTTTCGAAGGCGATCGCATCACAAGCGTTCGCGAAATGATCCTTGCCGATACACTCGAAGGACGTAAAAATGCCTTAGCCAAACTTTTGCCTATGCAAGAAAAGGACTTTTATGGTCTCTTCCAAGAAATGGCTGGATTACCTGTGACCATTCGTTTGCTGGATCCACCATTGCACGAATTTTTGCCTCACACAGAGCGTGAAATTGATGAACTTGCAAGCATTCTTGGTGTAGATACACAGCTCCTGGTTAACAAAGTGAAATCCTTGCACGAATTCAACCCCATGTTAGGTCATCGTGGTTGCCGCTTGGCCATTACATACCCAGAAATTTATGATATGCAAGTGACAGCTGTGATTCGCTCCGCCATTCGCTTCAAAAAAGATTCTGGCCAAGACATTGTGCCCGAAATTATGATTCCATTGGTGGGTAAGCACGAAGAACTAGGTATTCTTAAAGCCAATGCAATTGCTGTGATTGAACAAGAAATGACTTTGGCTGGCGTCCAATTGGAGTATTTGATTGGAACCATGATCGAAGTACCTCGCGCTGCTGTAACCGCGGATCTTATCGCCGAAGAAGCTCAATTCTTCTCGTTTGGAACCAACGATCTCACACAGATGGGTTGTGGTTTCTCTCGCGACGATGCAGGGAGCTTTTTGGGTGAATACGTCAAACGCGGTATTTACGACAAAGATCCCTTCCAAGTTTTGGATCAAGAAGGTATTGGTGAGTTAATGAAAATCGCCATCGACAAAGGTCGTAGCGTGAACAAAGATATCAAACTTGGTATCTGTGGGGAACATGGTGGCGAGCCATCTTCGGTGGAATTTTGCCATCGCATCGGCTTGCACTATGTGAGCTGTTCGCCCTTTCGCGTACCGATTGCTCGTTTGGCAGCGGCTCAAGCAGCCATCAAATAACAGACAGATATGCTAACGCTTATTTTACAGTATGGGCTTCCTGCAGTTGCGATTGCAGTTGCAGGAAGCCTTCTTGTGCGCTCAGGGGAATCTATTGCGGCTAGATGGGGTTTAGGCCACGTTTGGTTAGGCAGTATTTTGGTCGCAGCAGCAACCTCTTTTCCCGAATTAGTCACTTCCGTCAAAGCTATTTCACTTGGAGCCTACGATATGTCGATTTCGAATATCTATGGCAGCATTTTATTTAACTTGGCCATATTGGGTGTTGTAGTACTGGTCTATCCCAAGTGGCAACAAGAAAAAATTGGTGGCTCCATCAAAATGGCGACCTTTTTCACAGTTGGCTTACTTATAGTCACCATTATTAATGCTTACCTCCCATGGAGCGGAACCTTTCTTCACCTAGGATGGGGAACATGGCTGATTTTAATCGCCTACACCATCTACATTCGTTCCATCTTTAAAAACAAGATTACCAACGAAGGGGATATCAGCCAAGCAGAACCTTTGCTTAAAAATATCATTCTTTACCTCGTCGCGGTGGCTATTATTTTTGTCGCGGGTTGTTACTGTGTCAGAGCCGCTGAAAAACTCGTCCTACATACAGGCTGGAATGAGGGCTTTGTCGGTCTTTTGTTCTTAGCCTTAGCCACATCCCTGCCAGAATTGGTCACCGCCTTCAAAGCAGCCCGCATGAAATCTCTTCAGCTCATACTGAGCATCATATGGGGCAGCAATATCTTCAATCTGTGTATTATCAGTGCCAGTGACTTCTTCTTACCTTGTCAAACCATCTTGCAAGCCACCTCTTCAACCAAAGGTCTCACAGCCTTATTAACATTACTCTATGGCTTAGCCGTGCCACTTATTTTTTCACTGGGCCTGAAGGGGCATTATTTTCGCTTGAAAACAGCTGGCCTTCTTGTTATAGTATCCTACGTGTTAGTCTTGATGATTACGTTCTATTTTTCGTAAGAGAGGGGGGGGGGCAAGCAAAAATGTCGAATAAAGAACATCAGCATTCCGAAGAGTTAAAAAAAAACGATTTAGCCGAATACGGACAAATAACGACACGCGATATCGGTGTTGATCCTGTTCGTCTTTACTTGAGAGATATTAGCTATATACCGTTACTTCCCCACGAAGCAGAAATAGCGCTCGCCAAAAAAATCAAAAAAGGCAACGAAAAAGCTCGCTTGACCCTTATCCGCTCAAACCTCCGCTTGGTGGTTAAAATTGCCAAACGCTATGGCCGCTACGGCATGCCTTTGCTTGATCTTATTGAAGAAGGTAATTTAGGATTGATGCGTGCGGTGGAAAAGTTTGATCACACCAAAGGTTTCAAATTTAGCACGTATGCCGCATGGTGGATTCGCCAATCAATCATTCGCGCGTTTGCCAACCAAGGCAAAACAATTCGTATTCCCGTCTATATGACTGAATTTGTTTACAAGTGGAAAAAAACCATTGCTGAGCTATCCCAAGAATATGGTCGCGTTCCCATCGAGGAGGAAGTGGCGGAGCGGATGGGTATTACTGTTGAAAAAGTACAAACCATTTCACGCATTTCAACTGGATCTAAATCGTTAGATGCTGCTGTCGACGACGATGGTGTTAATGTCTTGCTCGATGTGATCAGTGATGAACGGGCAGTCATGCCATCTCATACGGTATCACAAATCATGCAACGCGAACGGATCGATGACCTTTTCGACGAATACCTCACCGAACGTGAAGTCAAAATATTGACCGTTCGCTTTGGTCTCGACGATGGCATTCCCAAGACTTTGGAAGAAACGGGTAAACATTTTGATTTAACCCGTGAGCGTGTCCGTCAATTGGAGAAGAAGGCTCTCGAAAAACTGCGTGAAATGACATCGCAGGAATCTAAAGAACTTCATGAAATCAGTGAAAGCGAGTAAGCAACGCTAATGAGTTTTGATAGCCAGGTTCGTGACATTCCCGATTTTCCTAAAACAGGTATTATTTTTAGAGATATCACTCCGTTACTCAAGAATCAGAAAAAATTTAAGGAAGTGATTGATCACTTGGCTGAACAGCTCGACGAGAAACAAGTCACAGCCGTAGTAGGAATTGAATCACGCGGTTTTATCTTTGGATCAGTACTCGCTTATCGCTTAGGCTGTTCCTTTATTCCAGCTCGAAAAAAGGGTAAATTGCCGCACACAACCGTATCCGCAGATTATGAACTGGAATACGGTACGGACTCCATCGAAATGCACCAAGATGCCATTAATGAAAATGATCATGTTGTGATTATCGACGATTTACTGGCCACTGGGGGAACCGCAAAAGCAGTGGTTGACTTGGTTAAACAACTGAAGGCAAACATCCATTCGATACTATTTTTCATAGAGCTATCTTTCTTAAATGGGCGAAATCAAATCAAGGATCATCCCGTCTATTCCGTATTAACCTATTAGACAAACAATTTCTACAAAATGTCCCCGTAGCTCAGATGGATAGAGCATCAGTTTCCTAAACTGCGTGCCGGGCGTTCGAATCGCCC
Organism: uncultured bacterium; assembly: GCA_964565945.1. Taxonomy (GTDB): domain Bacteria; genus CAZMGY01. The sequence continues at coordinate 12,794 of CAZMGY010000036.1, forward strand.
CGGGGACATTTTTAACACCCTACGGACACTCCTTTGTCATCGGATCCAGAATCGCGCTAGAGTAAGTGAGGACTGAACGGCAATATTCATGTATAATAGCTCGCGTGCATGAGAGGATAAAAGATATTATGAAACGTTTCGTGAAATATATCGCACTAATCGGCATGATTATTCTGCCTTTGGGTTGCAGTGCGTCGCCTAAACATCAACTTTATTATGGCGCCAATGACCGCGCCAAAATCATGAGTGAGCCTACCATTAAAAAGCTCAACAGCATGGCAAAGCTTTTGCACCAAAGCAGTGGGGCTCATTTGGTTCTCATAACGCAAAAAGCTTCGACTCTTAATCCTGGGGGAGCCATCGACTACCTTAAGCGTTATCGCAAGGAGCACAGCAATGCTCAGGATATCGTCATTTTGGTTTGGCATCATGCCCATGCCCAAGCCGAAATCATCACATCCGATTCCTTAAGCTTGTCTGTTAGCGCGCTTGATCAACAATCTATCTTAAGCGGCTTGCAAAAACGCTTAAGCGAACTAGGGTTAAACCCTGGCCTGACCTATGCCATGATGAGCTTGGGTTCCAAAGTGGCCAAGCAATTCAATGTCAATTTCCAACAGCTTTTGCAAAAAGCTCCAACCGATTTGGACAACTTAAACGCCAATAACGTTAAATGGGATCTCACATGAAAAAAACCGTCTTAACCGTCTTTAAAATAACCTTAAGCCTGACTATCATTGCCTATATTTTTCGCAGCCAGGTCAACTTTAACGAGTTTTGGCAAACTATCACCTCGGCCGACATAAGCCTGATGATACTTGCTAGCCTTCTCTTTATCTTAACGGCGCTGCTCTGCATGCTACGTTGGCAGGTTCTTCTCAAAGCCCACAACATTGAATTACCTTTCTTGCGCGTGATGCGCCTCTTTTCGATCGGCATGTTTTTTAATACCTTTATGATTGGCACCACTGGTGGTGATTTGATCAAAATGTTTTATATTTCCAAACAAACCAACAAAGGAGTCGAAGGAAGTATGAGTATTTTTTTCGATCGCTTTTCGGGCCTATACGCCATAGTCTTATTAGCTTTTATCGCAGTTATTATCAAATTCAACGATCCCCATTTATCCAAGCTTTTTCGGCCAGTGATTACCTTTACCGCAGCAATGATTGGGGGAACAGCGTTGTTTTTATGGATGAATCATCATTCCAAGGTGTCACAAAAACTGTCTCAATTGTTAGCACGAATCAAAGCCGAGCAACTTTATCAAAAAATTCGCACCGTGATCCTCGATTTTTCCAAACATCCGCAAGCTTTCTTGAAAGCTCTGATCTTATCTTTTACGATCCACATTATTTTTACCATTATTAATTATTGGGTCGGTCGAGCCCTCGGGATCACAGGAGTCTCTTTAGGAACCTATTGCGTGCTTATTCCTATCATCATTTTTCTAAGTTCGATTCCTATTTCTATTTCCGGATGGGGCGTAGGGGAGGCCCTTTACATTTTTTTGTTAGCCCCTTATGGCGTCGATGCCGTCACAGCGGTCACCTTATCGATCACAATCAAAGTGTATTACTACCTTGTTGGCTTCGCTTCGGTTACCGCCTACATTGCTCCAGGACTGAACACCACATGGCCACAAACAACTAAGGAATCAACGACATGAATCATTATCAACTTTGGGAAAAAGCTTTGCAAAAAACCGAAATTATTCGACCACGGATGCTACCTTTATCATCCGAGCGCAACACTCAATTGTCATATATTTTTTTAGCCCGCTCCTCGCTTACACCTCAAACAACGGTAATCCGACAAGGGTATGTGGACGTGGGAAAGCCCTCAATTATCTTGCCACCAAGCTTACCTCACTTAGAAGGTTTTGAATTTCAGGATATGGAACAAACTGCGATCAACTTTTTACTGATCCGCGGAATCAAATTTCCCTCCCTCAAATATCTTAATCAAATCAAACATTTAGATATCTACGATGGTGATCTCGATCAAGCACGCGCCTTCTATTTAAATCGCTTACAACGCGAAGAAAACATTCAAACAAGTTTCATATTGGGCTCAGAAGATAGCTGGCAATACTCGGTTTTGATTTTTGTCTGCATGATGGCGTCACGCGTTGCAGAAAAAGATATCACCGCTCTCATGGATGAGTTCAACCAAGACAAATAATTACCTAAGGATGATGAATGAAAACACTAATCAAAGGCCTGGTTATTCCTTTTTTGTTGTTAGCCCTAACCTTAACTCAAGGATGTGGACACACAAAAGTCGATGAAAAAGGGGAATGGAAAGGCATCTGGAACACCGTTGGCATGGGGCTCATTATTGCCGCCGCATTCATTGCTGCCGATTTAACCTCCTAAATCTCTAGCCAAATCTAGGCATGATGCTTATAAATCTGTCCCCATTCAAAATACCATTGGCATTAACTAAGTCAAAACGAGCCCCACCTTGTAACAAAGCGTCTATCAGATTTTTTTTTCAATCAATTGATAAAATGTTGCGGCTGGATTAAGCGATGGGAGAGCTAAAATAAGCAATCTTTCGTTATGCCTATAAAGTTAAAATTCTCACCTTGACATATTACTGAAGCTGCGTTTAATATAATGTTTTCTTGTATGTTTTGATAAAAAGAGGAGTTTGTCATGTCCGTAGTAGTACTTAGCACCCATAATTTTTCAACGGAAGTTCTCGAATCCGATCAACCTGTTGTGGTTGACTTTTATGCCGATTGGTGTGGTCCTTGCAAAATGGTAGCACCTATCCTCGAAAAATTATCGAATGATTATGATGGAAAAGTAAAATTTGCCAAATTAGACATCGACAATGCTCAAGAGCTGGCTGCACAGTATGAGGTTTCTAGCATTCCAACATTGATTTTATTCAAAGATGGAAATAAAGCAGATCAAGCCGTGGGTGCTCTGCCCAAAGGACAAATTGAAGACTTTGTGAACAAATCCCTTTAATGAACGACCTGTTTATCACGGCAACAGGGACAGATGTGGGTAAGACACATTTGTCCCTGCTTATCTTACGCTGGTTACAATCCGAACATTGTAGTCCTATTTACTATAAACCGTTAGCCACAGGGTGCCGTCTCGAGCAAACAAAACTCTTCGTACCCGATCTAGATGCGATTGCCTCATGCATAGATATCCCAACCCACACCAGTTTTGTCTATGAACCACCACAAGCTCCCTATGCTGTTCCAAAACATCTTTCTAACAAGCAAGGACCCGAAACCATTTTGCAAGCCTACCAAAAATTACAAGCCAAGGATCAAACCGTGATTGTTGAGGGTATCGGAGGTGTTGCCGTTCCCTTATGGTTCCAATATAGAGTTTCCGATTTAATGGTGGACTTAAATCTTCCGGTTCTTTTGGTGGCCGATGCCAACCTCGGTACAATTAACCATACCTTACTCAGCCTTGAACACTTGCAAAGCAAGCAGATCAAGGTTCTGGGATTCATTCTCAATCACCCCGAAGATACTAAAGACTCTTCAAGCGCTAGCAATGTCAAAGTTATCTCAGATTTTACTGACATTCCCTACCTTTTTACGGTAGAATACGGTCAAGATAGGTTCACAGAAGATCAAATCAATGTGCTTAAGGGAGTTTTAGGATGAAAGAGAGGATCCTAACATTATGTCTATGTATCATAAGTTGTGTTGGCTTCACAGGTTTGATCAATGCTAAAGAACCAAGCGACTTACGTGCCATACATTTCACACAAACGATTGACTCCCTCAAGAAAGGGCGCATTCTTGAACATAAAATATGGATGAAAAACGACAAGCTCCGGATGGAATATATGCAACAAGGCCAATTGTTTGTTCTGATCATCAATAACAAGCAAGTCTACACCTATCTGCCCAGCCGTAAATTTGGCACCGTGACTAAGTATGAGAAAGATGCGCTTGATAACTATCAAATCAAGCCCGAAATGATGCAATCCGTCACTCGTCTCAAAGACCATCTGACGCTGATGCAAGCGCAAAAAGTCGGACAAGAGAAAATTTATGGCCAAAAATGTGACATTTATCAATTCAAAGATCCCCATAGTCACGACATCAACACCCTTTGGATTAGCCAGGAGCTGCAATTCCCCCTCAAGTCACAAACCAAACTTGCAGGTGATATCTTAACCATTCACTACAAAAATATCGAAATCAGTAGGGATCTTAAAGACCACTTGTTTGTTGTAGCGAATGATATACGTATCGAACCGTTGCAGTCGAATAGCTAAAAACATTTTTAAGAATAATTTACTATGATTAATACGATAATGTCATGACTACAAAACGTATCCGTATAAACGATGCTTATCGGGTTTAACTTTTTTCTTTATAATAGGGATCAAAGTTTCTATTTTAGCATCTGGAATTACGACTGTAAAATTCAACGCCTTAGAGTTTTAAATTCCATGTGTCTTGACTATATTTGCTCTCAACAAGCTCATCGGCTTCTTGAAGATCCCCCTCGTTCCATTTTATCTGTTCCCGAACAAGGAGATGTTGGCTCACAAGCTGCTCTAAGCCCTTAAGATCCAACGAAAAACCTTCCGACTGCAAATCACTCACAAACTGGCGATGTTTTTTGTGATCCCGGTAGTCGGGCTGAACCTTTGGTTCGCGCAAATAACGCTCAATTGCATCGACGTGAGGGAGCGTCATAAGTGTGCCATGATGTAACACCATCTGTTTGCGTCGCGCCTGGGCATTGCCCGAAACTTTACGACCATTCAAACAAAAATCCGAATGACCAGCCATCTCTAAAAAAGGTAAATCACATGGCCTAAGTGCTTGATTGAGCCAGTGCAATGCAAACTGATACGAACCAGCAATCGTCGCGCATTCTGGGAAAAGGGCTATCGGTAGGGCTAAGGTGTAATTCAAGGTTCCTGGCAAATGGAGAACCGTGCCACCACCACTGAAACGACGCAAAATAGGGACTTGATCCTTCAAGCAAGACTCTTCGAAAACTTCATCCCGCCAACGTTTGCCAATGCCCAAATAAATAACTGGAATGAGGTTTTCCCATAGACGGACATAAGGGAAGCCTGTCGCAATGGCTTTGTTCAAAAGAACTTCATCTAAAGCAATATTGCGAGCAGGTGAGGGATCCGAATGGACCACTAAACCGAATCGGGTGTCCATCTCAACTTAGGCCTACGCGCAGCCATAACCTCATCAATTTGACGAACAACCGTGCTATGAGGGGCCTGTTGGACCATTTCGGGATTGTCACGACATTCTTGAGCAATCTTCTTCAAGTCCTCAATGAATTGATCCATTGTTTCTAAACTTTCCGTCTCGGTCGGTTCAATCATAAGCGCTTCATCGACAATCAAAGGAAAATAAATTGTCGGTGGATAATAGCCCTTATCAATCAAACGTTTGGCCAAATGCTTGGTATGAACTCCAAATTCTTGTTGCCATTTGCTTGATAAAACAAATTCATGCATACAAATACGATCGTAGGGGAGAAAGAACTCTTTCTCCAAAGCACGCATCATATAGTTGGCATTAAGCACCGCACTTTCGCTCACATCTTTCAAACCATCCGCACCCAACAGCTTCATGTAAACATAGGCACGCACAAACACCAAGAAATTACCCCCAAACGCCATCAATCGACCTATCGAGGTGTCTTCATGATCTTGACTATAAGCATAAGCTTCAGCTGTTTTGAAAACGTGTTGGGGTGGTAAAAAAGGAATCAAGTGTTTCTTAACACCAACAGGTCCTGCGCCAGGACCGCCTCCACCATGTGGAGTTGAAAAAGTTTTATGCAAATTGATATGAATCACATCAAAACCCATGTCGCCGGGGCGACATTTGCCCATAATCGCATTAAAATTAGCACCATCATAGTAAAGCAAGCCCCCAGCCTGATGCACCAAAGACGAAATGTCCAAAATATTTTCATCAAACAAGCCCAGAGTATTCGGATTTGTGGTCATCAGACCAGAAACATCATCGCCCAAATTCTCTTTCAGGTGCTCCATATCCACACCACCTCGCTCATCGGAACGAATCGAAACCACATCATAGCCACAAAGAGCCGCCGATGAAGGATTGGTCCCATGCGCAGCATCGGGAATAAGAATTTTACGACGTTGCTCATGCTCACCACGGCTTTGGTGATAAGCTTTGATCAACATAAGTCCTGTCAACTCGCCGTGCGCACCAGCCGCTGGTTCCAAAGTAAAAGCATCCATGCCAGACAAAGCTCCCAGCATACGCTGCACTTCATAAATGATGTACATATTGCCCTGAACCGTTGAGGCATCAGCCAAAGGATGGGCCTGCGTAAAAGAGGGCATGGCAGCCATTTCTTCATGCAAGCGTGGATTATATTTCATGGTGCATGATCCTAAAGGATAAAAATGATTATCGATGCCTTTGTTAAGATACGAAAGGGCGGTGTAATGCCTAACCACATCAAGTTCACTCACTTCGGGTAAATTCGCTTGATCAGTACGCAAAAGACTGGCATCAACTGAGCTCTCAAGATCAAATGGGGCAAACGCCATATCCCTTAAAGAAAAAGATCGATGTCCCTGAGCACTTTTCTCAAAAATTGTTTTCATTAAAACACCTCACGGACTGCTGCCAGCGTTTGTGTTTGCAAAAATTGAACCAAGGCTTTCAACTGGTTTTCGGTTTTCTTCTCCGTCACAGCAATCAACAAACAGTGGTCCCAATCCGAACGATAAAGAGCAAGGTCATAGCCAAGAATAAGATTTTCTTTACGAGCCATCGCACAATAATCACGAACCAAACCAGGTAATTCCACCACAATTTCGCAGTAAGACGTGCCTAGATCCCAAATCTTTACACCCTCGATATCCTGCAAGGCTTTACGCAAATAGATCAATCTCTTATGTGAAGCTTCGGCCACTTGTTTCATGCCATCAAAGCCCATATAGGCCATATACATCGCTCCGCGTAAAGCGAGGAGTGCTTGATTGGTGCATATATTCGAGGTCGCTTTTTCACGGCGAATGTGTTGCTCACGTGCCTGCAAGGTTAACACATAGGCTTTCCGGCCTTCAACATCCACCGATTCGCCACAGATACGACCAGGCAATTGGCGCACATATTTTTGACGCGTGGCAATAAAACCAAAGTAGGGACCACCATAAGAAAGAGGAACCCCCAAGGGTTGCCCTTCACCAACAACAATGTCGGCACCCATCGACACTGGGGTGCGAAACAAGGCCAAAGCCATCGGATTGGTTACCACAATCAATAAAGCGCCAGCTTGCTGACACATTTCGGCCAAAGCTGTTAAATCTTCAACTGTTCCTAAAAAATTAGGGTACTGCACGATCACAGCAGTGATGTTTTGCTGAACAGACTCCACAAAACTGCTTCGTTCGAAAGTGAAATCCGCCCCGCGCATATGCGTTTCGATCACCTCGCGATACAAAGGGTTCAAAGGATCAGCAATCACCACATGACGACGACGATTGATGCGTGCAGCCATTAAGATGGCCTCCCAAATCGCCGTGCTTCCATCATACAAAGACGCATTTGATACGTCGGCACCAGTTAGTTCACAAATCATGGTTTGATACTCAAAAATGGCCTGCAAAAGACCCTGACTTATTTCAGGTTGGTAAGGAGTATACGATGTTAAAAACTCACCTCGGCCCACAAGAGCATTTAAAATGGGCGGAATAAAATGATCATAGGCACCCGCTCCTAAAAAACTATTCATATTATGAGCGGTGTTGCGCGCAGCCAATTCTTGCATATGTGCTTGAACAGTAATCATATCCGAACCTTCATCCATATCAATTTCAGGATTCAGGAGACTGTCATTGACATCGGAAAACAGCTGATCAATATGATCACAGCCCAATGTTTTCAACATTTTTTGACGGTCTTGCTCCGTGTGAGGTACATAATACATAAAGTGATTTATCCTTCTTTATCAACAAACTCTTGATAAGATTCGACATCCATCAGCTGATCGAGCTCGTCTTCGTTAATATCTTCGAGTGTAAACAAATATCCTGCCTCATAAGGATCTTGATTGATATAGCCAGGCTCATCCAGAAGGTTTTTGTTCGCCGTCACCACGGTTCCCGAAAGAGGACTGTAGATGTCCGAGGCGGATTTGACTGATTCAACCACCGCACAGGCTTCGTGTTGCTGAACTTTTTGTCCTTCGAAAGGTAGTTCAACAAAAACAATCTCACTCAACTTTTGTTGTGCATGATCGGTGATCCCAACCTTAGCTTGTCCGTCTTTCACCACAACCCACTCGTGCTCTTCACTGTAACGAGCTTTCTTTAGCGTTTCATGAGACATGTGTTTCACTCCTTTGTTTCAATGTATTTTGTTTAATTGACGTCGACCTTACAAATGGCAAGGCAACAACATCGACCACAACTTTCTTTTGACGAATTTGAATCATTAACTGTTTAGCATCGCGCATTGACCACGGAACGCGAGCCAAACCAATCGCTTTTTGCAAAGTAGGGGACCAGGTCCCACTGGTGACAAGACCAACAACATTTGGACCATCTTTAACCTCGGCATTGTGACGAGCAATTCCCCCTTGATTGATCACAAAGGGTAAACTGATCCACTTAGGATCTTGATCCCAAATTGCCGCTACACCGACAAAGTTTTTCTCTTGCGACACAAAATGCTCAAAGCCAACAGAACGAGGATTAACCATTGTATCCATATCTTGTCCCATAAGAGGATAGCCCATTTCTAGGCGTAGCGTATCACGCGCACCTAAGCCCGCAGGCATTACATTTAAATCGAGCAAAGTCTTCCACAAATCTTTGGCCAAAGCACAAGGACCATAAACTTCATAACCCAACTCCCCAGTGTAACCCGTGCGAGAGACCAACAAGCGCTCATTATTATACTCGACAGCCTTAAAAGCAAAATAGGCTAAATCTTGCACACCACAGTCATCACCTAAGCATTGAGTAATCACCGTCAAGGCCTCAGGCCCTTGCAGATCTATTTTGAACCAATTGCCCCTTTGATTATCGACACGCACATCTGCGGGTGCTAAGTTTTTAATCCAATCCCAATCGGTTTGAATGGTCAAACCATTCACAACCAACATAAAGGAATTTTGGCTGAAACGGTAAATAATCACATCATCTAAAATGCCCCCATCGTCCTGGCACAATTGTGTGTAATAACAACGCCCATCACGGGATGAATTCAAATTTCGAGGCACCAAAGATTCAAGGAAAGCCAAAGCATTTGGACCTTCAACCAGAATTTCTCCCATATGACAAGTATCAAACATCGTCACAGCATGGCGTGTTCGTTTATGCTCTACCACTATACCTTCGTACTGAACAGGCATCTCCCAAGGTCCAAAAGGAATCATCTTGGCGTTTAACTGAATATGTTGGTCATAAAGAACTGTTTTCAACATTACACGGAACCTTTAATTTAGCATACATACAAGTCTTGCTTATAAAAATGGTATTATAACGCGTTCAAAGAATTTCAACCAGATGAGTTAAGAAAACATAACCGAAAAAGGTAACATCTCCTCGGGAAAAGGGAATAACACACAGGCAATCCCTTAATTTTCGTTAGGCTCTTTGTTTGCCACCTTTACACACAATCACATAATTGCCATGGTGTGGGCTAAGACATGTTTTAGTATATTATTGAATAAGCATAACAAGACGTCAATTAAATAAACGCATCTTACGGTGTTAATAAAAGTATTCGGATTAAACATGAACTAACTTTTGTTTATATTATTGCGTCCTTATCCTTTTTTGCCTATAATCAAGCGGTGTAATTATACACATATGCAGAGGGAGCTGACTATGAATATTCTTGTCACGGGTGGTGCTGGTTTTATAGCATCTCAAGTGGTTGACCGCTACATCGCCGAGAAACACTGCGTCACAATCTTAGATAATCTTGTGACTGGATTCAAACAAAACATACATCCCGAAGCACGCTTTATCGAAAAAGATTTGTGCGATCCCTCGCTTCGCGAAAACTTCAAAGAGTTACAATTTGATTTGGTCAACCACCATGCCGCCCAGATTGATGTGCGCGCATCGCTGCTTAATCCCATGTACGATGCCAATGTAAATATCAAAGGGACCTTACAACTGTTGGAACATATGCGCGCAACAGGGGTATCAAAAATTATCTATGCCTCAACTGGAGGAGCCATTTACGGAGATCCCATCGAACTCCCCTTAACCGAACAATCCATAGCCCGTCCTTTGTGCCCTTACGCCGTGAGCAAATTCACTGGCGAACAATACATCCAGCTCTATCAGCGTCTCTATGATTTTCAGTACACAATTTTGCGTTACCCTAATATCTATGGACCACGCCAAAACCCAGAGGGTGAAGCTGGCGTCAATGCCATTTTTATTGGCATAATGATGAAAGGCGAAACTCCGACCATCTACGGCGATGGTGAACAGTTGCGTGACTACATCTTTGTCTCCGATATCGTCGAAGTCAACACCTTAGCTTTGGATCGCATGGAGAACCAAATTTTCAATATCGCCACTGGTCTAGGAAGCTCGGTGAATGCCATTTATGAGATTTTGCAAAACGAAATCCCCTACACATCCGAGGCCTATTACGTCGAAAAAAGATTAGGAGAAATCGAGAAAACCTTTATGAGTCCTGCTAAAATCAAAGAACATTGGGGATGGGAACCTCAATACACCTTGGAACAGGGACTCAAAAAAATGGTCGCCTGGTTTCGTGACGAAGGTTTTGAACGTTTTTTTAGTAAAAAGGGCACAGCATGAAAATCATCGAAACAGATTTCGAAGGGTTGATCATTGTTGATTATACGGTTCATGGTGACGAGCGTGGTTTTTTCATGGAGCTCCATAACCAAAAGTCTTTCCAAGATCAAGGACTCGATCTTAGTTTTAAACAAGATAACTTAAGTCGCTCAAGCTACGGAACGTTACGAGGCATGCATTTTCAAGAAAAGCCTTATGCCCAAGGCAAATTGGTAACCGTTCTGCAAGGCGAAGTTTTTGACGCTGTCATTGATTTTCGCCAAGATCAGCCCACTTATGGGCAATGGTTTGGTATCACTTTAAACGACCAAAAACGCCAAGCACTCTACGTTCCCGAAGGATTTGCTCATGGCTTTTGTGTCTTGAGCGAAACGGCTGATTTCTTTTACAAATGCACCCAAGTCTATCATCCCGAAGCCCAAAAAACGATTCTGTGGAATGATCCTCAAGTTGGCATTGAATGGCCGATTGAACCCAATCTCGGAAAAATTTCCGAAAAAGATAAAGCAGTGTAACCCTTTGGTGACACTATCGAGCATAAATGATAGAGTAGATAGCTATGGTAACTACGTTCCAAGATATTATTTTAAAACTGCACCATTATTGGATCGAAAAGGGCTGTGTCCTTTGGCAAGCCTATGACCAAGAGACTGGTGCTGGAACATTTAATCCTGCAACCTTCTTTGGTGTGCTAGGCCCCAACAAACATAGGGTCTGTTACGTAGAACCCTCACGTCGTCCCACTGATGGGCGCTATGGCGAAAATCCTAACCGCTTGTATCAACATCATCAATACCAAGTAATTTTGAAACCCGCCCCCAAAAACAGCCAAGACCTTTATTTGGATAGCTTGCGGGCCATTGGCATTGTGCCCGAAGACCACGATATCCGCTTTATCGAAGATGATTGGGAGTCACCCACCTTAGGTGCAACAGGTTTAGGCTGGGAGGTTTGGCTGGATGGCATGGAAATCACTCAGTTCACTTATTTCCAACAAGTGGGTGGCTTCGAGCTTGATCCCATTTCGGTGGAATTAACTTATGGACTCGAACGCATCGCCATGTACCTGCAAGGCAAAGACAACCTCTACGATTTGGTATGGGTCAATGAACCTAATCATAAAGTTTTGTACAAAGATTTGTTTCAAAAAGCTGAATATGAATTTTCGAAATATAGTTTTGAAAATGCGAACGTCGACCGCCATTTTGTGCTTTTCGACACGTATGAACAAGAATGCCTTGAAAGTCTCGAGAAAAACCTTGTGCGTCCCGCTTACGATATGGTCCTGAAAACATCACATGCCTTTAACGTGCTTGATGCACGCAATGCTATTAGCGTAACTGAGCGCGTTGGTTATATTGGGCGTGTAAGAACAATGGCTCGAGGTTGTGCAGAATTACATATGGAGTTGTATCATGGTTACCAACCGTCTACTGATTGAGCTCGGAGTCGAAGAACTTCCCGTATCCTATATTAAACCTGCGTTGCGAGGCTTCGCGACTTCTCTTAAGAATTGTCTTAAAGAAGAACGTCTATTAGACGATGAACCCATCATTTCAACCATGGCAACACCTCGACGACTTACGGTTTTTATAGAAGGATTCGCCTCCAAACAAACAGCCGAAACCAAGGATATTTTTGGACCACCTCTGAAAGCTGCCAAAAATAAAGACGGCAACTGGAGCAAAGCCTCCTTGGGATTCGCAAAAAAAAACAATGTCGCCGTTGAATCCATCACAACACAAACTGATGCCAAAGGGATTGAAAAACTTTACATTCAGCAAACACTTCCAGAGCATACTGCCACAGAAGTTCTCGCTCAACATTTGCCACAACTGATTCAAGCAATCAAAACACCCAAGACCATGCGTTTTGTTCCGTTTAAACCCTTACGCTTTGCCAGACCACTTTGTTGGATTGTGGCCTTGCTCAATGAGGAAATCATTCCCTTTGAGATGGATGGCCTGCGATCGGATAGAGTCACTTATGGTCATCGCTTTGCCGTACACAACGAAGCCCTCGAATTGGCAACCGCTGACATCGTCACCTACGAAAACAAGTTAAGCCAATTGCGCGTTATGGCCGATCCCAATAAACGTCGCAAAGTGATTGAAGTTCTGTTAAAAGACGAAGCTCAAAAAATATGCACTAATCCAAACTGGGAACAGCTTTTAGACCAAGATCTTTTGGAAATCGTAACCTATTGCGTAGAGTGGCCCGATATTGTGATGGGGGAGTTTAACGCCGAATTTTTGAAAATCCCTCACATCGTGCCCATTACCTCAATGAAACACCATCAAAAGTATTTTCCTGTGATCGATGAGAAACGTGGTCTGTTGCCTTTCTTTTTAAGCATCACCAATGGGGTGGGTAACAAAGAAGCTATTGCCACTGGAAACGAGCGGGTGATTTCAGCTCGCTTGGCCGATGCTGTTTTCTTTTGGAAAGAAGACACCAAAGTTGCTTTATCAAAACGTTATAACGATCTCAAAGCAATGATGTACCAAAAAGACATTGGATCGTACTGGGACAAAACCGAATCGACACGTGCTTTAGCACAATCTCTTTGCCAAAATGCGCGCTTAGATCCGCAAAGGGCTGAGTTTGTCGACCGAGCCATCATGTTGTCCAAAATTGATCTCATTACCCAGATGGTCTATGAATTCCCTGAGCTTCAGGGTGAAATGGGGGGTGAATACGCCCAATTAAGCCAAGAAGAGCCTCAGGTTATTAATGCTTTACAACAGCAATACAGCCTCGAAGCGGTGGAAGAAGATGTGGCCAATATGCTCATCGCAGCAGATCGCCTTGATACCTTGCAGCAAGCGTTTCGGATCGGCACCAAAGTGTCGGGATCATCGGATCCTTATGGTCTGCGCCGTGCAGCCTTAACCCTTATTCAAGTGCTCCACCATACCAAATGGTTTCTCCCTATTGAGGGGGAAAATTTAGTTCCTTTTGTGATGGAACGTCTTAAGGGCTATGCTCAAGATCAACTCAACATCCGTTACGATGTGGTCGAAGCGGTGCTCAAAACCGTCGGAAACGAAATCAATGTAGCCGATGTTCTCAAGCGAATGAAAACCATCCAAGAGGCCATTGACTCCAATATCTCTTTTGGAGATCTTTTACTGCTTTGTGGTCGCATTGTGAATATTCTTAAACAAGCCAATGACAAACATGGCTGGAACGGACAAGTTACTTTCAATGCCAATCTTAGCAAACAAGTGGTCGAAACAGCCGTTGATCAAGCCTTTCAAAACATATCCACCGAAGAGATCATATACAAGGATCTCTTCGAAGGATTAACCCAACTCAAGACACCTTTGGATGATTTTTTTGAACAGGTAATGGTGCTCTGTGACGACGAAAAGCAACGTAACAACCATTTGGCTCTTCTGCAACAGATTGCTAACATTGTTCAACCGATTGCCGATTTTTCAATGATCACCAAAAACAACTCTAGCAAAGTCTGCTCTGTTAACTGATTTTCAATTTAACGAATCAGGGCATCGTAACTAACTTTTGTTTTAATGACAAACCAGGGTCAAGCAAGACTCCTAGCGAAACAACAATTGCCTAAATCTAAAGGAAGTGATAAAATTAACTGTGAATTTTTAATATTTTTTAGGAGCATAAGCTATGATTTGGCAAGGGTTTAGCAATCGAAAATTTCCACGTATCGATTCGGATATTGCCATAATCATGATCCAAGAATCAAGCAACACCACACTTTCGGCCCAGATCAAAAATATTGGCGTTGGGGGACTATGTGTTGTGATTTCCAAGCAAGTTAAAATTTACGATACCGTCGAAGTTTCATTCCAATTACCCATTTTAGAAAAATCTATCACCTGCAAAGCACAAGTGGTCTGGACAGTTAAAACATTTGTCGAAGAAGAGCCTGTATACGACGTCGGCTTGCAGTTTATTTGCATAAAAAAACAAGATAAGGACCATTGCAATCGCTTTGTCGAAAGCTTGAGTTCAGCTGAGCAATACAACAATTTTCCACCATCTGACGAAAATGATTCAAAAGAGGAACAACTGGCATGATTAGCATAGACGATTTTAAAAACATCGAGCTCCGCGTAGGCACGATTTTAGAAGCCAAAGAACACCCTAATGCCGATCGCCTCTACTTGCTCAAAATCGATCTCGGCCAAGAAGAGCGTCAGATCGTGGCTGGCATTCGTGACAGCTATAACCCCGAAGAACTCAAAGGACGCCAGATGGTTTTGCTGGCTAATCTACAGCCAGCTAAAATTCGTGGCATCGAAAGCCATGGCATGCTGCTGGCAGGTCGCAGCGAAGATCAAGTGATTCTCTTAAGCCTGGCAGAGCACATCCCTAATGGAACACCTCTTAGTTAGGGGATGCGGTATGAAATATCGGATTAATAAATTTTTAGCCACAGCTGGCATCGCCTCACGTCGACAAGCCGAAAAGCTCATTCAAGTGGGGAGAGTCTCGGTCAATGGAAAGGTTGTCATCAATTTAGCCACCACCGTGGATAGCGAGAACGACGTGGTCTGTTTCGATGCCGAGGAAGTCACGCTTAAAAAAGATAAAGTCTACGTAGTTGTTAACAAACCCGTCGGCTATATTTGTTCCCACAACGATCCGCAAGGTCGTCCTCAGGCCAACCAACTGCTGCCCGACAAAGAAGAACAGCGCTTATTTAGCATTGGTCGCCTCGATATTGACACCGAAGGATTGCTCTGCTTCACTAATGATGGGTCCCTAGCTCATCGTACGGCTCACCCTAAATATGTTCTCGATAAAGAATATCTTGTACTCTTGAATAAACCGCTTAAACAAGACCATCAAATTCAAATCAAGCAGGCTTCGTACATGCTAAACGACGGTCCAGCCCCTAAGGCCCGACTGCTTCAAAGAGATTGCGCCAGTTTATTGTGGAGTCTTACCATCACCGAAGGACGCAACCGCATCATTAGGCGCATGTTTGAGGCGCTCGACTACAAAATCATGTCACTTAAAAGAATCACCATTGGCCCCATCAAGCTGGCTGAGCTTCCGCTGGGCAAATACCGCTACTTAAACGAAGGAGAAATCAAGGCTTTACGAAAACGTCTACTTTAAAAACGAGGGGAGTATACTTAAAACCATGCGAAAAATTTTTCTTTTCATATTTGTGCTCGATATCCTACTAATTGCCGTTCTCTTTTTTAGCTCAATCACCTTATCGGGAACCTTTTGCCAACCTTGGCTCGATAAACTGACTCATAAAAACAACCTAATCATCAGATTTGATTCCGTCTCGTTCAACTTACGCAAATCTCATTTTAAAAACCTTTCTCTAGCCATCG
The DNA here is from genome assembly GCA_964565945.1 of uncultured bacterium. GTDB lineage: Bacteria > CAZMGY01. The sequence continues at coordinate 28,921 of CAZMGY010000036.1, forward strand.
GAGATTTTGAGCTTTTTCGAAGCGAAACATTGCATACCCACTACAAATACAGTCAAATCTTTAGCGGGAACTGGGCCAATTTTTGGATTCAAGCCAATCAACTGACCTTATCACCACCACCAAAGGCGCTCATGGACATCGATACCATCAATGTCGATCAGCTCACGTTTAAAATCAAAGGTGGCTTAGGCTTAAGTCGATCCTCCTTCACAGGAGAAGGGGAGATTGACCTCGTCAACACAGATGCCCAAAGCGACACCCTGTTTGTCAAAAAATTGGGTCAGTTTTTACGCCTAACATCTTTTGAAATCCTGCATGTCGAAAAAATTACTTTGAAATTCAAACACGACGGAGTAAAATTAACCTTCCCCGAAGTTACTGGGAGTTCGGATGATTTTACCATTCAAGGACACGCCTCGTACGACTGGGGTAAAGATTTAAATAGTAGTTTTAAGCTGGTTTATGAGTCATATATACCTGGTAAAGACATCAAGGAAGGTTCGAAAAAACTAAGCTTTTCAGTTTACGGCCCCTTAAAAAAACCAGAATACCGTATCACGGGCTAACATAAATCAAATTGGGGTTTTGAGGGATTTTATGGCCGATACACAACTTGATCTACAATCGGAATTGTTTGAAGATTTTAAAGAGCATCACCAACGGAATCAAACACGTTCCAAGGAGTCTTCCAATAGTGTTTTTAACTTGGCTTTGCTTAAAAAAACCAAAGTAACTATTCCCTTTGACACATTACTAATCATCGCCCTGATGTTCATCTTTGTCATTATGACCTTCTATTTTTTAGGGGTTCAGCGCGGTAAAAATATTCAAGGCCAAACGATTGTGACCATCGAAAAAAACCCTGGATCAACGAAAAGAATAACCGTTGTGTCGCAGCAAAGAAAACTGCTTCAGCTCCCTCAAGTGGTCGAGCCCAAAGCCAAAGTCAAACCTGAGCTAAGCACAGCCAAAATTAATCTGGCTCCTGTTAACAATTTACCAACCCCTGTCCTTCCTCAAGTCCCAACCAAAAAAGGGGTACAACCCAAACCCAAAAAATACACCATTCAGGTGGGTGCCTCCCGTAATCGCGAAGCGGCGAGAAAAGACATTGTCAAATTACAACAGAAGGGTTACGACGCTTTTTTATCACCTTACACTTCGTCCAATGGGAAAAAATGGTATAAGCTCTGTGTGGGACGTTTCAAAAAAACGACTGATGCCAAAAGTCTTATCAAAACACTTAAAACAAAAGAAAGGAAACGCGATTGCTTTCTCACAAATCTTTAATTCTCAGTTTTGTTTCAATCTATTTAGGCGTTATTCCACTGCTACAGGCACAGGAATCGTCAATCCTTTATGTTGGTGAGGTCACTGGATCACATGTGAATATCCGCACAGGGCCCCACACCAGTCATCGGATCGTCTATACTGCACCCCAAGGACAAAAACTTTATGCACTCGAAGAAAATAATGACTGGGTTAAAGTCAAACTCCCCGAAGAAGCCAATGTTTGGATTCATGGCGACTTGGTCAACAAAGTCAGCAACACCCGAGGCATTGTCACCAAAGGAGCGGTCAACCTGCGTGTACGACCAAGCACTAATACATTTATCATGGGACAAGCCCATAAAGATCAAGAGGTCACCATTCGCGGAGAAAAATTTGGTTGGTATCAAATCCAAACACCAGACAATTTGAATGCTTGGATAGTCAAAATCTATTTCAAAAAACTCATGAGCCTCAATGAATTTCGTAAGCAACAGCGTACCAGCAAAGTGCAATCGATCTATCGTAATATCGAACAAATACACAATGAAGAGCTACTGAAACCTAAAGATCAACGTGATTATTCTTTTCTCTTAGATAAATACAAATACCTGATGAATCATTTTCCCGATTTTCCCGAAGCCAAATTGGCCGAATATCGCTATAAAGAAGTTCAAGGCTGGTTGGCCGAAAAGGCTTGGAACAAACTGGAACTTTCTTGGCAGCAAGCCCTTAAATCATCGCAAGAGACCATTGATATGAAATCCTTTATTTCGCGTTATAAAAAATTCATAAGCCTTTATCCTAAAACAAGTTACACAGATATAACAAAGGAGCGCTTGCACTTTTTAGAAAAAACAACTACAATTGCTAGATTCGACGGTGTTTCTATGTTGAAACAAGGTCAGACTCGAGAATCAAACCTAAAAGGGGTTGTTCATGATTTAGGCAAGTTAATTAATCGACCTGCCACACACAAATTGGTTCGTGATGGTGAAATCATATGCCTAATACGTTCCGAAAAGTTTGATCTCGGTGATTACGTTTACAGAAATGTTGAGCTCAAAGGCTCATTAATCGACGTTAAGGGATGGGATATCCCAATACTGGATGTTAAAGATATTAAGGTACATTCCTGGAAGGGGAAATTTTAATTATGAGTATTCATTCAAGCTTAGCCAAAAAAGGTTTTGGTAAAGGACATCGCAATGTTTTTAAACGTTTCGAGCGTATTAAAAAACTCATCGAAGAAGAGCGTTGGACCGAAGATAGCGAAGTTCTTGGAATGCCAAAAATTAAATCGATCAAGCTTAAGAAAAAGTAGTTTTTCAAGTTAACGGACATTGTTTTAAGGGGTGGGGTGTGCATGATTTCCATAAAGAAAAGCTAGTTACATACCTATGGTGTGAACAAGAACAGTATTGCAAAAATATTCCCAAGAATATGATTATTGCCTTCACCTTTGAAACTAAAGTTCCGTCCATATCCCAAGCCGATATCGAGCAAATGAAACAATTCCTCAAAAATCATAAAATTCCTCGCGATGGCCACATGTTTGAATAACCAGCATTGGATTAAGCGTCTCGCCAGCATTCATCCCAACTATGAACATCGTAGCCAGCAAGAAACCATGCTCAAACATGTTCAGGATTTGCTCGAAAGTCATGGTGCTCTCATGATTGAAGCGGGTACTGGGGTCGGTAAAACCCTGGCCTACCTGATTCCCTTGCTCTCACATCTACCTCAACTTGAGCCCCCAGTGGTTATCTCGACATCCACCATTTCCTTGCAAGAGCAACTTTTGCACAAAGATATCCCGTTGGCCCAAGATATATGCGCTCTCGATGATCTTAATGTGCAACTGGCCAAAGGAAAACGTAATTACGTCTGCTACAACAAGCTGATCCAAAATCAGCTCCAACAACAAACACTCCTTAACGACAAGCAAGACAAGGAGCTTTATGGCCTGATGGATTGGGCTGAATCCTCACCTGATGGAGATATCAGTCATTGTCCATTTTCTCCCGAGCCCAAGGTTTGGAATCAATTATCTTGCCATAACGACACTTGCTCACGGGTGACCTGTCCTTTTCCCCGCCAATGCTTTTTGAGCAAAGCTCGTGAGCGTCTCGCCAATGCAGATGTAATTATCACTAATCACCACCTTTTGCTCAGTGACCTTAAACTCAAAACACAATCACATCATATATTGCCAAACTATAACACGCTCATCCTCGACGAAGCGCATCGCTTAGGGGATGCGAGTGAGCAGTGTTTTTCGATTAAAGTGCGCAATCAAGATATTAAACATCTTCAACGCCTAATGGAACAAAATTATGCTTACATGCCTGTTTCGTTCGCATCGGAACTAAGCGAACAAACCCAACAGCTCATCCAAGTAGCACAAACATTTTTTTCCGATTATTTCGCCAACCGCTCTCAAACTTTTTTGATCCAAGAACCTCTCGAAGAGCAACTATGGCCTCTAACTGGACAATTGATCGATATCAAAACAACGCTGGATTCCTTGTTTGAACACAAGCAAAAGCGGAGGAGTCAAACTCATCCCAGTTTGGAACACACCGCCCAAATGTGCCTTCAGCTAGCCAATGACCTTGATATATTTTCGTGTCTTGAGCTCGAACAATACGCCTTTTGGGGCGAATCTTTTCATCACCTGCACATCTTGCAAGCCACCCCATTAAACTTGGCTAACGTTTTGCAAAACCATCTCTTCACTGGACTTAATCAGGTGATACTTACCAGCGCCACCTTAGCCACACACAGAGGTCTCGACTACAATGCCAAAAAAATGGGCTTACCTCATGCCGAATTGGTTCAAATCGAAACACCGTTTGACCTTCCCAAGCAGATGCACCTCAAAATCACCGATGATCCACACCTCTTGCCCCAATCCGACAACTATCTTGCCACACTCACGGCCTATTGCCGCACCATGATTTTAGAAACCCAAGGGGGCTGTTTTGTCTTGTTCACCAATGATACAACCATGCGCCATGTCCACGAGGCTCTTAACAATGAGCTGCTTGAACAAGACTTAAGAATACTGTGCCAAAGCAACGCCAATAAAAATGACATTCTTAACCAGTTTGATCAATACTCTAACTGCGTCTTGTTTGCACTCGACAGCTTTTGGACAGGCATCGACATTGCGGGTTCTCATTTGCGCAATGTGATCATCACCAAGTTGCCTTTCCCAGTGCCAAATTCTCCACTCAACCAGAGTAAGATGGACCTATTGGACAAAAATGGTCACAATTCCTTTCAATCCTTTATGCTTCCCGAAGCTATCCTTAAATTCAAACAAGGGGCGGGACGCTTGATTCGCAGTCAAAAAGACAGAGGGCAGCTATGCGTTTTGGATCCAAGACTCTGCACAAAACCCTATGGAGCCTTATTTTTAAAAGCCTTACAGGCGGGTCCTGCGCAAAAACTCGCACGCCTATCTTTTTCCTAAAAATTGACTACGCACACACCTAAACTTACGTTATAATAGGGAGTGTTATGTTGATTGACTTAGTTATTAGCAATTTAAAACTCATTAAACAAGCCAACGTTCATTTTCAAAAGGGATTGCAGGTCATTTCTGGCGAAAGCGGCGCGGGTAAATCAATGCTTTTGAACGCTCTAAGGCTTATCGCTGGGGAGAGAGTTAAAGGCGAACTGAATCAGCAAGAACTTGAAACCAAAATCGAAGCTATTTTCGATATCAGCCACAACGACAACGTCATTGAAGTCTTGCGAGACATGCATATCGAATGCGAGGATAACCTTTTGATTTTACGACGGCATATCGATCCTCAAAGTCGCTCCAAAACATTGATCAATGGCACACTTGTTCCGCTCAAAGACCTTAAAAAAGTATCTAGCCTCTTGTTAGATATTCATAGCCAGAACAGTCATCAAAGCCTGTTGAATGATGCCTCTCACTTAGGATGGCTCGATGCCAGTCAGCCCAAAATCCAAAAACAACTCAACTCTTACAGCCAAGTTTATGAACAATACAAAGAGGCTCGCCAGGCCTACACCCAAGCCGTCGAAAATACGACTTTGGCCACACAAGAATTAGATTTCATTCGTTTTCAGCTAGACGAACTAGAGCAAATCACCCTCGATCCTCAGCATCACCAACAGTTGCTTAACGATCGCAAACAATTGATTCATCTCGAACAGTTTGAAGACATTAACCAACGGATTCAAGCCCTTTTGGATGGCGAAGAGGGTCCCTTAATCAAAATGCAAAACCTTGAAAAATATCTTGGCGAGTTAGCTCAAATTCAAGGACAATTTGAACCTCTAGTAAATATCTCACGGGAAATTAATCTGCTGCTGTCCGACCTTCATCAAAGCTACTATCAAAAAAGACCCACCCAAGATCGTCTCGACCGAGATCTCGAAAGCATCGAAAATGAACTCTACCAAATGGAAAAGTTGTTACGCAAATACAACATATCGATCGGGGGATTACTTAAGCTCAAACAAGACTTACAACACAAAGTGGAACTATCCGAAAACAAAGATTTTTTCCTAAAAAACCTTCAGCAAGCCCTCGAAATACAAGAGGAAGCAATTCAAAAAGAAGCTCAAGTCCTTCATAAAGTGCGCGCTTCAAGCAAAATTGCTTTAGAACAACAAATTACAAAAGAGCTGCAAGAGCTTGGAATCAAACATGCTCAATTCGAAGTTCAGCTTAGTCCAGCCGATTACGGTCCATTAGGAAACGATGTCGTTCAATTTAGGCTCCAAACCAATAAAGGACTAGGACTATCTCCACTCGCCGAGATTGTCTCGGGAGGAGAACTCTCTCGCGTAATGCTGGCTCTTAAAACAGTACTGACCTCTCGATACTTTTGTTCGACCTTCATTTTTGATGAAGTGGATGCGAATTTGGGAGGAGAAACAGCAGTAGTGGTGGGCAAAAAGTTACAACATTTGGCTCACGATCATCAAATCTTATGCATCACACACTTGCCCCAAATAGCAGCATTGGCCAATCAACATATTCGCGTGAGCAAACACGATGATGCCAACAACACATGGACTCATGTGGAAGAGCTCGATCAACAAGAACGTGTGATCGAAATTGCCCGCATGCTAGGAGGAGACGCCCAGCACAGTCTGGCAAGACAACATGCTCAAGAACTTTTAGGCTTAGCAGAAGTTTCGTCATGATCTATCTCCCCACATGGAATGAACTTGCCCAATTCAATGAAATAGACTTTCAAAACATGTGCCGCAACCTCATTGATAGCTACGGCCAAATGGATCATTTCCATATCTACGTCGACGAAAATGACATTGGGCCCATTAGCTTTACCGAAGAATTTCAAGCCTCCTCGCACACTGTTGAACAGCAAACCTTAGGAGAGCATTCCCTGCGTGTGCTTTACCAATGCTTTGAACAAGTGAACTTCTATCACCTTGATGGGATTTTAAGTTTTGAGGGATTTGGCATTCTTTTGTGCCTTCACGATATTGGAAAAAACATTGCAGTACAACAAACCAGTTCGAAACGCAATCAACACCGTTTCACCATTGCGATGCTAAGGCATGCTCTTAAACAGCAGCAAAAGACCGACTACGAGCCTTTACTATCAGCCCTCATCAATATGGATCCCTTAGGTAAGTTTCTTAAAAATCAGCAATCCTTAGACGAAACCGAAGTTATTGTTCGACAAGCAGCCTCTTTAGCTCAGGTGTCCAGCCATCATTTTTTTTCCATCTTAAAGTTCTACTATTTTTGCGATGCCTCAGCTTACGACAATCTCAAACAAAAGATCTTTCATTATCTTCCTAATGGCCAAATGGTGATTAATCCCAATCACTCTCGCAAACGATCCTTTAACTTACTTTGTCAAAAACTCATGCCTTAACAGTTGAATAATTTCTGAAAAATACACCACCACTTAGGCTATGATTATCAAAGATGAAGCTATTGCCAAATAGTCGTCTCAAGCTTTTTTCAAGCAATCATTGAATCCTAAGTTAAAACATTCTATAATACCTAAGAAGCAATGGTATTTAACTTTAGGAGTTCTAAGAATCATGCTCATCTCAAATGTGTTTTTCCGAATTTTCGTGGTCACACTCTTTTGCATGACTCACTTCGCCTATGCTCAAAACAGCGATCACACATTATCTGCTTTTATTATGGAAACCCAAGACAAACTCAGTCGTTATTTGCAAAAACAACAATGGGCAAAGTCCATCTCTCATGCACTTTTGAATAAAACCCAAAACCCAGACCAAACCGATACCGACATCATGAGTATTATCTCTTATGTCGCAACGTCTATTTCGGCTCAAGGCAAATTCATTGTTTTAAGCCCAAAACACTTCCAAATATTCATTGAAGCGATCGAAGAACTTTCAAGTGATGAGCTCAAATTTCAAGCCAAAATGCTTCTAGTCAATAGCCTGATTCGCAATAATCAAGTCAAATTAGCTATGGAAATGGCTAAAACAAGTCATCGCCAAGAACTCTTAGATAAGGTTTATGAAACCTATATTTTAGCCTTAGCAAGTCGTGGCTATTCCGACAAAGTCCTTCAGTTATTAAAAAAAGACACATTCAAAAAGTACACTGACCAAGCTTTTTTTAAAATTTCTCAATTTCATTCGCATCGCAAAGAAGCCCAAAAAGCCCTAGCATGGGCCAAGCAGATTAAATCACCAACCATCGCAGATGATGCTCGCCTGGTAATTGGCCAATTATACCTAGAACAAAACCTTTCCCAAAAACAAATCCTTGCTTTTGCAAGTCTCTTTCATAGTAACTTTCACCGATCAGCATTCATGGCCAATTACATCAACTTATTCATTGAAGAAGGTGCTCTCGACAAAGCCCGTAAGATGCTCAAGGATGAAAATATCAAAATAGAAAAATCTGTACACATGCAACTCTCTGCGAATATTTTGCTAAAATTGATTCAAAGCGGACAAGCCATGGAAGCAAAAATAGGTTTAAGAGAATTGGAGCGTCAATATAAGCAAGAATCAAGCGATTTACGGGACTCACTATGGATGGACCTTTTCTATTATTATCTTTACACCGCACACGATACCTATGAAGCTAAAAAAATAATTAAGAAGATCCAAAATTCTGCCATTCGTAGTCAACTAATAGAAGCTTACCAAATACATCTGCAGAATTCTAAACTCATTTAATCTATTTAAAGTTTCATAATCAGAAAC
>CAZMGY010000037.1:0-13173 GCA_964565945.1 uncultured bacterium
ACTTGTTCTTCGGCGACAGCAATTCTCTGTTCAGAAGATTTTACTGACGGATGATACTCAAGAGCTGCTTTAACTAATTTTGGTAAAGTGTTTTGAGCTTCCAAAACTTGTGATGATAATAGAAGCATAGTTAATGCAAAACAAAAAAAACAACGCATACTTTATCCCACTCCCCCAGGAAGTCAAAATTGTACAAAAAAAAACACAGCTTTTAAGGTGTAGCGCCAATATTAAACTTGTCAAGTCGAATAGTAATCCTGCCAAAGAATTAATGAAATGGTCAAGTGTTTTTTTGCGATTCTAGTTACGTGTGTTTTAAGAGTATTATTCCACGAGCTACGGCTATTATTTCCTATTAATTCAGGGTCTATTTACTCTCTATGTTCACGAGTTGACTCATACCTTACTGCGGATCAACTTAGGAGGAGAAGGGATCTTTATTTTAACAGCGTATTTAAGGTGCCCATTCTGTGACGCAAGCCCAGTTGTAAAATTCTGCTTAATTGCGCATTAGTGCTTAGGCTTGACAAATTTGGTCTAAAGATGCTAACTTAGCTCATGTAGGTCCTTTTTAACATGTTAACTTTCTTCGTTGTTTTTGAAAAAAGGTATGTAAAGTCCCGAATTACTCCTAAAATATGGCGATAAGCGATGCTGAAAATAGGTTTGACAGGTGGCATTTGTAGTGGTAAGTCTTTTGTAATAAACTGTGTCTCGTCGTATGAGTATGTGGTCACACTGAGTGCTGATGAAAGTGCGGGCTTTGTTTGCCAACGAGGAGAAGAAGGTTATGCGAGCATAGTTGATATGTTTGGAGAAGACGTATTAGCCGATGATGGCGAGATTGATCGAAGCAAGTTAGCGTCGATCGTTTTTGAAGATCGCCAAAAATTATCAGAGTTAGAAAAAATCGTCCACCCTTTGGTGAAGCAGAACCTGGAACAACAAATGGTCGATATCGATGCAGATGATGTGGTTGTGATTGAGGTGCCGTTATTGTATGAAGCTCATTTTGAGGACATGGTGGATAAGGTCATTGTGGTGGCTTGCACCGAGGATGAGCAGATCGCTCGTTGCTTGCAGAGGGATGGCTTGAGTGAAGAGGCTGTTCGCCAGCGGATGATTCGCCAAATGCCTTTGCGCGATAAGGTGGTGAAAGCAAATTTTGTGATTGATAATAATCTTAATATGGATGAAACAAGGAGGCAAATAGAAAGTCTATGGCCGAAAATAATCAAGAAAAAGTAAAAACAAACAATCGAGGGTCTCGTTCTTTAAAGTCTAGGTCGTCTAAATCATCAAAGAGGCCCAAGCGCAACCTTATGCGCGAAGAGCAGTCTTTCGAAGATATGATTGTTAAAAAGACAGACAACATGATTGATATTTCTAACTTGAGAAGCACGCGCATCACCGAGTTGCATGATATGGCTATAGAGTTGGGAGTTGAGGATCCGGGTACCTTGAAACGACAAGATTTAATTTTTAAAATCTTGCAAGTGCAAGTAGAAAACGATGGAATTTTGTTTGGAGAGGGTGTGTTAGAAGTTCTGCAAGATGGGTTTGGTTTTTTGCGTTCGCAAAACTACAATTACTTGCCCAGTCCTGATGATATTTATGTGTCGCCATCACAGATTCGTTTATTTAATTTGCAAACTGGTGATACGGTTGCAGGACAAATTCGCAATCCTAAGGAAGGAGAGCGCTATTTTGCTCTTTTGCGTGTTGAGTCGATCAATGGCGACGATCCTATCAAAAGTAAAAACCGGATCAATTTTATTCACCTAACGCCGCTATATCCTGAAGAGAGGTTTTTCTTGGAAAATGACTCCAACTCCGACACCTTGTCGATGCGGGTGATGGATTTGTTCACCCCTGTGGGTAAGGGGCAGCGTGGTTTGGTGGTGGCACCTCCTCGCACGGGCAAGACGGTTTGCCTTAAAATGATTGCCAATAGCATCACGCGCAATCATCCCGAGTGTAAGTTGATGATTTTATTGATCGACGAGCGTCCAGAAGAGGTGACCGATATGCAGCGTTCGGTGGTGAAGGGCGAAGTAATTAGTTCGACGTTTGATGAGCCACCCGAAAGGCATGTGCAAGTGGCCGAAATGGTTTTGGAAAAAGCCAAACGTATGGTGGAATACAAATATGATGTTGTGATTCTATTGGATAGTATTACGCGTTTGGCGCGTGCTTTTAATACGGTTGTTCCTCACAGTGGAAAAATTTTATCTGGTGGAGTGGATTCCAATGCTTTGCATCGTCCCAAACGTTTTTTTGGAGCGGCGCGTAATGTCGAAGATGGTGGAAGTTTGACAATTATTTCGACGGCCTTGGTCGAAACTGGTAGTCGTATGGATGAAGTGATTTTCGAAGAATTCAAAGGTACAGGTAATATGGAGCTTGTGCTAGATCGCCGTTTGGCTGATCGGAGAATTTTTCCTGCGATGGATATCAATAAATCGGGAACACGTAAAGAAGAGCTTCTTTTACATCCCGAAGAATTGCAGAAAATATGGCTATTGCGCAAAGGTTTAAGCGAAATGAGTTCCGTGGAAGCCATGGAGTTCTTGAAAACGCGTATGAAAAAAACCAAAAACAATGTTGAGTTTTTGTTGACTATGAAGGATGAGTAAGTCGTCGAACTTGATAGAAATTGAGGACCTTACTGTCTCTTATCGACAGGGAGAACCTGTTTTAGACCAAGTGTCTTGTGTTGTTGAACCACTCAGTTATGTTGGGGTGATTGGTCCTAACGGTGGAGGTAAAACAACTTTTTTGAAAGTTATTTTAGGCTTATTAAAACCTGATAGTGGTCGTATCCGTGTGTTTGGTGAAAAGCCTGGTAAAGAGGTTTCACGTTTGGGCTATGTTCCTCAGTTTGCTCAGTTTGATTGCAGTTACCCGATTTCGGTGATGGATGTTGTTCTTATGGGTCGGATTAACCGCTCTTTTTGGCGTTTTTCTTATAATCATAACGATGTTCTTGTGGCTCAAAATGCTTTGGAGCGCGTTTCGTTGCTTGATAAACAAGAGGAAACGATAGGTTGTTTATCAGGGGGAGAAGTGCAACGAGTTTTGTTGGCGCGAGCTTTGGCATGTGAGCCAGAGCTTCTTTTGCTCGATGAACCGACTTCAAGTATTGATAGTCGCATTGAACAAGACTTTTATCAGTTGCTCAAAGAACTTAATCAAGATATGGCGATCATGTTGGTTTCGCATGATGTAGGTGTGATTGCTCGTGAGGTGAATGCGATTACGTGTGTGAATCGAACCTTAACGATGCATGATGCTACAACCATTACGCGTGAGAACTTAACTGATTTGTATGATAATCCAGTGCGTTGCGTAGACCATCATTGTCAAATGTGAGAGGGTTATGGAATTACTGAAATATAGTTTTATTCAAAATGCATTGGTGGCCAGTTTTTTTGCCAGTTTAGCTTGTGGCATTATTGGAACTTATGTAGTGGTCAAGCGCTTGGTTTTTTTAAGCGGTGGTTTGGCTCATGCGTCGTTTGGGGGATTAGGTCTAGCCCATTTCGCCAAAATATACCCTTTGTTTGGAGCTCTTTTGTTCAGCCTTTTGGCGGCTCTAGGTTTAGGTTTTTTTAAAGGAAAAACCGAACATGAAGATACCGCGATGGGCATCTTATGGCCTCTCGGGATGTCGCTTGGTGTGATTTTTATTTATTTGTCCAAGTCCTATACGGGGGATTTGTTTGTCTATTTGTTTGGTAATATTTTGATGGTATCTTTGGAAGATCTGGTTGTGATGGCTGTCTTAGTGGCGGTGATACTGCTCTTGGTGGTGGTTTTATTCTATTATTTTCAAGCCGTTTGCTTTGACGAAGAGTTTGCTCAGGTGCGGGGAATAGGCACACATCGTTTGTATGTTTTACTTTTGGTGATGATTGCGTTTTCGGTGATTTTGCTGATGAAAGTGGTGGGAATCGTTTTATTGATCGCTCTTTTGACGATTCCGGCTGCGATGAGCAAAAAATGTGTTTCTTCGATTCGTGGCATGATGATTTTAGCTTCGTTCTTGTCGTTTGTGTTTATGGTGGCAGGTATTTTTTTGTCGTATGTCTTGGATTTACCGACAGGCGCTTTGATTATTCTGTTAGCGTGTGGAGCCTATGTTGTTTTGGAACTTGTTTTGCAAGGGCGGCGTTATGCACTTCGTTAACTATAAGCGAATGGTGAAAAAATGGGGTGTTTGGCCCTTGGTTATGCTGGCAGCGTTGGTTGGTTCTCAATTTGTTTCTCAAAGGCCAGACATTGCCAAACCAAGTTATTTGCATGTGCGTCATGTGGTTGATGGTGATACGCTCAAATTATCGGATGGACGCAAGGTGCGCTTGATTGGAGTGGATACACCGGAATCACATGAATCTAACAAGTTGGACCGGATTGTGGCGCGGACTGGCCAGAGCAAACATCAAATTATGGCTCAAGGTAAAAAGGCCAGCCATTTCACCCAAAGCTTAGTGCAGGGGAACGAGTTGCGCTTGGAATTTGATCCGGCTAATATCAAAAAGGGGCATAAAGATGTCTATGGCCGCTTGTTGGCCTATGTGTATGTTTTGGGTTTTTCCGAGCCAAACCGTTCTGATTTGGTTTACCGTGAGGATGCTCAAGATGGGCGCATGGTGTTCTTGAATGCATCTCTTCTTAAGGCTGGCTATGCGGAGTCGTTTCGTAAATTTCCTTATGCAAAAAAAATGGAATTTTTTCGTTTGGAGCGCCAGGCCAAAACAGAAAAACGGGGTTTATGGTCTTAGTTTTTTTGTATTTTAGGGTCATGCCTAGTTAAGACTATAATAAATAGTCGGAAAGCTAGGAAAGACAATGAGAAACGAGTATTATAAACGTTCAAGAATTAGTGAAGCAAAATTTAGAAAAATATTACAACTCTTCAGCCTTGATATAGAATCTATCAATGCCGTTTTAATTGTTTAGGATATGGACAACTTGGACCTTCTGGCGAGCGAAGGATTGCGATAGAGCAAGAATCTATGATAAAATTAGCTGGGTCTTGGAATAGGTTACTTGAATGGGAAATAATTGATGTTTTGTGAACCACATGAAACTTTAACGAAACGGTCTTTTCAGGCAACGAATGACTATGGGATTGTTTTGATTACATCCAATTCCTTAAGGCATGAGCACTTTGCTTATGCAATTCAGAATGCGTTTCCTGATTTGGTTCAAGCGTGGTTTAAAATCGCCTCGGTTAGCCGTACCGTCTAGGAGGTCACAGACCTCCTTAAAGGATAAAGTGGCATGGAATTTTCGGCATAAGCCGTTTTGGTCGGCGATCCAAAGTGTGGCCTCTGGTGTAATCAATGTCTTTAAAATACACAAGATGATGCAACAGCAAATCAAGACCTTCGCTTCGGAAGAAGAACGGATGTTTGGAGCCGAGGTGGAACGCTTAAAGGCTAAATATCCTGGTTTTAGAGCTTGTTCCATCGAAAACGCCAATCATCTCGATGTGATTGCAAAAATCCAAGCTTTCAATCCCTATTTTTTATTAGTTATGGGCGGACCTTTCTATTGCCAAGAATTATTGGATACCGTTCGTGGTGTTGCACTCAATCAACATGCAGGCTGGTCACCGCGGTATCGCGGAAGTCATACAGTGGAGTGGGCTTTGTATCATCGTGATTTGGCACACGTTGGTGCTACGGTGCACGAGATGACAACTGCGGTTGATTCAGGAGATATTTTTGCACGATCGTGGCCGGTTTTGTTGGGTGATGAGAGCTTGGAGGTGTGTCAATTGAGAACCGTAGCTCTAGGCAACCGTATGATGATTGATGTTGTGGAGGAAATTATGCAAAATCAAACGCTTAGGTGCCTTAAGCAAGGGCCTGTTGCGGGTCAAACGTATTTGAGCCGAGATTTTGATCCTAATATGCTTAAGGATTTGTATCGCTACTTTAACCAAAAAGGTTACCAAGCCGACCTTATGAGATCCAAAAATGTCTAAGTTGAATCCAGGTTGGTATATATTGCTGTATCACAATATTTCATGGGAAGAAACACCCTACACAAGGCCCATTGGAGGTGTTTGTCCGCCTTTTTTATTTGAAGAGCATCTGAAGTATTTAAGTCAGGAGGGCCATCTGGTATCGGTTAAGCAGGGAATCGAGCTCTGGAAGGAAAACAATATTAAGGAGCCTTTATTTTCTTTTTGGTTTGATGATGGATTCAAAGATGTTCGGAACGAAGCGGTACCTTTGCTTAAAAAATATCAGACAACAGGAGCGATGTCTGTGTGCAGTCGTTTTGTTAAGCGACAGGAATTGATGTGGCGTTGTGTCGTATCTTATTTGGGGTATGTGGATGCAAAAAAAATTCTTCGCAGTCGCTTGAAGGTTTTAGGTTATCGACCTTCTGACACGATTAAAGATTTTACTTTAAATCACTTTTCCGACGAGATTCTGCTCCTTTTGAATCAAGTTTGGTTCGATTATGTAACACCCGACGAAAGGGATCAAGGCATGAGCTTGTTCGATGATACTGAGGGACTGCGCGAACTTGTGCAAGAGAACTGGTTACTCACTAATCATTCTTCCGCTCATTATCCCATTGGCGAGGACTCCTATATTGATCATATGGTGAATCAATTCAAAGAATGCGATGTTTTTCTTAAAGAAGACTTGGATTATCATACCCCTTTTTATGTTTTGCCTTTTGATCGAGAGCAACATTGCTCGGATCAATTGATACCGATGTTTCAAAGGCATTTTGAAAAAGATGATGTTTTGGTGCTGGTGAGGGATCAAGTTAACAGTTGCTTTCAAAAAGATCCTGTGCTCTATCGTTTTAATGTTCCGTTTGTTTCGGGGCCAGAGCTGATAAAGTATTTGGCTTAAGAAAAAAAAGCGACCTTTCACGGTAGCGATATGTATTTATTCCTCAGATGTCATTTAAAACTGAACGCCAACCTGAATGGTAGAAGGATTCTCGAAGTTATTGAGAGGGACGTTTGGGATGAGGTCGTTAGAGAGGACACCATAAGCATTTTCGGGTTGAATTTAAACGAAAATTTTGTCTCCAAACGATTATTGCCTTCGAGTTCTTTTTCGAGACCAGGGATCAATTGTCCCATGCCATGAATGTAGGCAAGAGGGTTTTGTTCTTCGGAACTGTCAATGAATTCAGCTTGATGATCTTTCAAAATATAATGGATTTCAGCAACTACGTTTTTTAGAATACTCATAAGACCTCCTTTCTGATAGGATTTAAATAGCATTATATGCATACTACACATATAATACATTGAAAATGAGGGATTTTTGTTGATAATTTAAGTATTAAGCGGTTTTATATTATTTTATTTGTTATTATTTTGCTAGGTTTCGGTTTGCGAATGATCAACATTGGCATGCCCATTTACGAAAGCGCGGGTATTCGCCAAGAGATGACGGCGTCGGTGGCGCGAAATTACTTTGAGCATGATTACCATTTTTTAAAACCAACGATTGATTTTCCAGGTCCACCCTACCAGTTGTACTTGGAAGTCCCGCTGTATCAAATATACCGTTGGTTTTGTTTACAAAATATGGGGGCAGGACGACACGTCCTTGGCGCGCATGATTAATATTCTTGGTAGGGGGATTGTTCTTATTGGCTATTTGTTTTCTTACAGGGCCTTATGGGGGCTACCATTTTGACATTCGCGCCTTTTATGGTGACTTATACGAGGCCTGTTTAGCCCGATACTCTTATGAATTTTTTTAGTCTTGTAGCCCTTTTTGCGACCTATGGTTGGTAGGGAAAGGGACACAGAGGTTTTTACATTGCTTAATGGGTGTTTAGTGTAGCGATGGTTTGTTTGGCTAAACCTCAGGCGGCTTATATTGGTTTACCTATGTTTATGGTGTTTTGGCATAAATATCGGTGGCAGTTTTGGAATTTTTGGTTATTGGGGATTATTAGCGTGTTGCTGGCAACGATGTGGCTGAGGTATGCCCAGTGTTCAGTATGCTTTAGATCCCAAAGCTGGATGGGGCGCGATGAACCTTTTCCTTTATGTTCCAATTGGAAACTTCATTGTGGAGGAAGGCGTGGAACAACATGTTTCAGTATTTGTGTTTGCGAGGGATGACGCCTTTGGTTTTCATTTTATTTGTTCGCTCTTTATATAAAGAACCAAAGTTGGATCGCTTTTGTTATTGGGGGCTTTACGCGATTGGCGTTTATATGATCACTTTTATTGCGCACATCGAAGGACATAAGTATTATTACGTTCCGATTGTGATGATGGTCGCTTTTTTTTTGCGGGTCATCAGTTGGGAGAGTTGCATGTAGGATGCTCTAAAGGATGGACGAAAGGGTAGCTGGTGGGGTGCGGGGGTATTTACCCTTCAATGGTTCTTTCTTTAAGATCGAATTATATCCTTAAAAGCGAGTATTCTCATGCGCTCGAAGTTGAAACAGCGATCAAGAGATTTACGCAGTATGATGACTTGATTGTGAGTTCACGCAGCCTCTATTATACACAGCGTTCTGGATGGGTTTTGTCCCTGGATCTTGGTTGTTTTTCTAACGAAATTATTGAAGAGCTCAAATCCTACGAAGATCAAGGTGTTAGGCATGTTCTGGTGTCGAATTGAAAAAAAAATTAGAGGCACATCCTTTGCTGATAGAGCACTTGAAGAATTTTTATCGCTTAGCTGAAGACAACGAGAAGTTTCAGATTTATGAAAAACGCATCTGAGACCAAAATCGTGTTGAGGATCAAAAATGACACAAAGTTAGGTAAATACTGTACCAAGTGGAAACACCTAAATCGTTGGTTTATAAAAATGTTGAGCAAAAATTAGAAAAAAGTAAAGTTAATCATATCAAAACTTCTAATAATAACTCTTATTCTATTAGAGCTCCTGAAAAGCTTTTTTTAATAGGTGAAAATAAATAACTGAGTACGCTACGAGTCCCTGTAAGAATATCTATTGTGGCGCTCATACCTTGCTTTAAATTTGAGGGTTTAATTCGGGTCGTTTCAGATATTTCAGTCCAGTCGACTTTGATGTGAGCGCGATAATAAAGAGAAATTTGACCCATTGTTGATTGTTCAGAAAGAGTATCTGGACTTAGGTAAGTTAATTCTCCGAAAAGAAAGCCGTAAATATTGCTATCCAGCGCATCGAAACGGATTCTTACTGATAAACCTGTGTGTAACTGACCAATATCTCTAGGATCAATTTTTGCTTCTAAAATAAGAGCTTCTTCAATAGGCGAAATTTGAATGAACGCTTCTCCTGAACGTAATACGCCCCCTTGTGTTGTGATTGCAATATGTTTGATAATACCTTCCGTAGGAGAGGTGATTTTTGTATGACGCAAAATATTAATATGTTGTTTAAGACGATGTTGATATGCAGAAAGTTCTTTTTCTACTTGAATAATTTCGAATCTAGCTTCAAGTAAATACTTTTCGATAATTGCTTGCCATTTTGTTTCTAGTTCAATTTTATCACGTTGAACCCTTATTAATTCAAGCTTAGAAATATCTCCGTTTTCATATAAATTAGTATGACTTTTGATCATATCGTCTATGATAATCAATGATTTACTGAGACCATTTAGCTCATTAGATCTAGCGGCTTTACGTTGTCGATAAAGCCCTTGTTGAGCAGCAACAAATTTAGGCCATTGTCTTTGGGTTTGAATATCGAATACAAGGGGCTTATTTTTAATCGCTGCATTAAGGCGAATTAAATCTAACTTAAGGCCTGTTACTCTTGTTCTTAATTCATTAACGACGGCTTCGGGACGTTCTTTTTCAAGAAGAGCTAATAGTTGACCTTTTTTAACCTCTTGCCCTTCTTTAACCAATAGATCTTTTAACACACCACCATCTGCGACTTGAATAACTTGGGTATGATTACTAGGAATTATAATAGCGGTAGCTCTTACCGCTTGATCAATTTCAAAATATGCCGCCCAAATAATGAAAGTTGTCAACATTAACGCTAATAGCCATATATAACTAATCTTTTTAAACTTTATCATTTTGATTTATTCCGAAGTTCTGAAAGAATTTGATCGCGAGGACCATCCAACACAATATGTCCCGAGTTAAGGACTATAATACGATTGACTAAACTAAGAAGTTCAGGTTTGTGAGTGACCAGAACGAGTGTATCATTGATTCCTAAAATGCTTTTAAAGGCTTCATGGATTTTTAATGTCATGCTATGGTCAAGAGATGCGGTAGGTTCATCAAGTAGCCACATATGAGGGTTGCCTAAAAAGAGCCTTGTTAGGTTGACAAGTTGTTTTTGACCACAGGATAGCCCAGATCCTCCTTCAAAAATCTTTTGTTCAAGTCCCTCTGGATGAGTTTTAATAACAGTCTCGAATAGGTTTGTTTTTTGAGCAATACCAAGAATGGCAGAGTCGCCAGGATCAGTTAATCCCAGAAGAAGGTTGTCGCGTAATGTCCCCGAAAATAACCTTGTGTCTTGGGAGAGGTATCCGAGAGATTCGACAAGTCGTGGCTTAAAAATATGTGCAATATCAAACCCATCTAGTAAAAGACGTCCCTGTTGGGGCTTGTACATGCCAGATAAAACACGTAAAAGGGTCGTTTTCCCAGAACCTATTGTGCCCAAAAGGGCTATTTTTTCGCCATTTTTGATAGTCATTTGTGGTATATGAAGAACTTTGCGATTTCTAAAAATATACTGAATATTTTCGGCCTGATAATAACCTTGGATTGTATCTGGAATTATAGGAGAGTCTATTCCAGAGTGATCATTTTCTAGTTTCCAGATATCATTTAAACTTTGCAAAGCAGCTTTAACATTACCCCATTGAGTCAATTGAGTTCCTATTTGGCTAATGGGACCTAGAATTCGTCCTGATAGAATTGAACAAGCCAACAGCCCTCCAAAACTTAATTTTCCACTATAAACATAGGTTGCGCCTAGAGCGACAATCCCAATATAGGACATTTGTTGAAGACTGCTAATTTTGTACTGGGCAGAGGATGTTATTTTTCTTGTTTTCGAATCACTAGATTGAAAATCTTGGCTGGACTGCAACCACTGTTTTAGCATTCGCCACCCAGCTTGACCCGATTTAATAGTTTCAGCTCCCTCAATGGTTTCTACTAAAATTCCAGTTTTATGATTAACAGCTTCTTGCGTTTTTTGAGTTTGTTCTATAATGACCCTTTTGTGCCACAACCCAATGCAAATAGAAATAATTAAAAAAAGAAATGGAATGAGAGCTAACTTACCCCCGATTAGTAGAATGACTAAAAAGTAAATAAAAGAAAACTGAATGTCTATTAAAAAGCTTGTGAATAATTGAGCAAAGAAAGAACGAACAACTTCATAACTACGTAATTTACTAGAAAGGCTTCCTACGCCTTGAGGTAGTTGGTCTAGACGGATAGAAAGAAATCTCAGATACACTGTTCTTGATAGTTGACTATCGACTTCATGGATTAATTTTTCGTACAACGAATTTCTTGTTAACCTAGTTATGAGTTCAAAGATAACACCTATAAAAACGCCCGATGTTAGAACAAGTAAGGTTTGAAAAGCTCCGCTTGGAATAACTTTATTATAGACTTGCATGCTATAAAAAGAGATCAGGAGACCCAATAGTGCTATGAGGAGACCTCCTACAAATAGCTCAAGTAAAATGCTTTTTTGACGAAGAATTTCATTAATAATAATTTGAGTGATTTGATTCTTGGAAACAGATGTAGGGGGGGTCAGATCAATATCAAAAAAGGTCCAAGATGAATCTAGGATAATCGCACTCTCGTACCACTTTTGATTTTCTTGATCCCATAATTCAGAGAGCCACTGCCCTTGACCATTACGAGCAAGTAATATTTTCCAGTCTTTGCCATCGCTTATAAGCAGAGGAAGCTTGGATTCATCAGGGTGTGTTAAATATTGTTCTTTGGGGAGGCGTAATTGTTTTAAAAGAACAGTTATTTGTTTAGAGTGTTTACTTGACTTTTGTTCAGCTACAATCACAGCATCTTTTAAGGCGAGTTTGTCCATAGGTTTGTGCTGTAGACAGGCTAATCGCAACAAAGTAGAAAACAAAATTGACGAATGTTGTTCTATAGATGAATTCATGGGGATTTTTTGTTTAAAAACACATTATTGATGCCGTTAACTTTGGTTAAGAGTATCCATTGATACGTATACAATGTGGCCTTTTCACTTGAAAGCTGTAAGCTATATTGCCTAAGTTCCGAAGCAGAGTCAAGTAGCTCTTTCCAGGTTTTTTTTCCTTCAAGATACTGTCTCTTACAAGATTCGTTAAATTGTGTTGCCGAGTCTAATGCCTTTATCAAAGAGACAATTTTTTCGCTAGATTTTTGAAGTTGTAACAAAGTGGTATCCAAATCAGATTGTAAAAAAATAATCTGAGAATCAATTTCTGCATCTTTAGATTCATAAAGATAACCAGATCTTCTAATATTCGAGATGCTCGAAAGTCCAGGACCCCAGTTAGATTTGATTTCTAGAAAAGCTTGAGTTTCTTCTCCTAAAACGTCTGTTTTTCGATAGTCCATACGAGCAAAAACTTCTGGCTTTAGACCAGCTTTGTTGATTTGATTTTGAAATTTGAGCTGATCTAGTTCAGCATAAAGACGTTTTAAAGAGGGGGCGGTTGATAAAATTTGTTCATATAAATTGGCTTTGGATAAATTGTTGATGAGAGCCTTATCGGGTTTATTATGTGAAAAAGATTTAATTTTTTGGCCAACAAGTGAGCTTAATAAAATGTGCAATAATTCAAGTTCTTTTTGGATAAAGCCTATTTGAGAGGTGACTGAGTAACGTCGAGCTTCTAGTAAACGCAGATCTGCTTTTGTTGAAATTCCTGCTTTTATACGACGTTTAATTTTATCTAAAAGGACATCATGAGTACTCAAATACTCTTGGTGGATGCTTAATAGTTTTTCATTACGATAAATATTTCCAGTGAGGGTGATGATTTCCAAAGTAAGGGTTTGACGAACCTCTTCCAAGCTCCCGAGATTCGCTTCTAAAGCAGCTTTTGAGCTATTTAAGCCTGATGTTAATTTCCCAAAAGTCCACAAGGGCTGTTTTAGACTTAGTTTGAGTTCTTCTTTATTTCTCTCGAATACAGAGACAGTATCTGTTTTTTGATAAGAAAAGG
>CAZMGY010000038.1:0-19128 GCA_964565945.1 uncultured bacterium
GTTGAAGATAAAAAAGGGGTAATAATGATAAACAATAAGGCGGTTAAAAAACCAACAATATTGGATGCAATAATTAAAGATACAAAAAAATTAAATTTCAACATGACCAGTGAAAATGATGTTGGAGTTTTACTTAGAACACTTGCGGTAACCAAAAACAATCAGGGCTCCTTTTTAGAATTGGGTACGGGGACTGGAATATCAACATCATGGATACTGGATGGAATGAGCAACACCAGTACATTAGTTACAATGGATAATGATCAAGCTTTATTAGATGTGACCAATAAATATTTAGGCGACGATAAAAGGTTAACGGTTGTGTGTGAAGATGGGGATGACTTTATACATCGAATACACAAAGAAAAGAAAAAATTTGACTTTATCTTTGCAGATACTTGGTCGGGTAAATACCAGTTATTAGAGCAAACCCTAGATATGTTAAATATAGGCGGATTGTATATTATTGACGATATGAAAGAACAAGAAAATTGGCCAGAAGGACATGAATTAAAAGTGAAAAAATTGCTGAATGCTTTAAATAGTAGAGAAGATTTATCTGTGGTTAATATAGACTGGTCATGTGGTATATTGCTTTGTACAAAAATAAATAAGGGAAGTATTTCATGAGTATAAATCATATGTTATGGTTAGTTTTGTTATCAATAATCTCAGGTTCTTCTTTTATACTTACAAAGGATTTGTCTCCTGTCATTGGTCCCATACTTACAACAGAGCTAAGGATTTTACTTGCTGCTATTTTTTTAGTCTTTTACTCTTTCGTTATAAATCTTGATTATTTGCTAAAGCTGATTTATATTTTGATTGCACAACAGCTTCAAAATTACTCAGCAAGCGCATATTTTCTTTTGTTAAAATTATTGCTTTTTCAAGATATAAGTATTCATAATATACATCTGTAATTTTATAAACAACTTCTTGTTTTTTTGATTTAAAAGACTGATATGCTTCTTCAGAAGCTTTAAATGCTTTCTTTTTCTTTATCCATAATTTATCAGGAAAAGGAATTTTTTGTATAAATAGAATACGCATGTCTTTGAGGTCCAACACGAGTTTCTACTTCTTCAATATAATTTGTATATGAAAATTCAGGATCAGAAAGAGAAAATTCTTTTGATATATTTTCAAATTTAGATTGCCAATTATAAAATTTAGATTTAATTTCAGGATTTCTTTTTAATGCTACATCTATATATTTTTGAAGATTATTTAAAGAAGATATATTTATTTCTTTAGCAGAATCTTGATTATAAAATCGTTCTTGTTTTTTTAGCATTTTTTTCTTTATCAGCAAATTATTTTGGGCAAAAACAAGCAAACATTGCATTAACAAAACCATAACTAATAAATATAATGCTTTTTTTATATACATATGGGGTTCTTTCTATAATTAGATTCTAAAACTATTGCAAGATTGATTTTTCCTCAAAAAAAATGGACACCTCCCCAATCATAATCAAGAAATAGACCGCAACTTATATTCGAGGGGGCCTATAGCCCCAGTTTGAATGCAATCTCAGACAGATTTTACTACATTTCGATGTATTTGAAAATAGGAAGCCTGGCCGGTGCTCTTATTTCAAATACCTCTCCATGAATTGCCGTAACTTTAAAGTTACGATTTGAGCTTTCCATGGAAGCGTTATCATAGCAATTTCTGGTTTTACTCATACTGCACAAAAAACCATAAGATCCAAGCATGGTCTGATAAGTTTTTGCACAATTACGACCGCTCTCTGTCTGAATGATCATTCCTTGTAGCCTACCTCGACGATGAACAGCTCTCTCCAATACGTTGATACCAGCTTAGATGTCATTTTTTCCGAAAGAGCTTATCTCACTAGGCGGCCTTTTTTAAGAACTCGTTCTCCATCGCTAAACGTTTTACTTCTCGTTTTAGTCGGGACATTTCGGCTTCTTGTAGCTTTTGGGCTTTTAGACAGTTATTACCTCTTCGTTTTTTTTGATTCCATTTGCTTTTCCTCCAATCTACATCATAAAAACCGATATTGGGTGCTTATACGAAGATGATTAGCAAGTTTCTGACAAGACTTTATCTAAAATATTTAGGGCTTTATCAATATCTTTTTTTTGAATATTAAGCGCAGGCATCAGGCGCAAAATATAATTTTGGGTGCAATTGATCAAAAGTTTTTTATTGCGACAGGCATCCACAATAGGTGTACCCTCAACTTTTAAATCAACACCCACCATAAGGCCAACACCTCTAACGGAGGCAATCACGTCATGCTTGGCTTGTAAGGTATTTAGATATTCCATAAGATATTGGCCCATCTTGTTAACATGCTCCAGAAGGCCTTCTTGTTCCATCACTTCAAACACGGCTAATCCAGCCACGCATGCCAAAGGATTGCCTCCAAAGGTTGAAGCGTGAGTTCCAGGAACCAAAATGTCATCAAATTCGGGTTTGACCACCAAGGCCCCGATTGAGACACCTCCACCAAGAGCTTTAGCCAAGGTCATGACATCGGGCTCAACATTGTAGTTTTGATAAGCAAACATTGTGCCTGTTCGGCCCATACCTGTTTGCACTTCATCAAAGATCAATAGGGCACCATACTGATCACACAAATCTCGAGCCTTTTGAATAAATTCCTCCGATACAATGTTAACCCCACCTTCGCCTTGGATCGGTTCCATAAAAATCGCGGCTGTTTTGTCATTGACCAATTGCTTCAGCTGTTCGATATCATTCGGTTCACAATGGAAAAACCCATCGGGCAAAGGTTCAAAATCTTTTTTGTAATTGAGCTGGCCAGTCATTGTCATCGCACCAAGCGTCCGTCCATGAAACGATTTGACTAAAGAAACAAACTGGTATTTTTCGGAAGTGCGTTTACGTGCTAGCTTTATTGCCGCCTCATTAGCTTCGGCGCCACTGTTGCAAAAAAAGGTTTTGCCTCCAAACGAATGCTTGGCAATTTTTTCGGCAAGCAAGCCTTGGGGTTTGTTGTAAAAGATATTAGGCACATGAATCAGTTGAGCCACTTGCTCTTGCACAGCCTTAACAATATGAGGATGACAGTGACCCAAATTCGACACAGCCCAACCAGAAAAAAAATCCAAATACTCATGGCCTTGATCGTCCCACAAACGGACACCCTCTCCTTTCACAAAGGTGATGGGGTAACGATTGTAGGTTGGCAACACACAGTCTTTAAAGATTTGCTCTAAACTCATGATTCTTCCCTTTCAAATACTTGGATACCAGGTTAAGCCACAGCCTGACGGTTTTTGTGTTTTTCGCCATCCTGTGACTTGGTCAGAGGATGACGTACACATAATTACGGTACAATTTCGGTGCCAACCCCTTGATCGGTAAAAATCTCTAACAGCAAAGAATGACTCACCTGGCCATCAATAATGTGACCCTTCTTGGCACCATCATTCATAGCCTTTAAACATGACTTAGCCTTGGGAATCATCCCTCCTTTAATTACCTCTTGCTGAATCAGCATTTCAATTTCGGGTTCATGAATCGTACTAATCAACGATGAAGGATCGTCCACTTGCTTTAAAATACCTTCGACATCGGTCAAATAAACTAATTTTTGAGCATGCAAAGCAGCGGCAATTTCACCTGCAACCACATCCCCATTGATATTATAACTTAGTTCATCAGCACCCATCCCAATGGGTGCAATCACAGGGATTTGGTTCTCTGCTAAAACTTTATGCAGAACATCGGTGTGCACGTGCTTTACTTGACCCACAAAACCCAAATCAACTTCTTTGGGCTGTGTTTCACCTTTATTAGGTTCTACAAACATGCGAAGTTTTTCTACTTCCATCAAATGATTATCCCTACCACTCAAGCCTTGCGCCTCAGCCCCTAAGGACTTTAACTGCTTAACCAAGATCGCATTAATAGTGTCCATTAAGGTTTCTTCCACAATATCCATCGTTTCACGGTCGGTCACCCGCATCCCTTTGATAAATTCAGGCTGAATACCACGAATCCTCAGGGCTTCACTGATGGCGGGACCACCGCCATGAATGATCACAGGCTTCATGCCCACAAATTTCATAAAGACAATATCTTCGAGAATACCTTGAATCACATGGGGCGCAGACATGGTGCTCCCACCAAACTTAATAACGACAATTTTATCGTAAAGCCTTTTAATGTAAGGTAAAGCCTCCAAAAGAACAGAGACTTTGGTAATTAATTTATCCATGTCATTCACTCCAACAAAAGTCTTAGGGGCTGTCTCAAATAACATGATTTTCATATTATTTGGGACAGCCCCTTTTATTGTTTAATAATCAAGTATAATATTCAGCATTGATTTTGACATAATCATAACTAAGGTCCGAAGTCCAACATTCCGATTGAGATTGACCTAAAGCTAAGTCTATATGAATCAATAGGTTAGATTCTTTCATCTCAGACTTCAACGCCTCTTTGGTGGTCACCAAAGTGTTGTTTTGCAATAGCACCTGGTCTTGCAAAGACAAGGTCACTTGCGCAGGATCAAAAACAACTCCAGCAGATCCGGCCGCCGCCACAATCCGACCCCAATTTGGGTCGCAGCCAAACATAGCGGTCTTTACTAAAGACGACTGCGCAATCGCCATCGCAACCTTATAGGCATCTTCATCCGAAGCGGCACCAGTCACTTTGACGGTAATAAACTTACTTGCTCCCTCACCATCGCGTACAATGTCTTTGGCAAGCTCCTGCATAAGAACAAAAAGATGTTCACAAAATGTTGTCGCTTCCACGCTAGAGGTGTCTGTCACCAATGACGAAGATGATAAACCACTGGCCATCAATATCACTGTATCGTTGGTGCTTTGATCTCCATCCACAGTGATACAATGAAAAGACTTTTGGACACAATCCCGAAAAATAGACTCCAATAATGTGGCATCTATATGGATATCTGTGGTGATGTAGCTTAGCATGGTGGCCATGTTGGGATGAATCATTCCAGAACCTTTGGCAATCCCACTGATTCGCACCTCATCCTCTCCCAACACAAACGAACAGCTGTAGGTTTTGGTGCAAGTGTCGGTGGTGAGAATCGCTTGCGAGCTATCGCTATCTTGATCAGACAATTGTGAGACCATTGCTTGAATCTCACTTTGCATTGCAGGCACAGGCAATCTCTCACCGATAATCCCTGTCGAGCTCATCAACACATAAGAAGAATCGATTTGTAAGGCATTGGCCACGGTATGGATCAAATCCCTGGTGTCCTGCACTCCTTCGGTACCCGTCGCCGCATTGGCATTACCACTGTTCACCAAAATTGCCTGAGCTTGATTTTTGGAAACAGCCAATGTTTCAGCTCCCAGAATAACCGATGACGCTTTCATCTGATTGGTGGTGAACATTGCACAAGTTGTTACTGGTTGATTAGCCACCAACAATAGCATATCGGGGCCTTGACTTTTAATTTTCGCGAAGCCCGTAGCCACGCGAAAGCCTTTGGGGTAAGTTAATCCTTCAAGTGGTTTCATAACAAACCAGTCGTTTCCTCGAAACCTAAAGCTATGTTCATATTTTGAACCGCTTGACCAGCTGCTCCCTTAACCAAATTATCAATCGCCGACATAAGCACCAATGTTTGACCAACCTTAACACATGAAACATCGCAAAAATTTGAATGAGCCACATGTTTTACTTCTGGAGAAACACCATAAGACAAGACTCTCACAAAAGGCTTATCTGCATAAGTTTTTTGCAACAGTTGATGCAGCGCATCTTCAGACAAATCTTGCGTTAATTCGGTATAAATCGTGCTATAAATACCCCGAATCATCGGTGCCAAATGTGCAACAAACAAAACATCAGTGACAACATTCGAGGCATCGCTTAAACTTTGTTCAATCTCGGGTTCATGCGGATGCGCACCCATCTTATAAGCTTTAAAATTTTCGTCGCACTCAGGAAAGTGAAAGCCTTGCTGAGGAGTCTTGCCACCACCACTCACACCAGTTTTGGCATCAATAATAATGCCAGTGGGTTTAATCACTTTCTCTTTTAAAAAAGGATATAAAGCCAACTGTGCTCCAGTAGGAAAACAGCCAGGATTGGCAATCGTTTTGG
This sequence comes from uncultured bacterium, assembly GCA_964565945.1. Taxonomy (GTDB): domain Bacteria; genus CAZMGY01. The sequence goes on from CAZMGY010000038.1 coordinate 6,098, forward strand.
CCGAGCGAATAGCTTCGGTGTAAATCTCGCTCAATCCGTAGGTGAATGTACCTAAGTTTCCTTGATCTTGATGGTCGACACCATAAGACTCCCGGTACACATTGGCATCTTTCAAGCGGTAATCACCACTCAAATCAATCAATAGTTTGTCATGACCTAAATATTGAGGCATTATATCCATGGTTGTTTTGTGTGGCAAGGCAAAAAAGATCACATCCGACTCATCGAGAATTATTTGCGATTCCTCCATAGGAAAACAATTCTGATCCACCACTCCGCGAAATTCAGGAAACAGATCTGAAAAAACAGGCAGAGGATCCCTGCGAACCGCCAAATGGGCTCGTTGAACCTGCGGATGCTTCACAAGCCAACGAACTAATTCAGCACCAGTGTAACCACTGGCACCAACAATACTTACCCGAATCATGAAAGTTACCTAACCGCCACAATGGCACTACGCAAAATTTCAAGTTTAGCCCCTTCGCCGACCTTAAGCACGATAATATCATCCTTAAGATTAGCAATCACTCCAATCAGGCCACCTTGAGTAACCACTTTGTCACCTTTTTTGATTTCGGATAACATCTTAGACATTTCTTTTTGCTTCTGTTTCTGTGGGCGCAAAACCAAAAAATACATCACCAAAAAAACAAGAATAAAAGGTAAAAAACTACTTAACATCATTGGGCTAGATACCGCAGCACCTTCTGCCACAAGGGGTCCACTCATCGTTACTTCTCCTTAAATATTTAGAAAGCGATATTATATCATGTCCCGAACAGTTGCTAGCTTATCACACAAAAGAAAGATGGTTACTCATTGAGACTTGATTTGTTGATATGTCTGTTGACGTTCTTATTCCTAACAGATCTGGATTTGCTACAATATCTTTATGAAGTGTGTTTTAGTTTTAGGTGCAACAGGCTATGTTGGAGGTCGCCTGGTCCCTGCCCTTCTTTGAAAAGGGTTATAAAAGATTCCGTGCCACCAGGCACTCCTTAAAACAACCTTAAGAGCCGTCCCTGGGCCAATCATCCCCAGATTGAACTGATAGCTGTAAATTTTCTCGATCAACAATAGCTCAGGAAAGCCTGCCAAAATTGTGACCATGTCTTTTATATTGTCCACTCGATGGTTTAAGATATTCAAGACTTTGCTCAAACAGATTGGATTGCAGCCGAAAATATGATTCAAGCTATCACTGCGCACACGCCCAAAGCAATTGTCTATTTAGGAGGACTCGGTCAAGACACTGCTAAAACAAGCCCTCATCTGCAATCTCGCCACGAAGTCGAGCATATTCTCAAACAAAGTCTAGCCCCTTTGACTATATTGCGAGCCGTTATGATTGTAGGTTCGGGTAGTGCATCATTTGAAGTTTTGCGTTATTTGGTTGAACGGCTACCACTGATGCTTATACCTAAATGGGGCAACACTCGTTCCCAACCTATAGCTATTCGTAACGTGATCCACTATTTGCTCCATACCATCGATAACGAACAGGCACTTCAAAAAAGCTTCGATATTGGGGGAACAGATATTCTCACTTACGAAGATCTGATACGTACTTATCAAGAGGAGGTTGGGTTAAGCAAGCGTGTCATTATGCACATTCCCTAAGCTTTTATTGGATCCATTTGGTCACACCTGTTCCAGCTGTTATCGCACCTCCTCTGGCAGAAGATTTCAAAAATGAAGTTATTTGCCTCAATCACGCCATCCGAGATATTGTCCCGCAAGAACTTCTATATGTCCGTGAAGTGATCCGTTTCGCCTTACAAAAAAAAGATGGCGACCATGTCGAAAGTCATTGGACCGATTCGGGCACTGTACATCCCTTTGAATGGACTTACGCAGGAAACCCTTCGGGGGCTGGAGGAAGTAATTATATGGACAAACGCATTATCATCATCCACGCCCCTCAAGACAAAGTGTGGCAAGGCATCGAAGCCATTGGCGGCAAACGTGGTTGGTACCACGCCACTTAGCTATGGAGGATGCGAGGCTTTCTCGATCGTCTTTTCGGAGGTATTGGACTTCGCAGAGGGCTTCGCAGCCAAGATCATATTAAAGTCGGTGATGCCCTTGATTTCTGGCACGTGCTCGCCATTGAACCTTCAAGTAAGTTATTTTTGGTTGCCGAAATGAAACTCCCAGGCAAAGCCACCTTAGAGTTTAATTTCAAGGCGATTGACGAAAATACAACACAAATGACCCCAATAGCCCGCTTTAAACCAAAAGGATTGCTCAGTATACTCTATTGGTTTAGTATTCTGCCCCTGCATCACTATGTTTTTGATGGTATGATACAGAAATTCAAACAGTTTTGCGAATACAATAAAACGCCGCCCATTGATTCTGACAGATCTTCTGTTTAAGTTGCAACCCAAGCTCTTCAAAAACATTGGCCACTACATAGTCAAAAGTTTCGGTGGCAAATGGTTGCTTCTCAAGCTGATTAAGTTCCATATTTTTGAGTACTATTGTAAGCGCTTCATCTTCGGAATCAAAAGCCTCCACCGGTATCCGCTGTATCACAAACCTAAGCCCAAAGATCAAGTCCTTCGCTAAACTAATCTTGGTCTAGTTGAAATCGAATCGGGATCTCAACCCAGCTAGCCACATTAACCCCATTCAACCGTGCAGAACGAAAACTCCATATTTCAACTGCTGCAAGAGCCTCTTGGTCCAGCAAATCATAGCCCGAACTGTGAATCAAAGAAATTTCTTCCACATCACCATCGGGATTAATGTGCAACTTCAAATCGACTACGCCCTGATACCCTTTACGACGCGCAGCACCAGGGTATCTAGGTGCTGCGTTCTGTCGAGATAAAGGCTCGGCTGGTTCATCCACATCGGCCATGGCATAAATGTGCGCATTCTCCTCGATTATCTTTTGCGACACAAGAGGCTCTTTAGGTTCATTCATTTCAAAATAAACCTTCTCGACCCCTAAAGCTTTGAGTTGATCCATCACACGCCCAACCCAGGCATGTCGTGGAATATGATTCATCGCTTCGGGATTAAATCGCCAGTCTTTCAGATGTTGAATTTGCACTTGGTCCAAATCATCCACACCATTCACGTTGACCAGTTCAAAATGCTGAACAATCCCGTACCGATCCACTTGAACATTGAGCCAAGCGGCTCTTTCCTGACCTATACGTCCATTCACCAGGGGATATTCGGCACCAACAGGTTTAACTTGGGGAGCCTCTTGACGATCCTTGGCTTGATCACGCTCTTCTTTTTGCGACATACTGGTTTGAGGGTCATTCACCAAAACACTTTCTTGACCTTTCCCGTCAATGGCCAGAATATCGGGACGATGTTTGAGGTGACTGGTTGACACCTCACTCACCTGGGGAGAAACAAGATTGGGTTGAGCTTCTGTCTTAGCAAGAACCTGCTCAGGTTGAAGCGACGGTTCCAGTCGATGGTCTGGGACAATTTCTTTGGGCACAAAAACCTCCTCATCAACCCCAGGCTCGACCGTTTGAGAGGAATCGGCATCTACCGCTTCAGGCGCCGTTGCTTCGACAATAAGCTCACGTTCTTCGGGCAAAATATCTTCGGTGCTGGGCTTCACGGCTTGAACAAAATGCACCTCTACTGCAGCTACTCCTCGTTGAATATCAAACATAGGAATTTCTTGCTCGGGACAGGCCCAAAACCCCACCGCATGCACCGCCACAGATAAGCCAACTCCTAAATAAAGGTCTGGCTTCATGCACGTTGTTCCATTTCAAAAAACATTTTATGAATCCCCAACAAACGCAATTGATCCATCACACGCATCACACGTCCATGGGGCACTTCTTGATCAACGCGCAAATACAACGAAGCTTGCTCGGGAGTTTGCAAAAGCTCGTTCAAATGTTGCGATAGACTCTGTTCTGTCACTTGCTCGTCATTCACATAGAGTTCACCACTTTTAGTTAGCACAACTACATGATAATCTTGACGGTCGGTGACTGTCGTCACGCCTTTAGGTAAATTCACATCAATCCCTTTATGTACCACCATCGAAAGCATGGCGTAAATGAAAAAGACCAAAAGCAAAAACATGGTATCTATCAAAGGCATCATTTCGACACGGGCTTTTTTACGCTGAAACGATTTAATTTTCATGGCATCACAACTCCTAGTTGCCCGTTCCTTTGGTATACATCAGTTCAAAATTAGTCACGTGGATTTCCATTTCACTCACGCGACGCTCTACCAAAGATTGAAAGAAATTAAACGGTATCAACGTGACAATGGTAATTCCTAAACCCATGGCGGTCGAAATCAACGCCTCAGCAATCCCTCCGGTAACCAATTTAGGATCTTCGAGACCCGCCGCTCCAAGAACATCAAACGACGTGATAACACCCAAAATCGTCCCTAAAATACCCAATAGAGGCGCTAAGGTGATAATCGTATCTAATACCGAAAGGTAACACGTCATCTTTTTAAGCTCGTACTCTATGCCCATTTCGAGTGCCCCTCTTAGCGACAACTTATGATGGTTTAAGCCCAATAAATAAATACGGACCAGGTAATCTTGTGAATCTTTGCCCGCTTGGCGAGCATCTTCCAAACGACCTTGACCAACATAGCTGACGATCTTGTCTCTTAACAGAAGGTGCCACGACGAACGATGACGCATCCAAAATAAACAACGTTCAACCACGATGGCTAAAGAAATTAAAGAACACAGAATAAGAGGATAAGCTGTTAATCCTGCTTTGGTGATCCACTCGGGCATAGCATTTCCTTTCTTTTAAAAACAAATACGAACCAAGGGCTTATTATAACAAGCAGACGATTGAAACGAGCAGACATTTTCGGCAAAAAACTTAGATTATGCCATGTATTGAAATAAAGCACACGCAGACGAGGTATTGCGACAAGATGCCGTTGTCGTTGAGCGAGAAGTTTTGCGCCTGATCCGTTGTCTCTTGAAGCCATTTCTGGATTTCAGATTAAAATCAATAGCTAGCGTTCACAAAGAAAAGATTACTAAAGTAGTTCTAGAGAATCTGACGGATCGTTTTACGCTGCCAAAACCAGGCCACCGTTCCAGCAATCATGTTGGCCAAACACGCTGCCCAAAAAATACCCTCGAGGCCTGTATAGAGTTGCAGAGCATAGGCAAGTGGAATATAGAGAACAAACATTCGCAAACAAGAAAGCAACAATGTTGGCAAAGAGCGCCCCAAAGCATTGAACATCGCGCTTACATTCATCACCACGCTATAACCCAAGTAACTCACAGGTACGATCCAAAAATAACTTTGACCTATCGCTACAACCTGAGGATCCGCATCAAAAAGGCGTACAATCATCCCCCCAGCCACAGCTAGAATCAGCACGAAAGCTAGCCCCCAAAACATACAGAATCGTATCACAAGACTGAGTGCATGATGAATTCTCTCAGGTTTTGCGGCTCCCCAGTTTTGGCCGACAAAAGGTCCTAGCACGGACGACAAGGCCAAAGGCAAAATCAGCGAAAACGTCTCGATGTGCGTTGCCACCCCAAAAGCCGCCACTGCTTCATCTCCATAACTAGCTATTATTGTCATCACCACGCCCAAAGAAAAGGGGATCACCATGTTGGCAATAGCCGCTGGCAAACCAACCTTAGTGAAATCGTGCATACTTTTCACAAATTCGGGGACACTCAACTGATGACGCGTCAATAAAGGCACTTGGGTCAAAACAATCCTTAACGAAACGAGAAAGATAATCATTTCGGCCACCAAGGAGGACAATGCCGCCCCAGTCACACCAAATTTGGGGAAAAACCCCCAGCCATAAATTAGAAAAGGGTCCAAAACAATATTAATCACACTTAACAAAATCATCAAGCGAGCGGGTAAACGAATTTCTCCCAAAGAGCACATCGCAAAATTGGCCACAATAATGCAAACCATCAAAGGGAAAATGGCATACACTAGGCTCATGTATTCCCGAATGATCACCAAGTGATTTTCGCTCGCACCCAGAAGACGAAACAAAGGATCGATTGATAGATAGCCCAAAAAGGCAACAACCACACCAATCATCAAAGACAAAGAGAGGGCGTAGGTTCCTAAACGATGCACAAGCGAGCTATCGCCTCGCCCCAGGGCTTTGGAGAGCAGTGAGGATGTCCCAATTCCTAAGCCAATCGCTAAGTTGGTCAAAATCATGCCCACTGGAAAGGTGAAACTCAGAGCGGCCAAGGACTCTGTTCCTAACTGACCAACGAACAAAGCGTCCGCCACCTGGAACGAAATCACAGCTAAAATACCCCAAAACATCGCCACGGTCATTCGAACCAATGTTAGTCCCACTGGCCCCTCTGTTAATGGAGCTGTATGTATCGCAGTGGTCATTAAGATGTTTGAATAGTAACAGAAAGCATTTCGATATTCTCAATCAGACGATCTTGAAACCCCGTCTCGGTATTACCGATGCTGGTTAAGACAGCCTCACCCTCGATCAACTCACCAAAAATAGCATGTTTACCATCGAGCCATGGTGTCGGAACCAAGGTGATAAAAAATTGCGATCCTCCAGTGTTGGGTCCCGCATTGGCCATCGATAAAATTCCTTTGCGATCGTGATGCAAACCTTCGCCAAACTCGTCTTCAATTGTATACCCAGGGCCACCGATGCCATGACCTTCAGGGCATCCTCCCTGAATCATAAAATCTTTAATCACGCGATGAAATACGATGCCATTGTAAAAGCCTTCTTCAGCCAGGCGAATAAAATTGCCAGCCGTGATCGGCGCCACATCTTCGAAAAGTTCTAATTTCATTGTTCCAACACTCGTTTTTATGGTTGCAACAGGATTTGCCATAAGTCTGTTTTCCTTGTCCAAAATTTAGTCTCTCCATCAACCTCTATCATACCTCAATCTCTTCCAGAAACATTCACGAACCTCCAGACCAGAGCAATTTGATATTCATAAGGCAACGAATCAAAATGAATTTTGGACTATTTTTTAATTATAGCTAGATCACTTTCAAAGAACTGCACGCGGAACCTTTGTTATGAAAGAGCTTGAAGGTCTGATTACCGAAGAAGTTTGTAAGATTTTGGATATCAAACGGTTAGGTTACTCCATAAAAAAACCTCTGTTAGATTGAATGCTGAGAAGCAAGATAACAGAGGTTCTTTTTTGGTGTTACTACTAAGAACCGCAAGTTCTGGCGTAACCAGAGGGAGAAGTTTTCTTGGCACCGCAAGTTTTTTTTGCACAGCAAGCTTTGACGCAATTAGAAGGACAAGCTTTGGTGTAACTAGAGGGACAAACTTTTTTGGCTCCACGCTTGTGGCACCAAGGGCCTTTTTTGGAACCATAACCATGACCAGAGCCACAACACCCAGCCACACCCAAAGAAACAACAGCTAATACAAGAAGTCCTTTATTCATAATAAACTAGTCCTTATTTTGAATTAAACACATTCGCTCGGCTAATACCAAACTCCACAAGAGTGATTGTACACCATTAGTCCTCTCAGCACCACAAGTACTCTAAACACATAAGCCTGAACCCATCCCCAATCACAACTCTTGTTTTAGCTGCTCCACTGTGTCTTGCAGCCCAAATAACTTTTCGTACAAATTTTCAACTTCTTGACTCACTTGCTGTAAATCCACGTTTGTCTGGGTGATCGCTTGGACATCTTGGGTTTGCGATACCTCAATCATAAGCTCATTCAAGTGTTTTTGTTTAATTTCTAAATCTTGAATCACTTGCTCGGTTTGCGTAATCTTTGTTTGCAAAGGCTTCAAAATGGCATTCCGCTTTTGCAATTGCTCGGCCCTCGTGCGCCGCTGGTCTTTTTTATTAACACTAGGTTTATCTGACCGATTATCTTTAAGAAATACCGCATCTTCGTCCCAACCCACTTGCTTCAAAAAATCATCATAGCCTCCGTCAAAAAAAAGCACCTCTCCTTTACGAAACACAATCAAACGGGTGGCCACTTGACTCAAGAAGTATTCATCGTGAGTCACCACAAAAACAGTCCCCGCAAAGCGCTGTGTGGCCTCTATGAGAGCTTGACATGAAGGTAGATCCAAGTGATGAGTTGGCTCATCGAGCAAAAGGACTTGATTTGACGTTGCAATCACTTGGGCCATCACAACCCTAATCTTTTCTCCCCCAGAAAGCACGCCCACTTTTTTGAGAGCGGCATCACCGCTAAACATCATAGCGCCACAAATGTGCCGTGCTTCTCCAGGGCGACTATCGACCAAACACTCCGCCACCGTTTGCTCTACAGTCAAATCTGGATTAAGGTGTTCAACCTGACGATGATCAAAGTAACCGAAACTGATTTGAGAGTGCCATTTCACGGACCCTTGGAGGGGGGCGAGTTCTTGTCCCATTAAACTTAGCAAAGTTGACTTACCAGCCCCATTGTGCCCAATAATCCCCACCTTTTCACCGTAGAGTATATCCATCGATATCTGATCGACAATCAACCGGTTCGGATCATAGCCAAAGGTAAGATTTTCTAATTTGCCCACATACTTTGTCGGAAAAGGTTTCGATAGAAAATCGAATGACAAATACTTCACTTGATGCAATCTATCCTTAATTTCGGCCTTTTCCAAGCGCTTGACCCGCGATTGAACTTGACTCGCACGGCGTGCCTTAGCGCGATACTTCTGAATATATTCCTCTTCTTTTTGACGCACCTTCAAGGCATTTTTTCGCTCACGCTCGTAGACCTCTTCTTCGAGATTTATTTGTTGCTGATACTGCCCAATCGGCCCTTTCATTTTACGAATCTGTTGGCGATGAATTCCCACCACATGGGTAATAATATTGTCCATAAAACTGCGATCGTGACTGATTAAAAATAATTCTTCAGGCCACTGCTTCAAAAAATGTTTGAGCCAACGAATCGAAAGGATATCTAAAAAGTTGGTGGGCTCATCAAGCAAGAGCAAATTAGGTTTAGAAACAAGCACACGTACCAAGGCTATTCTCATTTGATAACCATGAGAAAACTCTTGAGGCGATTTTTCAAAATCGGCATCCTGAAACCCTAAACCCGAGAGAGCTTTTTTAATCTTCCAAGTCTCTCCCTGGAGTTCATCGGATAAGCCCCAACAGGCCTCTTGCAAAACCGTTGCTTGCGAACATTCCATATGCTGGGATAAGTAACCTAAACGATAACCTTTAGGAACTTTAATACTCCCTTCGTCAGGTTGCTCCTGCCCTGTAATGATTTTAAGCAAGGTACTCTTACCATGACCATTGAGTCCAATTAGCCCAATACGATCGCCAGCATTCATATGAAACGAAGCTTCTTCGAACAATACTTGGTTTCCGAACGATTTAGATATGTCTTGAATGGTAATCATAAAATACTCAAAACGTTGAAAGGTTAGATGTGATACACCAGCGATGAATTGAGTTTAATATCATTTTCAAAGGCATTCAGTCTAGGATTTGAATCATACTCCTCAATCACACTTAATTTAAAAGACATCTTGTTACTAATCGGCGTTATTAAAGATAGCTCGGCTTTGACACGATATCCATCATCCCTATCAAAGGAAGGATAAATCGCTGCATCGAAAACTAAGGTTGCGTTTTTACAGACAACCATCTCCACGTTAAGCCCTGGAACTAAAATGAATTCACCCTTTGAATCGGTATTATCGTAAAAGTTTGTCAACTGCCATGCGGCTGATGTTCTCAAACGTAAACAGGTTTTGTCGGTATCAATCCAATGGTAACCGATACCCAAAGAAGGAATCAGACGGTAATTGATATTAGCAAATCGATCGTGATCGGCACCAAGCTGATAAGAGGTGAACCATTGAGATTCCTCCAAAGGATTAATCTGCTCAAGGAGTGCCGACCACTTTTGTTCTTCTTTATGCCCCTCATTGATTAATTGATATTGATCCCACTTGAGGGTGTGAACCTTATCGGTATACGTCCTTTTAAGGAGCAAGCGACCATTCCAGCTCTGTTTGTTGCTAGTTCCTTTACTGAAGCTATAACCAAAACTCACATTACCTTTCCAATGTTGCTTCTCTTGAAGGGAGTTAGCCCAAGCCTCTTTATACGATGAGTGAATAATTTTCCAGGAGGCCGTTATAATTTTATCCTTAGGAATCGTCACATCGCCGAACAACTCATGCTGAAGCACAAGCTCGGACTCGCTTGCGCTAGTGATTTTCCCAGTAAGCTGATCACCGTTGAGCAATTGAATCACTTCGGCTTGCACATTAAACGTCATCACCAAACCCAAAATAACCAGCACATACATACGCAACATGAGACACCTCTTAGCTTTAGATCTTTAAAATATATTGTACCACTATCCTTGTAATCATCATAGGTTTCCGCAGTTTGCTTGCCATGGAGCCTAAGCGTTACTGTCGAACACAGGAACAGGATCCGCATCCACCTAATATGTTATAATAAGCTTCGCATGGTGCTACGAGGCGATAAGGAGATTTTATGCAATTTTACAATAACAATCCTTGGTTATCTAAAAACTTTCAAGTATCCATCGTAGTTGAAGAGCATGGTTCCAACACCATCATTGCACGATGCCCCGAATTTGACTTGTCTATTCAGGATGTTTCTAAAGGCAAAGCAGTCAAACGTTTAGAAAGTCTTATCATTTATTGTTTGACAGTATCTGACGATTTTGGTATATCTAAAGGTCTCTTTCGCTCAATTGAGCAAGATGGAATAGTGGACATTAAGCAATTTATTAGCACCACTGTTCATTAACAATTTAGGTTTGCTCCTCGGTAGCTCAATGGTAGAGTAGGTGGCTGTTAACCACTTGGTTATTGGTTCGAATCCAGTTCGGGGAGCCAATCTTGACAATCAGCCGAACTAGAGGCTGAAACGGTTAACGCCTCGCACATTTCTGCGGGGCGTTTGTCTTTTTGGAGTTGTTCTTGAGTCACAACCTGCTCAAGCGGGTTGCTGATAAACATGTTTATCGCGATTTTATCTTCATAAATGATAATGTCTTTGATCAGGGCTTTAAACAGGCTCTTTTGGGCTTCAGCCGGGGCCTTGTCCAGATACTGCATGGCAAAGCGGATATTGTGGTGCAGAAACTCGCCGGAATGGGCGTTCATTTGGGCGATACGCTTTTGGGCTTGCAGTTATTTGCTCAGTTGGCTTTCAATGCGGGTAATCTCGGTCTCAAGGGCGGTCATTTTCTCTTTAAAGGTGGAGGGTATGACTTTAATATTTCATTGGTTGAGGCGGTGGTATGAAAGAATTAAACAGCGATTTTGTGCAGGAGAAAAATAAACAGGTTCAGAAACCGTTTATTCGGCTCTTTACCTTGTTTGATTATGACGGGCAGGGTAATAATCTAAATTATGCCCACTATCCTGAGGGAGATATAACTGAATCTAGTGTTTAAGAGTTGAAAAATAGCGGCACATCTGGTTGATTTAAGTGCAAAAAAAAACAACCAAGGAGACGTGCCACCATGAATCAGAATAACGTTATTAACCTAGAAGATCAAGAAAAATTATCTGACCCACTAACAGAAATGTGAAAAAATGGTGCGAGAGATTTAATAGCAAATGCGGTTGAATTAGAACTCCAAGAACTTTTAAAAGAGCACCTAGAGCATCTAACACCCGATGGAAAGGCAGCATTAGTAAGAAATGGCTACTATCCTGAGCGAGAGTTACAAACAGGAATAGGCCCAGTCACAGTAAAAATTCCAAAAGTAAGATCAAAGTCTGGAGAAGCAATTAGCTTTAGATCTGCTCTTGTTCCTCCATATGTGAGAAAAACTAGGTCACTTGAAGCAGCACTGCCATGGCTTTACTTGAAAGGAATTTCAACAGGAGAGATGGGTAATGCTCTTGAGGTTCTCGTTGGTAAAGATGCCAAGGGTCTCTCTGCCAATACTGTTGCTAGGCTTAAGAAATCTTGGTCTGCTGAATATGATCAGTGGAATAAACGCAGCCTTAGTGATGACAAGTGGGTTTATATTTGGGCAGATGGAGTTTACAGTGGACTAAGAGGTGAAAAGGATAAGCTATTGTACACTCGTTATAATCGGTGTTAACGATCGAGGAGAGAAGCATTTTCTAGCAATTGAGGATGGAGTAAGAGAGTCAACCCAGAGTTGGAGAGAGGTTCTTTTAAAGCTAAAATCTCAAGGAATGAATACACCAAAACTTGCTATCGGAGATGGTGCGATGGGATTTTGGTCAGCAATGGATGAGGTTTATAGCGAAACTCAGCATCAGCGATGATGGATGCATAAGATGATGAATGTATTAAATCGACTTCCAAAGGCTTCACAGGAGAAGGTTAAAAGTAAATTACATGATATTTGGCAAGCTGAAAAAAAGGAAGACGCTGAAATTGCTTTTGATAATTTTGTCAGAAGTTATAAAGATAAATTCCCCAAAGTGTCTGAAAACTTAGAAAAGGATCGTACAGAATTACTGGCATTTTATGCTTTCCCAGCTCTTCAGTGGCAAAGCATAAGAACGAGCAATCCGATATAGAGTCGAGCTTTGGAACGATCAGACACAGAACTAAAAGGGCTAAAGGATGCCTTTCAAGAGACGGCATGTTGAGTATGATTTTTAAGCTTGGACAATGTGCAGAGAAAAAATGGAAACGCTTAAGAGGATTTAGTTCACTGGGAAAAGTTATAACTGGAGTAAAATTTAAAGATGGAATTGAGGTAATAAAGGATGATCATATTGTCGCTTGATCAGCTGGCCAAACACCAGATTTGACAATATCTCTCCATTCATTACGACGAAGTAAATCCAAACGAGGTGCGAAAGGCTCAAAAAGTAGTACCTACAGTACAATAAAACCAGAAGTCAATCAACGTATTTGCCATAGACCTAAAGAGATTGACAATAGAATGATTGCTGATCACTGGGAAGGTGATTTAATTGCAGGTTCTCAAAATAAGTCTTGCGTAGGCACCTTGGTTGAGAGAACAACTGGCTATTTAGTATTAAGCAAAATGAACAGTAAATCAGCGCTTGATGTGCGACAAGGATTTGAACAAAA
>CAZMGY010000039.1:0-3501 GCA_964565945.1 uncultured bacterium
AAACTCCTAAAGTCGATCAAGAAAAAGAGCAGCGTTTTGTTGGGTACAACTTACCGACTGTTTACCAAGATCCTCTTTTGAAAGTGTACGAGCATAAGGATGTTAGAGAAGCGAATGTTGTGGTCGATAAAGGAGGTGTTAGGCATGTGCTTATCCTCGAAGGCAAGCTCGGGGAAGTTGCTAAGATGGGACTTGAGTTTTCTAAGGGGGACATTGGAAGAATCACTCAGTACATCGCTTTTAAACTTGGACAACGAGATTTAGAAAAGAAACAATTGGTTCGATTTACCCAAAAACTAAAAAGATTGCTTTCTTTGGGTGAGAAGTCAACGGAAGTGAAACCTTTTAATGTGAAGCCTCTTTTTGGAAATTATCAATATCTTGGAATACAGCTTAGTTCGGATCCACATTATGTCGATCTTCAGAAAATCTATGCCGACCTTCTGCCTTATTACACTTGGGGTATTGATGAATCTCAAGCCTTTCTTAACGATAATACGCGAGAAAAACATTCTTGGTTCCGTATAGTACTGGCGGCAATGACGAAGCGACCTTTTGAGAAGTACCATCATACTGATATTCAAAATACCTGGCATCTCAACGCAAATAAGCTGGAGAATATGGTCGATATTGGGCAAGGGCTGTTGACTTTGTGGAAGAAAGTTGAACCCGAGTTCGAAAATCAAAGAAAAACCCGACGGACGTTTGCCAATTTTGTGCAGAAAAATTTGTATTCTATTGTGTTGGAGGCGCCTCTTTTAAAAGGTGAAGATTTGCGTGATGCCATTGTTTTTCAACTTTACGATCGTTGGACACGTCTTAAAGCCATTGACGTCATTCCTGGCGAAGATTATTGGAAAAAATTTAAGGATCATTTATTGGTAATGTCCGAGCAAAGAGATTCTTCAGAAATTCTTATGTTTGATTATTTCAGTGATGTGCGTTTTCAAAAGAGCTTGTATCAGTGGACTGAACTTTTGCCACAGATTTATGGTGATATGAAGCGTGTGCCAGCGTCAATCCGGGCGATGCTTAATAGGCTTTGTTCTTATCATTTTTCGGAAGATGTGAATAGGGATCAGCCTCCTAAAATTGAGGGCTTTTTGTCTTGGCTTTATACAACTGTTCGAGACGAAACTCCTAATACTGCCCGAAAGGTTCTGGAGGCGGTTGATTTTGTCTCTAAAAATTTTCCTAGGGTGTCATCATCGATCAAACCAGGAAGTCTTGGATATGTTGAGTATGTCCAGCGCATGCAAGGCCGGATGATTGTGATGGCCAACAATATTACTTTACTCAAGACTCTGTCGAACAGTAATAAATATCAGTTGAATGTGAGCTGTAGTTTATTTGCCCACTTGATCGATCTTTATGTTGTGTTGGCTTCTAATTTTGATGCGATAGAAAAGATTAATTTGGAGCAGAGCTTTTGGAATATTTTTAAAAATGTGGATAATCCCCAAGATCTTATTGATGTTTTTGAGGTATTGCATCAGGAAATGAGCACTGGAACTGGTTGGGATAAGAATTTGCGTCAAAATTTAAATGATGCTCTAAAGAGTACACTCCAGTTTGAGAGAGTTTATGAAAAGATTTTGGAAGTGCCAAAAGGCTACAGGCCTAAATGCTTTGCTATTATGGAGAGAAATAAAGCTGTAGATATACGCAAGGGGTTGGGAGCTCTCAAACAACTGTTTGATCGCTGGAGTCATACAAACAAGGTTACGGTTGACTTTGAAAGGATATATAGCGAGTTGCAACCGATTGAGAAGTGGGCTGAAAAGATCACTATGTTAGCTAAAGAGTCTGGTGTTAGTGATCACTTATCTGTTGTTTTAGATCAAATAGTTACCAATCTAAAATTAGCGGGTGATGAAGCCAAGGCTAAAGCCTCTTTGCAAGAGCAATTGGCGAAACAAGATATTGCGCAGGAACCCTTTGATAAAAATGAGATGGTTAAGACTCTTTTGAATTTGTCTGATACAGCATCCACAGATCGACGGATGGAGGCTTTTGAACAAATGATGGATAGTGATAAGGATGTGGCTGAGACAGTTGGCGGGTATTTGAATAATGTTAACGAGGTTTTACAAGTCCGCGCTTACGCTTAGGTTTTGACTGAGCAGTGGCTGGGGATTTATCCTGAATACGTGAATGGAGACATTTATTATAAAATAAGTCACAATGAAAAAAAGATTGCATTTAAACTGAATATAATGTTATTATAAATATTAAAGAAATGCTGAACTTGCAATCCAAGAAAGGATATTTTTAAAAGTGTTTATACGAATTTTAACTACGACTTTTCTTATATTTCAATTTTTATTCAACACACCCTATCTAATGGCTTTAGCTCCAGAAAGTCAATTGTCTCAGATAGAGGGAGCCTCTTTAGATAGAGGTAGCGATAAAAACAGAGACGAATCTTCGGCTAGTTTTTCAGAGAGCGGATCTTCTGTGGACAAGAATAGTTTAGCACTGAGGGAAGTGTGGGAGAATAGTTATCGGGAGAGTTATCAAGAGGTGAAATCTGATACGGCAAGTTTTGCAGTGGAGGATCTTTATAGGAATGATCATAAAAATCTTTCGGATAGTTCTTATGAGGAGGAGGTTCTGGATACTGATGAGACTATTCTTGAGAACTCACCTTCGGAGTCATCCAAGGGTTTGAAGGTGAAAAAAGATATGTCACGGGCCTCCAAGTCTGGGATTTCTTCTGCAAAGAGTTGGGCCCAGCGCACGGATTCGATAATTATAGAAGAGCAGGGAGAGCTCGAGAACTTTGGGGCTTCAAGCCCAATAGTTAATCGAAAAGCAAAACAGTGGCGTAATGAAAGACCTGTGCATGATGTGGATCATTTGATGATGGATGATCAGATGCCGGTGGTGGATGCGTACGCTCAAGGTAGCGAACATTACTTGTTGTCTAATTCTTACATGCGTTCAGATAGAGCTCCATTGTTTAAGGTTTCAATGACTTGGGGTGAGGGTGGGAAGAAAGAAGTTTTTTCATGGCTGTCGGCGGAGCACTATTACAACGCAATGAAATTTTGGAATATTAATCGCAAGGCTTTTGATGATGTGAGAAAGGCTAAGACTCCCAACGCGGCGCTTATATTGGGAGAAAAATACAAATTGAGTGCAGAGGAGATTAAAATTTGGGATGAGGGACGTAAGTTTCAGAGTATGCGTGAAGCTTTGTGGCATAAGTTTTCAGTCCCAGAGTATAAAGATATGTTAATGAATCTGAAGGAAACGGTTATTGTTGGATCCTCGAACGTTGATGCGCTTTGGGGTTTTTGTCCAGAAGAGTATGCGCCCAACCCTCAAGATTCGGAAGATTCTTCTAACTACTTGGGACGGCTTCAAATGGAGTTGATTGATTTTTGGAGTAATGATCCTAACGGCGTCCAAGACGCTTACACTAGTCATCAGGCGGACATGGCGGGCTATGCCGAGAAGGGTAAGGCCTTTTATGAGCAAAAGATTAAACCTCATTTG